>NZ_JBBEXE010000009.1:0-150365 GCF_037645805.1 Leptobacterium meishanense
GAATACTATAGCAAAAGCATTAGGGCTTGTATTTAAACGTATTCAGTTCACCCCGGATTTGATGCCAAGTGATATTTTAGGAAGTGAGATATTAGATCAAAACCGTGAATTTAAGTTTATAAAAGGTCCTGTCTTTGCCAATATTATTCTAGCAGATGAAATAAACAGGACGCCGCCCAAAACCCAATCAGCACTTCTGGAAGCTATGCAAGAGCGTGCCGTTACCATTGCGGGACATCATTACGAACTTGATTTGCCTTATTTTGTATTGGCTACTCAAAACCCTATAGAGCAAGAAGGCACCTATCCACTTCCTGAAGCTCAACTGGACCGTTTTATGTTTGCGATAGAATTAAATTACCCTTCATACGAAGAAGAAATAGAGGTAGTTAAAACAACAACTTCTGATAGTGAAGCTTCCATAAAACCATTATTTAATGCACAGGAAATCATTGCCATTCAGCAACTCATAAAGAGAATCCCGGTAGCTGATAATGTCATTGAATATGCAGTTTCACTGGTGGGTAAAACAAGGCCAAAAGGTTCTTTAGCTACGGAGCTAGTGAATCAATATGTAGACTGGGGAGCAGGCCCTAGAGCTTCACAGAACCTCATATTAGGAGCAAAAGCCCATGCTGCAATTCATGGGAAATATTCACCTGACATAGAAGATGTAAAGGCGATTGCTCCCGGTATATTAAGGCATCGTGTTATTAAAAATTACAAAGCAGAGGCGGAAGGCATCACGATAGATACAATTATCCAAAAACTTCTATAAACGCTACTGTAAGCTAGGAATAGTTTATATAAATCATTCTTTTTACCAGATTAACAAAAAAAGCAGTATAAATTAAGAATATCCTATTTTTGAGTGTTAAAAATAATATTTCATTGAATTATTTTTATAAAAAGATTTGTTCTTTTAAAAACTTTAAACTGTCGTGCTATTTTTATAATTTTGCAATGCTTTCAAACTAAAAACAGATTTTTATGGCCTTTGACATCGAAATGATCAAAAAAGTTTACAGCCAATTTCCTAAAAAAGTAGATAAAGCAAGAAAATTAGTTGATAAACCATTAACATTATCGGAAAAAATATTATATGCCCATCTTTGGGATGAGATGCCCTCGAAACCATATATCAGGGGAAAAGATTATGTAGAATTTGCTCCGGACAGAATTGCTTGTCAGGATGCAACAGCACAAATGGCCCTACTTCAATTTATGCATGCAGGAAAACCAAAAGTAGCTGTACCAACTACGGTACACTGTGACCACCTTATACAAGCAAAAGTAGGAGCTGAGGTAGATCTTAAAAGAGCCAATCAAAACAGCAACGAAGTATTTGACTTTCTAGAGTCAGTATCCAATAAATATGGAATAGGTTTTTGGAAACCGGGAGCCGGAATTATTCACCAAGTAGTGCTTGAAAACTATGCTTTTCCGGGAGGTATGATGATAGGTACCGATTCCCATACAGTAAATGCAGGAGGGTTAGGAATGGTAGCCGTGGGTGTTGGAGGTGCAGATGCTGTTGATGTAATGGCTGGGATGCCGTGGGAGTTGAAATTTCCGAAACTGATAGGTGTAAAGCTTACAGGAAAGCTTTCAGGTTGGACAGCACCTAAAGATGTTATACTCAAGGTAGCAGGTATCTTAACTGTTAAGGGAGGAACCGGAGCCATCATTGAATATTTTGGAGAAGGCGCTAAATCGATGTCATGTACCGGAAAAGGAACTATATGTAATATGGGAGCAGAAGTAGGTGCGACCACCTCTACATTTGGATATGATGAGTCTATGGAACGGTATCTTCGCTCAACAGATAGGGCTGATGTAGCTGATGCAGCCAATGAAATAAAAGAGTATTTGACGGCAGACCCTGAGGTATATGAAAATCCTGAACAGTACTTCGATCAATTAATAGAGATTAATTTATCAGAATTAGAACCACATTTGAATGGGCCATTTACACCTGATTTGGCAACACCAATATCTGAAATGAAAGAAGCTGCGAAGAAGAATGATTGGCCTTTAAATGTAGAATATGGTTTGATAGGTTCGTGTACCAATTCATCATACGAAGATATTTCAAGAGCTGCTTCATTGGCCAAACAGGTTGCTGATAAAAAACTGAAGACAAAATCAAACTTTACAATCACTCCAGGTTCAGAACAAGTCCGATATACGATTGAACGTGATGGTTTTATTGAAACCTTTAATAAAATTGGAGCTACTGTTTTTGCAAACGCATGTGGCCCATGTATAGGTATGTGGGATAGAGAAGGAGCTGAAAAACAAGAACGTAATACGATTGTACATTCCTTTAACAGAAACTTTGCAAAACGTGCAGATGGAAACCCGAATACAATGGCTTTTGTAGGTTCTCCGGAATTAGTAACAGCTATAGCAATTTCGGGAAGACTGGATTTTAACCCGATTACTGATACCCTTATTAATGAAGAGGGAGAAGAAGTAAAATTGGATGAACCTAGAGGTTATGAATTACCACCTGAAGGTTTTGCTGTAGAAGATGCAGGATATATAGGACCTAAAGAAGATGGAAGTGATGTAGAAGTTGTTGTTAAGCCCGACTCAGAACGGTTACAATTATTAGAACCCTTTGAACCGTGGGACGGCAAAAATATTATGGGGGCAAGACTGCTTATTAAGGCTCATGGAAAATGTACAACTGATCATATTTCCATGGCAGGACCATGGTTACGTTTCAGGGGGCATTTAGATAATATTTCTAACAATTGTTTGATAGGTGCTGTGAATGCGTTTAATATGAAGACCAATTTTATTAAAAACCAACTTACAGGAGAATACGGCGGTGTTCCTGATACGCAACGCGTATATAAATCAGCAGGGGTGCCGACAGTTGTAGTTGGTGACCACAATTATGGAGAAGGTTCTTCCAGAGAGCATGCGGCTATGGAACCAAGGCACTTAGGAGTGAAAGTAGTATTGGTAAAATCGTTTGCACGTATTCACGAAACTAACTTGAAAAAGCAGGGGATGCTTGGCATCACTTTTGCTAATGAAAAAGATTATGACCTTATTCAAGAAGACGACACCTTCAATTTTGTTGATTTGGCAGAATTTGCCCCGGAGAAACAATTGACTATAGAATTGGTACATAGTGATGGTTCAAAAGACATGATAAAAGCAAACCATTCTTATAATACAACGCAGATAAGGTGGTATAAGGCCGGCTCAGCATTAAACCTTATTAAGGCACAAAATAACGGCTAGGCAAAAATCAGATATATTGAAAAGCTCTTGATTTCCAAGAGCTTTTTATTTTACCAGTTATAAAATATATTGATATGATAAAACTAGATTAATTAGTAGCTTTGGCCAACCCAATATCACTTTAAATGAAAATTACCAGGAAATCGATATATAACCTATTAGTCATCTTAATCATACTGGCATTTTTTGTTACACCTTTAGGAGATCAAAGTAAAATACTTTTAAATAGAATATTTGCATCTAGCCCTTATGTGATTGAAGAGGTTCAACGAAAACCTATCTCCGATTTTGATTGGAAACTGAAAGATGATGATTGGAATTTTTTCAACTTTGAGGTTTCCAAAGGGAATGTAATATTTGTGCATTTTTGGGCTTCATGGCAAATCCCGTCAATTGCAGAGTTGCATAGTATTCAAAAGCTATATGATAACTACAAAGAACAAGTTGACTTTTATATTATTACCAATGAAGAAAAAGAGCCTGTAGAAACCTTTATGAAAGAAAAAAAGTATACATTCCCGGTCACTTATCTTATCATAGGAGAGAAAATGCCTTTTAATGCAGAAAAAATCCCATCTACGTATATCCTTGATAAAGAAGGAGATATTGCTGTAGAAAAGAAAGGAATAGCCAATTGGAACAGTAATACTGTAAAAGAATTATTAGACAACTTAATAGAATAGTGCCATTCGTTATGTTAGAAATGAGTTATATGTTCGACTAATGTAAGGTATCACAATAAAATATGAAGATTACGAAAAATCAAGTTTCAAATTTGGCATTGTTAGTTTTTATTGGAGTTTTTATGTTTACTCCGATAGGAACTACTATTAAGATATGGGTAAACAAAGCAATTGCATTTAGCCCTTCAGTTATCAAAGAAGAAAAAAGAAGAGAATTAAAAACATATGAATGGAAATTGAGAAATATTCAAAATGAGAAGGAGTTACTAGATTTTTCTAAAGTTGAAGGGAAAGTTGTATTAATAAACTTTTGGGCTACATGGTGTCCACCATGCATAGCGGAAATGCCAAGTTTACAATCATTATATGATGATTACCAGGAAGAGGTAGTTTTTTTATTTGTTACTTTTGAAGATGTAGAGAAAGTGGAACCTTTTTTAACAAAAAGACAATACAATTTTCCAGTATACCAACCTGTAACAAAAATCCCAAGAAAGTTGCGCTCCAGAAGCATCCCTGCTACCTATCTGATAGACAAAGAAGGAAAGATTGTGATTGATAAGAAAGGGCCCGCAGATTGGAATAGTAGTAAAGTACGAAAGCAAATAGACGAGCTTCTTTCGAAATGATTATATCATTTCTTTTCCGGTTTACAAAGCTTTTATTAGGATAATAAGGAATTTTGTGCCCACGACTGGATTCGAACCAGCACGTCCTTTCGAACACCACCCCCTCAAGATGGCGTGTCTACCAATTTCACCACGTGGGCCAATGCAGAAAGATTAATGTGACCTGGCTGGGGCTCGAACCCAGGACCCTCTCCTTAAAAGGGAGATGCTCTACCAACTGAGCTACCAGGTCTTAAAAATCACTAATTAGACTATAAAGTTTTAGCCAAACAACTCAATAATAAATCTGATATATTTTAGGATTTATTAAAAGAAGTGACCTGGCTGGGGCTCGAACCCAGGACCCTCTCCTTAAAAGGGAGATGCTCTACCAACTGAGCTACCAGGTCTGACATAACTATGATTGCTTAATGCGGGTGCAAATATAACATCATTAATTTATTTTTCAAGGGTATTTTAGCATAAATTTGTTTTTTGAATCTTGACGAAATAAATTGATTTTATGATAGTATTAATCGGGTATATGGGTAGTGGAAAAACAGTCATTGGCAAGCTACTTTCAGAAAAATTCCAACTTCCTTTTATTGATTTGGATGATTACATTACATCAAATGAAGGGATGTCTATTAGTCAATTATTTAAAGAAAAAGGAGAAATTTATTTTAGAAAGCAAGAGTACGGTGCCTTGAAAAAAATATTAGCTTCAGAAGCCAATGTAATATTGTCTGTTGGAGGAGGAACACCATGCTATGGAAAGAATATGGAAATGATTTTAGACAAAACAAAGAATGTGTTTTACCTTAAGGCATCTGTAGATACGCTTGTAAATAGGTTGACACATGAGAAAGAAGAGCGGCCATTAATTAAAAACATAAAAACTAATGAACTTGCTGAGTTTATAACGAAACATTTGTTTGAGAGAGGGTTTTTCTATCTTCAGGCGCATCATATTATAAATGTTGATGACGTATCAACTAAAAAAGTTGTTGAAGCCATACGAAGGCTATTGTAAGTAAACAGCATCTTTATTATTCTTGCCAAATGTAACTATGACTTTTTCTTGAAGTGAAGTAGATAATGAAATACCCTTAAAATCAGCTTTTACAGGGAATCGTTTATGGTTTCGATCAACCAAAACAGCAGTTTTGAATTTTTTGAGGGGGACATTTAAAAAATGCTTGACAGTATATATCAGAGTGGATCCCGAGTTTAACACATCATCTATTACGACTACAGACTTGTGGGAATACATTTCTTCGGGTATGGATGTTGTAATGGAAGAGAGCGGGTTTTCTTTATCAATTTTCACTTCGCATACTATAACTTTTAAAGGGCTAATCTTTTCAAGGACTTCTCTAATTTTGGAAGTTAAGAAGATTCCTCCGGGAGCAATCCCTGCCAAGACGATCTCATTATCATCCACAAAAGTTTCATAGATTTGATAGGCGATGCGTTTTATTTTGTGGGCAATTTCATCATGTGCAAGAATCTGATTTTTTGTAACAGTCATATTACTTTTTTTCAAAGATAAAAAAGAGTTCATTATCTTCACGGGGTTTGATTGAATTATAACAAGTTTCTAGCTTATGAATATTAAAATAGGGACTGAAGCATGACTTATATTCATCTATGCTCCCTCCGAAAGGAGGCCCTTTTTCTGTTAATGGAAAATTGAACAAAACACCGGCAATTATTCCTTTTTCATTTAGCAACGTTGCTGCTTTTTTTGCATAAGCACTTCTTTGTTCCGGTAATAATGCACAGAAAAATGTCTGTTCTATGATAAGATCATATTTTTCTTGGTGGTTAAAAAAATCATCCTTTATAATTTGTGTATCAGGAAACGAAGGGTTTTGATTTTTAAAATTTTCTAATGGATGTTTAGCTATATCTAAAAGAAAAGTATTTTTAAAACCACTGTTGAATGCATATACAGCCTCATAACCATTGCCTCCTCCTGGTAAGAGAATTTTGGTGTTTTTATTGTGGATTTGATCTAGGTATTCTTTTATAGGAGTGCTCACGTAGCCAATATCCCATTTTGTCGACTTATTTTGATAACGATTCTCCCAATACTCCTTATTCAGTTTCATTTAATGATTGTATATTTCCGGTGTAATCATCGATATCTCTTCGATCTTTTTTTGTAGGCCTGCCTTCCCCTTTTTTACGGTAATATTTTTTGGCATACCGCAATTGTTCTACGTGCCCAAAAACATCCTTTGGAGTAGTATCAACCCGATATAAATCAACCAATTTAGCACTCACTCTATTTTCAGGAATTGCTATCACAGTAAGTTGATAGTTAATTTGGTTTTTTCTTAATACTATATTGTCAGAAGGAAATACTTCTCGAGAAGGCTTAATTATTTGGTCATTTATTCGCACATGTCCTTTTTTACAAGCTTCTGCAGCCATATTTCTTGTCTTAAAGTAACGTGTACACCATAAAAACTTATCAATCCGCATGTGATCTATCAAAAATGTTCGTTAATGTTTTAAGCAAAAATAAGAGAAAATTGTATCTTGTGCGCATTAATATATACTAAGTGATGAAAGTAAGTAAAGCAGGTTTTTTATTGTTGTTTACGTTAATGGTTTTTATTTTTTCCTGTAAAAAAGATGATGACTCTAATGAGGAACCGGAAGTTCGGGATTTAGCAGAGGTAGCTATAGAAAATGATGAAGAAATAATAGCATTTTTACAAACTCATTTTTATAATTATGAGGCATTTCAAAATCCTCCTGCTAATTTTGATTTTAAAATTGTTATTGATACCATAGCAGGAAATAATGAAGATAAAATTCCATTAATTGATCATGTGGTTTCTAAAACAATTGTATTAAAAGATATAAATGACAATGATGTTCCACACAAACTTTATTACTTAAATGCACGAGAAGGAATAGGGGGGCAACCTACGGTAGCAGATTCTACCTTTGTAAGGTATGAAGGATTATTATTAGACAAAACCCGTTTTGATAGCTCAAATATTCCCATATGGTTTGATTTACTAGCGAGTATACGAGGTTTTGCAGAGGGTGTTTCAGAATTTAAGGCGGGAGGAATACCAATAAGCAATCCCGATGGAACGATAGATGTTGAAGGTTTTGGAGTTGGGATGGTTATAATGCCCTCGGGACTGGGTTATTTTGCACGTCCACCTACTTTTATAATCCCTTTATACGCACCTCTGATATTCAATATTCAGCTTCTTGCAATGAATGACTCAGATCATGATCGTGATGGTATTCTATCTATAGATGAAGATATAGATGGAGATGGAAACCCCACAAATGATGATACCGATGGAGATGGAGTTCCTAATTATTTAGATACGGATGACGATGGAGATGGAACGTTAACTATTAATGAATATGATGAAAATAATGACGGTATACCGGACGACTCCGATAGTGACGGCATACCCGATTATCTTGATAATGAATAATTTAAAAAGCCTCTTTTTTCTATTGAGGCTTTTTAAAATTAGTTATAATTTTAAAGAAACACTAAATATAATTTGGGAAGGTCTGGAATCTACTCTACCTGCCAAGTTGTTATTAATATTTTGGCTTATAAATGCGGCTTCATTATCTGAGAATCCCCTCTCATATCGAACATCTAACCCTAAGTTCCCTATTTCTACTAAAGCTCCTATGTTAAGACCTAATGATATATCACTCTCAACATCACTTAAATCAATGTCATCAATATCTAAATCGTTATCAAGAATATATTGGAAGGAAGGCCCTGCAAATACACTTAAAGGGCCAATAATTTTATATCCTACCAAAATAGGAAGATCTATTTTTTGAACATCATAATTTATATTATCATACTGGCTTTTTGTTTTAGTATAAACCAACTCGGGTCTTAAATAAAAACTCAAAAGCTTTATTTTTCCATAAAAACCTACATGATAACCTGTTTTGGATTCTGAACCTTCAATAATATCTTGTCCAGCATTTGTAATATCTTGGACAGTTAAGTTTCCATTAGAACTATAATTTAAACCTGCTTTTATTCCGAAAGAATTATTACTTCTTTGCGTTTGAGATAATGCGATAGACCCTATTAAGAGGAATAAAACAAATAATTGTTTTTTTATCATGGTTAACATATATTTAGATTGTGCCTTTAAAACGTTTGTTAAGAATAATTATTTTCTTTTGATGGCTTTATGTACAGCTTTTATAATAACATGACTGTTTAACCCGTACTTTTCCATGAGTTGTGCAGGTGTGCCGCTTTCTCCAAAGGTATCTTGCGTGGCAATAAATTCTTGAGGAACAGGATCGTTCTCTACTAATACTCTAGCAACACTCTCTCCCAGACCTCCTAAATAGTTGTGTTCTTCACAAGTCACGATGCATTTTGTCTTTGCAACAGACTTCAATATTGCTTCTTTATCTAGAGGTTTTATAGTATGAATGTTAATAATTTCTGCTGAAATACCTTCTTTTTCAAGTTCTTCTCCGGCAACAATCGCTTCCCATACTAAATGACCTGTAGCAATAATAGTTACATCTGTTCCTTCATTTAATAAAATAGCTTTTCCAATTTCAAATTTTTGATTTTCAGGGGTAAAAACAGGAACGGCAGGTCTGCCAAACCGCAGGTAAACAGGTCCGTGATGTGCAGCTATGGCAATAGTCGCTGCCTTTGTTTGGTTGTAATCACAAGGATTGATAACTATCATGCCGGGGAGCATCTTCATAAGCCCGATATCTTCTAATATCTGGTGTGTAGCACCATCTTCTCCTAATGTAAGACCTGCATGTGAGGCACATATTTTAACATTTTTATGTGAATAAGCAATAGATTGCCTTATTTGGTCATAGACCCGTCCGGTAGAAAAATTAGCGAAAGTACCTGTGAACGGAATTTTTCCTCCTATGGTTAACCCGGCAGCGATTCCCATCATGTTAGCCTCAGCGATACCTACTTGAAAAAAACGATCAGGATTTTCTTTTAGAAACGTATCCATTTTTAGAGAGCCTATTAAATCCGCACAAAGAGCCACAACATTTGGATTGGTTCTTCCAAGTTCAGTAAGCCCTGCTCCAAAGCCACTACGTGTATCTTTTTTTTCAGTATAGGTATATTTTTTCATGTGTGTTAGTGTTAAAATTCAAGGTGTCTTTAATAATCTCCTAGAGTTTCCGGGTTTTGTTCCAGTGCTTTTTCCAGTAATTCGTCATTTGGGGCTTTCCCATGCCATGCATGGGTATGCATCATATAATCTACTCCATTGCCCATCTCTGTATAAAGAAGCACACATACAGGTTTTCCTTTCCCAGTTCGTGTTTTTGCTTCTTTCATTCCTGTTATGATGGCATCAATATTATTTCCTTTTTTGATCTCCATGACGTCCCAATCAAAAGCTTCAAATTTTGCTTTCAGGTTTCCTAAAGGCATCACATCGTCTGTAGCACCATCTATTTGTTTTCCATTATAATCAATAGTCGCTATGAAATTGTCGACCCTTTTCCCAGAGGCAAACATCATAGCCTCCCAATTTTGCCCTTCTTGTAACTCGCCATCACCATGTAAGCTATAAACAAGATGATTGTCATTATTTAATTTCTTAGCGAGAGCAGCTCCAATAGCTACAGACATCCCTTGCCCTAAAGAACCTGAGGCAATCCGGATACCAGGTAACCCCTCATGAGTGGTTGGATGTCCTTGTAATCGTGAGTTGATGTGCCGGAATGTATTTAACTCTTTAACCGGAAAAAAGCCCCGCCTTGCAAGGACACTATAATAAACCGGAGAAATATGTCCATTAGATAAGAAAAAAAGATCCTCTCCAATACCGTCCATATCAAAAGTATCCTTTATGTCCATAATTTCGTTATACATTGCAACGAAAAACTCCGTACAACCTAAAGACCCTCCCGGGTGACCAGAGTTTACTTTATGTACCATACGAAGAATGTCTCTTCGGACTTGAATTACTAAATCATTTAGCTGTTTTGTTGTAGCCATTAGAATAATTATATAGATGATTTGCCAAAAGTAAACCTTTATTGAAGGGTTGCAAAGTTATTTTAAGGGGACTTTTTAACGAAATACAGTTAATAAATGAATAATTTTTAGAGTTTTATTTAGAGGGGTTTGCTCTACTGTTGAGTATCTTTGCCGACTGACGTTTGTTTTTATGAAATTTGAACTAAAAAAGAAAGATATACAGACAAAAGCCCGTGCAGGGGTAATTACTACACATCATGGAAAAATAGAGACGCCTATTTTTATGCCTGTAGGTACTGTAGGTTCAGTAAAAGGGGTTCATCAACGAGAATTAAAGGAAGATATTGACCCGGATATTATTTTGGGAAACACCTACCATTTATACTTGCGCCCACAAATAGATATTTTAGAAAAAGCTGGGGGGTTACATAAATTTATTGGATGGGACCGAAATATATTGACAGATAGTGGAGGATATCAAGTATATTCCCTTTCAGCCAATAGAAAAATTAAAGAAGAGGGTGTAAAGTTCAAATCACATATAGATGGTTCTTATCACATATTTACTCCTGAAAATGTGATGGAAATCCAACGGAGTATTGGAGCCGATATTATTATGGCTTTTGATGAGTGTACGCCTTATCCTTGTGATTATGAATATGCGAAACGTTCGATGGAGATGACACATCGATGGCTTGATAGGTGCATTAACCATTTTGAAAAAACACTTCCAAAATACAATTATGAACAATCGTTATTCCCTATTGTACAAGGATCGGTTTATAAAGACTTAAGAATGCAATCAGCAGCGTATGTAGCAGCTAAAGAAGCAGAAGGAAATGCAATAGGTGGTCTTTCTGTTGGGGAACCTGCCGAGGAGATGTATGCAATGACTGATGCAGTATGTTCTGTTTTACCGGAAGACAAGCCCCGTTATTTAATGGGTGTAGGAACACCTATTAATATTTTGGAATGCATTTCTTTGGGAGTTGATATGTTTGATTGTGTGATGCCCACCCGAAATGCCCGAAATGGAATGTTATTTACAGCACGTGGGACTATTAACATTAAAAATAAAAAATGGGAAGACGATTTTTCCCCGATAGATGAATCAGCTATTACGTTTGTTGATACACAATACTCTAAAGCATATTTACGGCATTTATTTTCGGTAAATGAACTACTGGGAAAGCAGATAGCGACTATTCATAATCTCGGGTTTTATTTATGGTTGGTTCGTGAAGCCAGAAAACATATCTTAGCGGGAGATTTTTTGGACTGGAAAAATCAGATGGTTGCTCAAATGGACAATCGTTTATGAGATGAAAATTGTAGATAAATACATCTTGAAACGCTATTTATTCACGTTTTTTGTGATGTTGCTCTTATTTATCCCTATCGGGATTATGATCGACATTTCCGAAAAGGTTGATAAAATGATAGAGCGGGAAGCTCCGTTTAATGAGATTTTGGGCTATTATCTTGATTTCACTATTCATTTTGCCAATTTCTTATTCCCTATTTTTTTATTCTTATCGGTTATATGGTTTACGTCGAAGCTTGCTAATAATACAGAGATTATAGCAATATTAAGCTCCGGGGTTTCTTATACCCGATTTCTAAGACCTTATTTTATAGGGGCGTCCATTGTGGCAATTCTCACATTTTTAATGGGAATGTTTATTGTTCCTAGTGCCAGTAAAGGATATAATGAATTTAGGTACAAGTATTTGAAGAAAGGGAAGCAAGACAGGGAAACTACCAATCTTTTCAATCAACTTAATGACAACGATTATATTTATGTAAGTAGTTTTGAACCTAATAATAAAATTGGCTATAATTTTACATTAGAGCACTTTGAAGACAATAAACTTGAATATAAGATAACGGCACGGAATATACGATGGGTGGAAAAAGATAGCGTTTACCGACTGTCTTCTTATTTAAAGAGGGTCATTGGTGAGGGAAAAGATAGCCTTATTACCGAAAGAAGGAAGGATACGTTATTCAGTTTTAATTTGGACGATTTGACCCCTGTTTCTTATATAGCAGAAACTAAAAACTTATTCGAATTGAATAAATTTATCAAAAAAGAACAAAGAAAGGGATCATCCAATATTAACACATACTTATTAGTCAAATATAGGAGATGGGCGTTGCCTGTTTCAGCATTTATATTAACGGTTATTGCAGTAGCAGTATCTGCTATGAAAAGAAGAGGAGGGATGGGAGTAAACCTTGCGTTGGGTATTTTTATTGCATTTGTATATATTTTCTTTGATAGGATATTTGGCACTATGGCAGAACGATCCGGGTTTTCGCCATTTTGGGCCGTGGCATTTCCAAATATTATTTTTGGCGTTTTAGCACTTTATTTATTGAAAAATGCTAAACGATAAGCTTAAAAACTACCTTAGCTTACACCTCATAGTCTTTATATGGGGCTTTACTGCAGTACTTGGTGCATTAATAAGTATTAATGCTATTGCGTTGGTATGGTATAGAATACTGCTCTCATTGCCTTTCATTTTTGTTTTTATTTGTATTAAAAAGATACCTTTAGTAGTGCCCAAAAAAACCTTTTTTGGATTTATTTTTGGGGGAATTATTATTGCGTTACATTGGATAACTTTTTTTGGGGCAATTAAAGTAGCTAATGTATCTGTTACTTTAGCGATGATGTCAACAGGCACCTTTTTTGCAGCTATCATGGAACCAATATGGTACAAACGAAAAATGTTATGGTATGAACTTATTTTTGGACTGATTGTCATTGTTGGATTATTTATTATTTTCAAGGTAGAAGCTAGCTATACAGAAGGAATTGTACTTGCATTAATATCTGCTTTTTTATCAGCTGTTTTTGCGCTATTGAACGGAAAATTTGTTCATTTATATAAACCATCAGTAATTACATTTTATGAATTAGTGTCGGGGGTTTTCTTTATTAGCATTTATCTGGTATTTTCTGGCAATTTCAGTAAAGTTTTTTTTTATTTACAAACAATGGACTGGATATATCTGTTGATTTTATCTTCTATATGTACAGCCTATGCGTTTATTATATCTGTAAAAGTGATGCGCTATGTAAGTCCATATACTGTAATGCTCACTATTAATCTTGAACCTGTATATGGAATTTTATTAGCCTACTTTATATTGGGAGACTCAGAAAGCATGAGTAAGGGTTTTTATATAGGAGCCATTGTCATATTGATGACAGTTATAGCAAATGGAATTATCAAGAATTATAAAAGAAGGAAAGGAAAAAATCATTTAAGCAGTACCGTATAAAGTTTTATCTTTGCATGCTGACCTAAAGAAAAAAACTAATGGAATATTTAGACTTTGAACTACCTATTAAAGAATTGAAAGAGCAATTAGATAAATGTGCGATCATAGGAGAAGAAAGCGATATAGATGTTTCTGACACTTGCAAGCAGATTGAAAAAAAACTTGTTCAGGCGAAGAAAGAAATATATAAAAACTTAACAGCATGGCAACGGGTACAATTATCCCGACACCCTTCTAGGCCTTACACGCTTGATTATATAAAAGCCCTTACCAAAGGGACCTTTCTTGAACTTCATGGAGACAGAGGTGTAAAAGATGACAAGGCTATGATAGGCGGTTTGGGAAAAATAGGAGACCAAAGTTATATGTTTATAGGTCAGCAGAAGGGATATAATACGAAAACCCGCCAATATCGGAATTTTGGAATGGCAAACCCTGAGGGATATCGGAAAGCACTTCGTTTAATGAAGTCTGCAGAAAAATTTGGACTTCCAGTAATATGCTTAATAGATACTCCCGGAGCATATCCAGGCATAGAAGCAGAAGAACGCGGACAAGGAGAGGCTATTGCCCGCAATATATTAGAAATGACCAGATTAAAAGTACCCATCATAGTAGTCATTGTAGGTGAAGGAGCTTCTGGAGGAGCATTGGGGATAGGAGTAGGAGATAAGGTGTTAATGTTAGAAAATACATGGTACTCAGTGATATCGCCGGAATCCTGTTCATCTATATTATGGAGGAGCTGGGAATACAAAGAACAGGCAGCAGAAGCTTTAAAACTTACATCTGTTGATATGAAAAAGCTTCATTTAGTCGACGATATTATAAAAGAACCACTTGGAGGAGCACATTCTGATAGAGAAACCACATTTAAGACAGTCGAAAAGGCAATTATTTCCAATTATGAAGCGCTAAAAAAGTTATCACCACAAGAATTGGTGAAGCAGCGGATGGATAAATATGCAGCAATGGGGGTTTATAAAGGATAACACGCTTAGTAACAACACTATCGAAAAAACCGAAGATTCAATCTTCGGTTTTTTTGGCATTATGAACAAAAAGTAGTAACTTATTAACAGTTAAATTGTTAATGAGTAGTGAAGATTGATTCTTTGACAAAAGAGCAAGGTAGCTCATAATTTTTCTACATTCGCAGTCATGGAAAAACCAAACCCTATAGTGAACCTTCAAGTAGACAGGAGTAATGTTGTTAATCTTGAAAAAGGAAAAATACCACCTCAAGCGATTGATATTGAGGAAGTTGTAATTGGAGCAATGATGATTGACAAGAAAGGGGTTGATGAAGTAATAGACATTCTTCATCCGGAAGTTTTTTATAAAGAAGCACATCAATATATTTACGAGGCGATTCTAAAATTGTTTGAATCCTCTGAACCAATAGACTTACGAACAGTTTCTGAACAATTACGTAAAGATTCTAGGCTTGAATTAGTTGGTGGTGATTTTTACTTGATACAACTGACACAAAAAGTATCCTCTTCGGCACACATTGAGTTTCATGCCCGTATTATACTTCAGAAATATATCCAGAGAAGTCTTATTAAAATATCTAGTGATATTATTGAAGAGGCTTATGATGAAACTACAGATGTTTTTGATCTGTTAGACAATGCAGAGGCAAAACTTTATGAAGTAACGCAGGGAAACATCAAGAAGTCTTCTGAAACAGCTCAAAGCCTTGTAATACAGGCAAAGAAAAAAATAGAAGAGATATCAAATAAAGAGGGATTGAGTGGAATTCCATCCGGATTTGACAAATTAGACCGTTTAACATCGGGGTGGCAGCCCAGCGATCTTGTCATTATTGCAGCCCGTCCGGGTATGGGAAAAACAGCTTTTGTGCTTTCAATGGCAAGAAACATTGCAGTAGATTATAATATCCCTGTGGCTGTCTTTTCGTTAGAAATGTCATCAGTACAGTTGATTACACGGCTTATTTCTTCAGAGACCGGGCTTTCTTCTGAAAAGTTGCGTACTGGAAAATTAGAAAAACACGAGTGGGAACAATTAAATGTAAAAGTAAAAGGATTAGAGAAGGCCCCTATTTTTATAGACGATACTCCTTCACTTTCTATTTTTGACCTTAGGGCAAAAGCACGAAGGCTTTCCTCTCAACATAAAATACAACTTATCGTTATAGATTATTTACAGCTTATGACAGCCGGGGGAAGTCAAAAAGGAGGGAACAGAGAACAAGAGATATCCACAATTTCTAGAAATTTAAAAGCATTGGCAAAAGAACTGAATGTTCCAGTTGTTGCATTGTCTCAGTTATCCAGAGCGGTAGAAACCCGTGGAGGCAGTAAACGGCCATTATTGTCTGACCTTCGTGAATCGGGAGCAATAGAACAAGATGCGGATATAGTATCCTTTATATATCGGCCTGAGTACTATAAAATTGAGGAATGGGACGATGAAGAACGCTCCCCTACTCAAGGTCAGGCAGAATTTATTATAGCAAAACACCGGAACGGCGGTTTAGATAATATTAGGTTAAAATTCATTGGACAACTCGGAAAATTTGATAATTTAGATGACTTTGATTCACCTTTTGAATTTCAGTCCAGAATGAATGAAGGAGAGGGATCCCCTTTTACTCCCAAAAAGCTTCCCGATGCTAATGAAGCTTTTGGAGATTCTTTAAATGATGAATTTGACCCTGATGAAGATAATGGCGTACCGTTCTAGAAAAAAATATATACAGTTTCCCACAATAGGCAAACCTACAACCCTATTATGGAGGAGCTGTTTATTTATGTTTTTGTTTTTGCTTCTTTCTACTAAAATGACAGCATCACATGTCCTTATCCCTATGGATGCAGAAACCCAAAAAAATCATCTTAAAGCATATGGGATAACCTATTGGATGTTAGAAAAGCAGATAAAGGTTAGATGGCTGCTAAATTATCGAGGAGGCTCATTCTTAATTCCCGATTCGGAGGAAGTACGGAAGGAATGTCAGATAAGAGGAGTTTCTTATGAATTGATTTCAGATGCAAAAGCCGGTCTTATTTTGGAAGAAATAAGCAGCCCTTCTAAAAATCAGGAGGCTGTTATGTTGGAAAAAGCTCCAAAGATAGCAGTATATTCACCAAAAGGAAATCAACCATGGGATGATGCAGTAACGTTGGTACTCACATATGCAGAGATACCTTATAAAGTCGTGTATGATGAGGAAGTTTTAAATGATGAGCTGCTTTTATATGACTGGCTGCACCTCCACCATGAGGATTTTACCGGTCAATATGGTAAATTTTATGGAGCGTATAGGGCAACACCTTGGTATATTGAAGGTAAAAAGGAAGCTGAAGCACTAGCGAGTAAGTTAGGATATAATAAAGTATCGGACCAGAAATTAGCAGTCGCATTGAAGATACGCGATTATGTTGTTGGAGGAGGATTTATGTTTGCTATGTGCTCTGCTACAGATAGTTTTGATATTGCACTCTCAGCAGAGGGTGTAGATATTTGTGAACCTATGTTTGATGGAGACCCTTCGGAACCCAATTACCAGTCAAAGATTGATTATGATAAAACATTTGCGTTTGTAAACTATACATTAGAAAGAAATCCTTACCGTTATGAGTTTTCATCTATTGACATGACATCGCAGCGAGCTATTGCTAATGAAATGGACTATTTTACCCTGATGGATTTCTCTGCAAAATGGGATCCAGTCCCAACGATGTTATGTCAAAACCATACAGCTATTGTAAAAGGTTTTATGGGACAAACAACAAGTTTCAAAAGAGACGAAATAAAACCTACGGTTTTAATCTTAGGTGAAAATAAAACTAATGGAGAAGGACGCTATATTCATGGAATTAAGGGCAAAGGGTTCTTTACATTTTATGGAGGGCATGATCCTGAGGATTATCAACATAGGGTAGGAGACCCAAAAACGGAGTTGGAGTTGCACCCAACATCTCCCGGTTACCGTTTAATTTTGAATAATGTATTGTTTCCTGCAGCAAGAAAGAAAAGACAAAAAACATAAAAAAAGCACCATTAAGGTGCTTTGATTGCTATTAGACGTACTTATAATACTTCCTAAAACCAATAAGCTATAATATTTGCATTTCTAATTTTTCAATGGCAGTTAAAAAATTTGCTGTGTATTTTCTTGAGATAGGAACTTCCATATTTAATAAATCCATCTCTACTTTATACCCTTGACTATTCCCTTTAATTTTAAAAACGTTCATTAAATTGATGATGAATGATCTGTGAACCCGTATCAATGGGAAGCTTAATTGCTTTTCAAAAGAGGATAGGCTCCCTCTAAATAATTTTCTTTCAATATTATTGTTTTTAAGGTAATAAATACAAGAATAATTGTCTTCACTTTTAATAAAAAGTAAATCTTTATGCTGTAAATAAAGAACCTCTCTTCCATTAGCCGAGACTAATTTTATTTTTCCTTTAGAGGGTATTGGTGTTGAACTTTTCTGATGCTTTTTTTTATAATTGACATAAAATAATATAAGTATTAGAGCTCCTGCAGCATATGGCAATGTATTAAGAAGCATCTTGAGATATGCCTGCCATGAAGCCTTTGATAAATCAAAAGAGATATTTTGAATAAGAAATACGAATGTTACTATAATGAACGGAACTAAAAAATACCATAGGATTGTAGTAGGTTTCTTTTTTACATATGCTAACTTAATATCCATCTTTTGAAATTTTAAACATATTATTTTTGTGGTTTAACCGTAAAAAATAATTATTAGCACAAAAGAAAATCATAAAAAGATCAAAAACATTGACATATGACAAGAAATAATTAAATAAAGGGATGAATTTTAAGAATAATATTAATGTTATTTACCCCTTTATTGTTTTTTATACCCCATAACCCTTGTTTTTGTCTCTAAGTATTGATTTTTTCACATCAAAATTGATGGATGATCTTTTGATTATAAAATAACCTTTTTTTTGCACCAATATCACTATCCCATGTTTTAACTTTTCCTTCTAAATTTATGTTCTAATAATAAAATCAATTTCTGTTTTTTCTCTTTGCCAACCCTACTAGTAAGATTTAAAATGCTTTTTACTTCTTTATAGTCTTTATTTTGTGCCAATAATGCCAGAAAGCATATCGGGATAAATTTTAAAAAAAAATATTTAATTTATGAATATCTTTATTCAAATTTATTCAATGAACACTAAAGAAGAGCAACTCAAGGCATTTGAACGTTTGTTAATTATAATGGATGAATTACGCGAAAAATGCCCTTGGGACCGTAAACAAACATTCCAAACACTAAGGCACCTTACCATAGAAGAAACTTATGAATTAGGGGATGCGATTTTAGAAAATAATTTACAGGAGATCAAAAAAGAATTAGGAGATTTGCTGTTACATATTGTGTTTTATGCAAAAATAGGAAGTGAAACAAATAGTTTTAATATAGCTGATGTAGCAAATACTATTTGCGATAAACTTATAGCCCGCCACCCGCATATATATGGAGAAGTAGAAGTAGAAAATGAAGAGGAAGTAAAACGGAATTGGGAAAACCTGAAATTGAAAGAAGGCAAAAAAAGTGTTCTGGAAGGGGTTCCTCAAAGTTTGCCGGCGTTGGTAAAGGCCAATCGGATACAAGACAAAGTAGCCGGTATCGGTTTTGACTGGGAGGTCCCGGAGCAGGTATGGGAAAAATTAAAAGAAGAATTATCTGAATTTCAGGAAGAAATCGAATCAGGCGATCCTGAAAAAATAGAAGCTGAGTTTGGCGATGTATTGTTTTCGATGATCAACTATGCACGATTTTTAAAAATCAATCCGGAGAACGCATTAGAAAGAACCAATAAAAAGTTCATTAAACGATTTCAATATCTTGAAAATAAGGCTACTGAAAAAGGAAAAAAACTAAGAGAGATGTCGCTGACAGAAATGAATGTATTTTGGGAAGAAGCTAAGAAAATATAGCTGTTCTTTCTGATTAAAAGTTTCAGAACTGTGTATCTTTGCCGTTTCATAGTCACATGCCACTAACACAATACACCAAAGAATTCCGGTATAATTTACAATTGGCATACCCTGTCATATTAGGAATGTTAGGACATACCTTTGTTGCTTTTGCAGACAATATCATGGTAGGGCAATTAGGAACTGCAGAATTGGCTGCTGTATCGTTAGGGAATAGTTTCATTTTTATTGCGATGTCATTAGGCATAGGTTTTTCAACAGCTATAACACCTCTGGTTGCAGAAGCGGATGCCGAAAAGAATGTAGCTAAAGGAAAGGCTGCACTAAAACACGGACTTCTTCTATGTACAACATTAGGGATTGTTTTATTTCTGTTGATTATGCTATCTAAACCACTCATGTATTACATGAATCAACCAAAAGAAGTGATAGCATTAGCTTTGCCTTATATGGATTTGGTAGCATTATCACTTATTCCATTAGTAATGTTTCAAGCGTTTAAACAATTCTCAGAGGGGCTATCTCAAACTAAATACCCCATGTATGCTACAGTACTGGCTAATGTTATAAATATAGGCCTTAATTATGTGCTTATTTTTGGACATTTTGGAGCACCAAAATTAGGGATTATCGGAGCAGCTATAGGAACCCTAGTATCTCGCATTGTAATGCTTTCCTATTTATGGTGGTTGCTACAACGAAAAGAAAAGTTTCATGTTTATGTTACACATTTTAACTTTGGGGTTGTGAAGAAATCAGTGTTAAGGAAGATTATAGGTTTAGGGTTTCCTTCAGCGATGCAGATGTTTTTTGAAGTAGCCATTTTTACAGCAGCAATATGGTTGAGCGGTGTACTAGGGAAAAACCCTCAAGCGGCAAACCAAATTGCTTTAAACCTAGCTAGTATGACTTTTATGGTAGCCATGGGGCTTAGTGTAGCCTCTATGGTCCGGGTGGGAAATCAAAAAGGGCTAAAGAACTTTTCAGAACTCCGTAGAATTGCATTGTCGGTCTTTCTGCTCACTTTAATATTGGAAATTCTTTTTGCAACATTTTTCCTTGTTTTTAAGGATCTATTGCCAACAATTTATTTGGACGAACACGATTTGTTAAATCAAGTAGATAATTTTGAAGTGATCACCATTGCTTCCCAATTATTGCTGATTGCTGCTTTTTTCCAGATATCAGATGGTATACAAGTAGTTGTATTAGGAGCCTTACGAGGGCTTCAAGATGTAAAAATACCTACATTTATAACATTTATTGCATATTGGGTTATAGGATTTCCGATATCTTTCTATTTAGGACTGTATACAAATATGGGAAGTATGGGGATTTGGATAGGGCTTTTAGCTGGTTTGACAGCTTCAGCAATAATGCTTTATATACGATTTGATTTATTGACGAAAAGGCTTATTAAAGCACTGTAAATTATAATTTATACATACACTATGGACCTTCCAAAATTTTTATTAGGGGACAATACGGATTATCCGGATGCCATCTTTATTGTTCATACTGACTTCCCTCGTTTTGTTATTAATTTAGTAGATGATAATGTAGAATGGCTAGAGGATTTAGATCCTTCTGAAAAAAAAGAGTTAGAAGAAGAGATGGTAGCACTCATCAATGAAGCAACCGGATTTTATGACCGGGAGTTGCAACGCTATGAAGAACAATAAAGAAATAAACTATGTTAGAAAGACTGATTGCGTATGACAAAGAATTATTCATCTTCCTTAACAATTTGGGAAGTGAGCCATGGGATGGTTTTTGGCTGCTTGTAACTGATAAATGGACATCCATACCGCTTTATATAGTTTTACTGGTGCTATCATTTCAAAAATTAGGATTCAAACGTACGTTGGTGGTTATAGTATCAGTAGTGGTAATGATTATAGTAACGGATCAATTAGCAAATGTATTTAAATATGGAGTTGCCCGGCTAAGGCCGTGTCATGATGAAACAGTGATGAACAGTATGCGTTTAGTAAAAGCATATTGTGGAGGGAAATTCAGTTATTTTTCGGCACACGCAGCCAATTCATTTGCTGTAGCCACGTTCTTTGCAATCTTATTCAGACCCTATGTTAAATGGTTTTCTGTAGTATTAGTTATATGGGCATTAATGGTTGCTTATAGCCGTATCTATATTGGAGTACATTTTCCTATGGACATTATTACCGGAATAAGTGTAGGGTTATTAATAGGGTGGCTATTTTTTATTTTGGTTCAAAAAATTAACGATAAAATAATTAGGACAAACAAAACTAGCTAAGCATTTTTCTCGAAAATGTGTTTGTTGAATGGGTTTAGAAAAATAAGAAGAAAAATAACGGCAAAAGCCAATTCATACACCTCCCATTTTCTACTTGACGGGTTTAAGGCCACCAATGCGGTTCCAACCATAAAAGCAATAGTGTGATGCCAATGGACAACTGGTACTGCAAACTCATCAGCCAATTTTTTCAGCCAATTTACTTTTCGGTAGAGTAGTGGGGTAACTATTAAATATAAAACCATCACTACCATCAATAATTGACTAAAGATGATTTTGTTGAGTTTTTTTCCACCTACAACAAGATTGTGTAAGTTGGTTTCCCCCTGCGCATTGTTTTCTTGAAAGAATGTTCCAGATTCTATTTCAAAAATACGCTGTCCCCATGAAATTTCTTCACCTGCTGCAAAAAAGAACAAGACAATAAAAACAAAAGTCCCAAATTTCCAGAGTAGCTTTTTAGACTTCCAAAAGGAAAAAAGATGCCATATGGACAAAAGACTAACACAAAACAGCATTAAGGCAGTGGTCCATTCTACAGGCCCATCTTCAACTGTAAAAACAGTGTCAAAATAAGCAATGTCTTTAAAGCCAAGGTATAGCCCTATTGAGAAAACAACTAAAAGAAAGAAATAACCAATACGTTCTGTTTTTGTAAATGTTTGCATACTTATTTTTTTACAATATAATATTGACTGACCAACCTTTTTTTATAGCCTTTTTGCTCCGAAGAAGATGTTTTGTTTAAATCAAACGTTTCTTCTAAAATCAAAGTGTGATTTTTACCAAAGATACGTTTAAATTCATTTTCTTCATGGAGAGTTACTAAAACCCCAAAAGCAGTATCACTTGGAACCGTAATTTGCTCATCTTGTTTTAAAACAGGGATAGCTCTCCCATAATACCAAACCATTTCAGGAGCAATTTCTCCATAATTGTAGACAGTAAGTCGATTAGTTGTAGTTTTTTGATAAAGGAGGTTGATATTTTTATGGTCTTTATTTACATGGAAGGCTTTTGAAATAGGAATTCCAAATACCGTAATGCTCATAATAAATCCAATAGATAAGAAAAAAAGTAACGTTATATTCTTTTTTCTCAATTGATAGATTATACTGATCCCAATAATGAATAATATAGTAGCCATTATTACAAAATTTAACCATTCATTATTGATTTTTTCATTAAACATAAAGTACCCGGCAAAAGGAAAAACAATTCCAATAGCTGCAATTATTGCAAAATGAAAATATATTGGAAACTTTTCTTTCCAGTCGGTTATATTTTTAAATTCTCGGATCAAATATTCTATGTAAAATCCAATATTAATAGCTAACGGAATTAACACAGGGACTAGATAACGGCTTTTCTTTTCCGGAATAATGGATAATAAAACAACAACGCTGATAGTCCATAAGAAAGAAAATAAATAACCTTTTTTATTACTCACTTTATTTTTTAAGTACGGATATAACAAACTTACGAATGCAGGAATTGTCCAGATGCCACTTTGTGTAAAGAAACTCCAATAATAATAGAAAGGCCGGATGTTATAACTTCCCCAATTACCTGTTTCTTTTTTGGTAATGGCCAGAAAAGCTTCCGGGTCAGCAATACGGACATAAACAAACCACCAACTACTAATTAAAATAGTGGCAATTAGAAAAACTATAAAAGCGCCCCACTTTCCTTTAAAACTTGAAAACCTGAATGTAACCCCATAGGCAATTAAAAAAGGAAGGAAGAGCCCGTAGAGTGAAATAGGCCCTTTGCTCATAAAAGACAACCCTATGAACAAAGCAGCTAATAGGGCATTTCTCCATAATTTCTTGTGATGTTGAAAAAACTGAAATAAAAAATAGATGCCGGTCAGCATAAAACCATGTGTATAAATGTCCCATGGTGCTTCTATAGTAATAGCGATAATATAAAAAGAAGTCATTATAACAAGCCCGTTTATGAGACTGTGCTTTTTGTCATTTAGTAATTTTAAAGAGAAAAAACACAATACTAGCACAAGCATTATAGCCATAAGAGCTGTAGGAAGACGTAATGCATAACTATTATCGATTCCAAATAAATATGCCGCAATTGCAGTTAACCATGTGGGCAATGGAGGTTTTTCATACCTTGGAAAATCATTCATCGTAGTTAAAAGCCAATTTCCTTCAGTCACCATTTCCCTTGCAGAAATGAAATTACGAGCTTCCATGATGGAAACTGGTAAAATATGTAGATTGAACAAAAAAATACATGCCCCCACAATGAGAACAGTCTTTATAGGATTATGAAAAAACCATTTAACCATCCTGCTTTTTTATAATTAGAAGGTTTCTTGTATAAATAATAATACCTAATGCATGGCCTGCAAATAAAACAGGGTCTTTTCGGATAATGGCATAGGTCAATATTAAAGAAGACCCAATAAGACTTAATAGCCAGAACCCAAACGGCAAACTGGATTCTTTTCTTTTCTCAGAATAAAACCATTGGTACACAAAGCGTAGTGTAAAGATAATTTGTGCTACGCTACCTAAAATTAATAGCCATAATGGGATGGCATCATTCTTAAAAAAATCATTTAAATCGTACGCATTGTTATTGTATCCGTATATGACAACTAAAACAGGGAACACCCACAAGAAAATTCGAAAAAACCTTGGGAGCTTTATCCACTCTCCCTGGAGCTGAAGATTTCGTATATATATAAAATAAGTAAGTGTCTGCCCAAGCATAATGGCAAAATCATCGCGAAGCCAGCCATATATAAACAGTAAAAAAGAAGCTAATAGACTGAATTTCCAAAAAATTTTTGGAGTTAGTACCTTCTTGCTTTTTTCGGAAACAATCCATTGAATAAGTATTCTACTTGAAAAAAGGATTTGTGCTAAAAAACCAATGGTGTATATAATCCAATCACTCATTTATCCTTTCTTATCAATTTGGTAGTTGATGTATTTTTTTTTCATCCATAAATAGGCAAAACAATCCATTAAAGGCCCAAGCAAACGGTTCCATAAGCCAAAATTTGCTTTTCCGGCAATTCTAGGAAAGTGCCTGACGGGGATTTGGATGATTTTACCATTTTGCAGTAGTATCATGGCAGGAAGAAAACGGTGCAGCCCCCTGAACATGGGAATGCGTTTTGCATACTCAGTTTTAATAACTTTTAAGGGGCATCCGGTATCGTCCATACCATCGTGTGTAAAAGCACGCCGTATGCCATTTGCTATAATGGAAGACATATTTTTCACAAAAGAATCTTTTCTGTCAGCCCGGACACCGGTAACCAAATCATATTCTCCAATGTATTCTAGTAGAAGATTAAAATCTTCCGGAGAAGTTTGTAAATCAGCATCTATATAACCAGTCAATTCAGTATCTACATAATCAATTCCCGCTTTAATTGCAGCACTTAAGCCACAATTCTTGGCAAACTGTATAAAATTAAAATCCAGGTTTCTATGGCATATAACTTCAATCAGCTCTTGACTATTGTCTTTAGAACCGTCATTTACAAAAAGTACCTTGGTTTTTCGGGAAGCTATTTTAAGATAATTGGAAAGTTCCTGCTCTACACGTTTTAAATTTTCCTCTTCATTATAGACCGGAATAATGATGGTAAACTCGTAATTCATTCTTTGAGATGACTAATTATGCAAATGTATTCTTTTTATATGAAACATAAACAGACATTACTTCCCATTATATATTTTAAGAAGTTCGTTAGCAGCTTCAAATGGAGACACTTCGCCTTTTTCAATACGCTCTAGTTGTTTTTTTAAAGCAGGTTTTATTTTGGGGTGGTTATAAAAATTGGTTTTCAGTTGCCCCTCTATAGTTTGTATAAGCCAATAGTTGTTTTGTTGTGCTCGTCGGCGATGAAAATGGCTGCTTGATTTATTGTGAACTATAAAACTATCGATGAGTCCCCACGCTTCCTTAATCCCTTTTTTATCTAGGGCTGAGCATGTAGTTACTTTGGGGGTCCAACCATTTTCTTTTGGAGGATATAAATGTAAAGCTCTTGCAAGCTCTCCTTTTGCACGTTGTGCATTTTTAATGTTTTCACCGTCAGCTTTATTGATAATGATAGCATCGGCCATTTCCATAATCCCCCGTTTGATGCCCTGTAGTTCATCACCTGCCCCTGCAAGTTTTAATAACAGAAAAAAATCAACCATGCTATGAACAGCTGTTTCACTTTGTCCAACCCCCACTGTTTCTACAATGATCGTATCAAAACCAGCTGCTTCACATAAAATAATAGCTTCCCGGGTCTTGCGTGCCACCCCTCCTAAGGAATCTCCGGAAGCAGAAGGCCTTATATAAGCATTCTCATCTTTCACCAGTTCTTCCATTCGGGTTTTATCCCCTAAAATACTTCCTTTAGTTATAGAACTGCTAGGGTCTATAGTGAGTACAGCTACCTTTTTTCCTATAGTTGTCAAATACTTTCCAAAAGCTTCAATAAAAGTACTTTTGCCTACTCCCGGAACACCGGTGATACCAATTCTAATGGATTTGTTTGCATATGGAAGGCATTTACGAATGACTTCCGAAGCTTTTTGTGCATGGTCCGGATGTGTGCTCTCAATAAGTGTAATGGCTCTGCTGAGCATTACCTTATCATGATTTAAGATACTTGAAACCAACATTTTTACTGAAGGCTGATTTCTTCGGGCAACAGAATTGTTAGATACGGAAGAAAAAGATTGTTCTTTTTCTTCTTTAGCTGATGATGAAAGATGTTTTTTTACACTCAAAATTATTTTAAGATAGGTACTTTTACTTTAGTTTGATCCCATGAGAACGTTAAATAAACATCCTCATTTTCTTCAAATGCGATGGTAAATTGTTCTAAAAAAGTGGGAAGTGTTTCCACAGGCACATTAATGGTAACAGCATCATACTCAGGGTTTCTAGAGGGAACTCCACCATAACCAACCCCCCAACCATACATTTTATCATTGAAAATAACAGCCCATTCATTTTCATTAGGAATGGTCCAGAGCGTATATTTTCCTGCTTTTAGTGTTTTGTCACCAATAGAAAGGTCTTTATTGGTTTTAAAAACAGTAGCCTCGTTTGCTCCTGTACGCCATACTTGACCATAAGGAATTAATCCCCCAAAAATATCCCTTCCTTTTTTGTAGGGCCTGCTATAGGTGATAGAGAGTTCAGTTTCACCTTGGTTAAAAGTTACGGTTTCTTCCGGACTATGTTTTTTGGTTTGGGTTTGCATATATTTAAAAAGGCCAAAGACACCAACTCCTAATATTAAGACTATGATGATAGCCCATTTTACTGTTTTATTCATATACTTTTTTAAGATTAATTACTTTTTGTAAAAATACTTAAAAACAGATAGTTTTTTCAAGTATTTCGGATGATAGTTTTAAAAGTAAAAGAAACGTAATAGGAATCTTATCATTACTTAGGGTAACTATCACTATATAAAATATGTTTGGTATCAAGGTAAAAAAAATATATCTTTTTGCAACACTTCTAAAAAAGACTCGTCTTTAGAGGTGAATAGTAATTGTAACCACCAGAAACAGCCGGCATGTTTCCAATTGGAGTCATTGAAAAATGTAAAAATAATAACCGTAAGGCACAACTGAAGCTCTATCAACAGTATTGTGACGGAATGTTTTGTGTAGCAATGCGTTTTCTAAAAAATACAGAAGATGCAGAAGATGTAGTTCAAGAAGCATTTATCAAAGCATTCAAAAAAATAGAACAGTACAAAGCAGAAGTAACCTTTGGTGCATGGTTAAAGAAAATAGTGGTCAACAAATGCATTGATTTTTTAAAGAAGAAAAAAGAATACTTATTAGAGCTAGATGAAGGGTATATGTACATGGCAGATGACAACAATTGGGATGTAGAAGATCCAATAAGCATTGAAGAAGTGAAAGCCACTATAGAAACATTGCCGGACAAGTATAAATACGTGGTGATGCTGTATTTAATGGAAGGTTATGACCACAAAGAAATTTCGGAAATACTAAACATTACAGAAGTAGCTTCAAGAACGCAACTGATGCGAGGAAAAAACAAGTTGAAAGAATTATTAAAAAGTAAACATTATGGCACAAGACATTAGAAAACTTTTTAAGGAGAAGGAACATTTAACTACTCATAAAATGAAAAAAGGGCACGAGGAACGCTTTTTACAAAAGCTTGAAATAGTATTGCCTAAGCATAGAAAGAATTCTTTTTTCATTTTTCAAATAGCAGCATCTGTTACAGTATTAATTGCGGTAAGCTATTTTTCGTATCAATATTTGAACAAGAACAAGAATATACACGATAATAATACAGTTGTAGAAACTAAAAAGGATGAGCCAACCATTGAAAATGGAATTACGCTAGGTGATATCTCCCCTGAACTCAAAAAGGTTCAGGATTATTATTTAGCTAATATCAATTTAGAACTATTAGAGATTGAGGTAACCCCAGAAAACAAACAACTTTTCGACAGTTATATAAACCGGCTGGAAGAGCTAGACGAAGAATACAAAACCTTAAACGAAGAATTAAACAGTATAGGGCCTAATGAATATACCGTTACGGCACTTATTAATAATTTACAATTACGGTTACAATTGCTATACAAGTTAAAAGACAAATTAAAAGAACTAAAAGAGAAAACAAATGAAACAGTTAAAGATCAACAAGCTTAGTATAGTACTATGGGTACTAGTAACAGGAGCAACTTTTAGTGTTTATGCACAAAAGCAAACAAAAAAGACTACTGAAAGTTTTGATGTAAACAAAGATGTTACCATCGATATCAACACCAGTTACACAGATATTGAATTTGAAACGTGGAACAAAAACAAAGTAGAGATAACGGCTATCTTAGAAATAGATGGAGCTTCTGAAGAAGAAGTCGAAGGATATTTTGAAAGTTGGGATTTTGAAGCTCTAGGAAATAAAAGCAAGGTATCTATCAGTACTAAAGGAAATATGTGGTTTCACAGAGGAGGAAATGCAACAGTGATAGCTCCCGGCACCATGGAATTTGATTTTGTGATGCCGGAAATTTCTGAGATACCGGAAATTGCTCCGTTTGTTATCCAGTTGGATAGCTTGCATGTAATGCCTCCGATACCACCCATGGTATTTCACGAATTTGATTCTTTTTCTTTCGATTATGAAGCTTATGAAAAAGAAGGCGATGCCTATCTAAAAAAGTGGAAAGAAAAGTTTAATAAAAATTTTAATGAAAACTTCAAAAAAGAAATGGAAGTTTGGAAGAAGGAAATGGCACAGCATAAAAAAGAAATGGAAAAAATAAAGTGGGAAGTAAAAATAGATAGAGATGAAATCAAAAAAGAAAAAGAACAGGCCTTAAAAGAAGCAAAAAAGGCTATAGAGGAGCAGAAGCATGAAATAGAAGAAGCAAAAATCATCTTAAAGGAAACCATGCGAAACAAAAAAGAGGGGAATATGTTTTTCTTTGCCCCTGATGGTAAAAAAGGAAACCTAAAAGTAAAAAAAACCATTAAAATCAAAATACCAAAAGATGCCAAACTAAAAATGAACGTGCGGCACGGCGAAGTGAAATTGGCAGAAAACACTACAAACATTAAAGCAACCTTGTCTTATACAAGGTTGCTTGCCAATAACATAAATGGCGAATACACAGACATTGAAGCTTTTTATGCCCCTGTTGCTGTACAGAACTGGAATTATGGACAGTTAAAAGTAAATTATGTTGATAAAGTGGCTATTGAAAATGTAAAGAGCTTGAAATTAACCGCCAATTCATCCAATGTTGTGATTGATAATCTAATAGATAATGGGTTTATTAATGGTTCATTTGGCGAACTATATGTTGGAAACATAAACAAGAACTTTTCGACGTTGGATGTGAATTTGGAAAATACCGATACCGTGATCATCCTTCCGGAAACCGGATTTAATTTTTATTATAATGGAGCAGATTCAAAAGTAAAATATCCCAAAGAGATGATCGTAAAAACCACTGACAATTATGCGAATAAATTGATAAAAGGGTATTATAAAAACAAAAATCAAGATAAGATTATTAAAATAAATGCCCATTACAGTGATGTAGCATTGCGAAATGTGACTAACCAATAGTTTTTACAAACACTTTTATCAGATATTAATTAAGTATTCAACTAAACTAAAACTATTAAAAATTAAAACTATGCCAAACAAGATTATGTTAACCAATATATTTATTATTATAACAACCTCCATACTTTTGACCGGATGTACTTCGGTAGACAAGCAAAAAGAGAATTTCACACCTGACTTTATTGTCAATAAATACTATGAAGCTGTTGGTGGCTATGAGAAATTGAAAAGTATCAATACACTCAGTAAAGATGGCCATTATATAGAACCGGCTTATAATATTATTGCAGTAGCAAAGATTCAAAAAAGAAGACCCAATTATAGAATCATTGGTGATATTGATTTAGTAGGATTTGAGGAAGGATATAATGGTCAAGCTTGGGAATATCATAAAGGAAGAGGTCTCATTTTGAGTGAAGGAGAAGCTAAAGAAGTTATACTTGTTTCAAGTGAATTTGACTATCCTTTCATTGATGCTGAAGAGAAAGGGCATGAAATGTCATATAAAGGATTAGTGTCTTTAGGAGGGCTAATGGCACATAATATAGAGGTTATTATACATGTAATGAATTCTGAATACATAACGAATTTCTATTTCGATAAGGATTCATATTTATTGATTGGCCAACGTAAAGTTATGCCAATTCATGCGGTCGGTGATGATGTTGAAATCATTGTTAAATATTCTGATTATAGAAATGTCAATGGGGTTTTGTATCCTTTTGCTCAAATTGAAAGAAGAGAGGGAACAGGAGCGTTTCTAAATGCTACTATTTGGAGTAAAATAGAAGCTAATATAGAAATACCATTGGACACTTTTGATCCTCCATCTGAACCTGAGATTGACTGAGTCTAAAACATAAGCTCAATAAGTATTGTTGCTATTTACCAAGTCTTAATGAAAAAAACCGTTAAGTTTAACGATACTTATTGAGCCTATTATATAAAACCTGGTTAATAATAACCAAATATATTTGACTATCATCAGATACTTTGTGTTTTTATTTATATCTTTGCAATACGACCGGTCTAATTATGAGACAAAAATATACCACAGAAGAAATATTAGAGAAAGGGCTAGAAGTAATGATCCTTAAAGGATATAATTATTCTGGTCTCAATGAATTGTTGAAAGTAAGCGATATTCCAAAAGGGTCGTTTTACAATCATTTTAAAAGCAAAGAAGATTTTGGGGCACAATTGATACAGTTCTATGGTGCTAAACTGTACGCACATTTAGAATCGTATGTGAACAATAAAGAATTGAGCCCTTTAAATAGGATAAAAACATTTTATACAGATCTAATAAAAGTAATGGCCAGAAGGGGTTATACTTGCGGTTGTCTTATAGGGAACATGAGCCAGGAGGTAGGAGACTTGAATACTACCTTAAGCAATGCTGTCAATAATGAATTAAAGAAGACAAAATATTTACTGGAACAAACCATAAAAGAAGCACAAGAAGCGGGAGAGGTGAAAAACACCGATGCATCCGAATGGGCAGACTATATTCAAAACAACTGGCACGGTGCTCTATTGAGGATGAAAACAGAACAGTCTGAAAAACCTCTGCAGTTGTTTATGGAATATACTTTTTCGAGTTAAAAAAATTTACATAAATATAATACGACTAGTCTAATTAAATTAAAATTAAAAATGGAAGCACAAGTAGCAACGTTTAACCCGAAAGACCACACAAAAGCACCTTTGAAAGCAAAAGTGTCTGGTCTTGTAAAAAAATCTGTAACAGAAGTTTTCGATCAGTTAAAAGATCATGAAAGTATGTCCAAATGGGTCCCTATGATGAAAAAAGTAGAGATGAACCATGATTCTTCTGCATCCACAGGCGCATGCGATGTAGGTTCGGTACGTGTATGTCAATTCGGTAAAGACCGATTGGTAGAGAAGATCGTGGCATGGCAACCTCCAAAACTGTATGCATACTCAGCAGAGGATACTGCCGACGCATCTGACCACTTGGGAGTTGTAGAATGTGAAGACAATGGTGATGGCACTACTACCGTAAGTTGGTCACAATACTTTAACCCTAAAAACCCTGTAAAAGGTTTCTTTATGGGAATCATCATGAAAAAAGTATTGAAGAAAGCCATTAAGAACCTTAATAAAGTAGCTTAAAACTATGGGAGAATTGACAAAAGATAAAATAACGTCGCACTTTACTGAAGTATTAGGGCAAAAAATCCATTACCTTAAAACGGGTGAAGGTATCCCGATTGTATTTTTACATGGAAACCCTACTTCTTCGTACCTATGGAGAAATATCATTCCTCATGTAAGTGGGCAGGGAATGTGTATTGCCCCTGACCTAATAGGGATGGGAAAATCTGCAAAACCTGAAAGCGATTATGGTTTTTTTGAAAGCTATAAATATGTAGAAACATTATTAATAGATAAATTAGGTTTAAAAGAGATTGTATTAGTAGGCCATGACTGGGGATCGGCAATTGCTTTTCATTTTGCGAAAAACCACCCAAAACTTGTCAAAGGCATTGTGTTTATGGAAGCCATTATAAATGCAGTTCCCGATTGGGACTCTGTACCTGATGCCATGAAAGATATTTTTTCACAATTCAGGACTGCCGGGGTTGGAGAGGAGCTGTTAATAAAGCAAAATATGTTCGTAGAACAAATATTGCCTATGGGAATTCTAAGGAAACTTAGTGATGAAGAGATGAATACCTATAGGGCTCCTTTTGAAAAAGAAGCGGATAGAAAGCCGGTATGGAAATGGCCTAATGAGCTTCCTATAGCAGGGGAACCTAAAGAAGTAGTAGAAGCAGTAAATGCATATAACATGTTTATGCAGGAAACAGCAATCCCTAAACTGCTTTTATATGCAGAACCGGGAGGTATTATGCCAAAACCACTGGTGGATTGGTGTGAAGCTAGCATGAAAAATATTACAGTAAAAAAAGTAGGAGAAGGTGTTCATTATATCCAAGAAGACTGTCCTGATGAAATAGGGCAGGCTGTAAGCAATTGGTTAGAGGAACTATGATAATTTGGTTTGGTTAATATGTTTAAAAAGGGGAGCAAATGAAAATTACTTCCCTTTTTTTAGCTAAAAATGTAATATAACAATAAAATATTTACATATTTTAGCTACATGAAGCCTACTTATAATGCATATCTAAACTATGGTTTAGCCATAATTTTTATAATTATTCTATTTGCTTGCTCCAGAAAACCGGATGATGATGTTATAGTTCCAGACCCGGACCCGGGTACCGGAACAGGTACTGATCCATCATGGGTGATTACCTCCGAAGAAAACACCTTTGAGTTATTGTCTTCTCAGGAAGATTTTAGGATAAACCCCCTTCGCGGTCTATATAAATGGCGAAATGAAGAAGTAGCTCCGGTAGCATCACGAGAAATGTATCAAAGGTATTTTTGGAAAGATATAGAGACCGCTATGGGCGTGTATGACTTTTCAAGGATTATTGACGATTATAATGCAGCAATTGCGGAAGGAAAACGTTTTGCCTTTCGTATCCGTGCTATGGCAGGGCATGGCGATACAAGTGTTTATATGCCTAGCTACATAGTAAACAACCCCAGTTGCCAAAATGGCTGTGTATGGACGGTGAACGATTACCTTAATGGCAGTACCTTAGCGCCAACAGCTATGCCGGACTGGAACGACCCCTTTCTCATAGCACGTGCCAATGCACTATTTCAAGCGCTAGCAACGGGAATCCCTGACAGCAATAATCTGGCTTGGATTGATATTGGAATGGTAGGTGCATGGGGCGAGTGGGCGATTTCAGATGATGTTGATTATTCCAAAGCCCCCGGAACAATTGTTCCAATTACAGAGGCATCAGAAATTGCTTATGTAGATATGCACCTTAATGCTTTCCCTGATGTATTACAGTTGGCAAAGCTTACTGTTGATCATTTTAATGCCACGGATTATGCGATGAATACCCAGCAGATAGCAAGTGTTCCTGTAGGGCTCCGGGTAGATTGTATTGGAGAAACTGATTTTTTTCAACAATTTAGGGTGCGTCCTGAAATAATGGAGAAAGTTCAGGAGAATTGGAAGAAGGCTCCCTTTATAGGTGAATTTTGTCGGATTTTCTCCGGAAATTTAACTACGAATTTTGAGGTTGCCATTAATCAAATAGCCGAATTTCATATCTCAGCAGTAGGTAACGGAAATGTAGGGCCTAATGGTACAAGTGAAGAAAAATGGCAGTCATTGACGGCTGCTGAACAGAATTCATTCATGGAAGCAGCTCGTTCTTTGGGATATAAATATGCCATTACTGCTTCAGATATAGCTATTACAGAATCCAATGGAACTTTTAGTTTACGCATAGACTTATCGTGGTTAAATGAAGGGAATGCACCCACTTATGAAGGTTGGACGTTAGAGATATGGTTGCAAAATACATCAACTTCTGAATTATTAGAGGAAGAACAATTAGATTTATTGTCTTTGACAGACATGGCAATAGGGACGGTGCAAACTAACCATACTTTGAGTTTGCCAACAGATATTGCTTCAGGAGACTATACGATAGCCATTCGAATAAGATCGGAAAATGAGGTAGTAACAAGCCCGTTACTTTTATCCAATACGGCAATGAGTGAAGAAGGTAACCTCGTTTTAGGGGTCTTACATTGGGATGAGGGGAACTAAGCCTTAGTTGCTTAGTATTAATGTGCCAAAAATATCGGCATTGATCCACCCTTGATTTTTATCTTCGCCCGGTACAAAGACTGATCCGATAAAATTTTCCCGCTCTTTACTGGCGTCATTGTCACAATAGGCAAGTGCAAACCCTACATTTTTTCCTGAAATTAATTTTTTAGGTGTATTTTTTTTACCATCCTTAAAGTCATTATCATATAATTTTACAGCCAACTCCCATGTAGAGGTATTTCCATTCGTTATTCTTTTTGAAATTAAATGGTCATTATATAAATGTGGCTGCTTGTCAGGACCAAGATCAACTACATTTCCATCTAAAGCCACATGATAAGCAAAGGCGTTATGATTGTATTGATGCATCCCTCCTGAATTATCCTCATCGATGAAAACCTCTACACAATCATCATCCCACCATAAAGTCAAGGGGTTATCATATTGATCCAACAAAACATCATCGACAATTTCGACTAGTATATAGAGCGCCTCTTCATTCCAGCTCAGCTTGTACTTTCCTGTAAAATCATCGGGAGTGAATGTATTGCCAATCCATCGTTGGTCAAGCTGTAACCAATTGGTATTTTGCCAACAAATATCATTAGCAATACCATCAATTACAGGTGTTGCCTGCGTTTTAGAAACAGTAATAACTTGATGATCTCCTTTTTTATTACAACTTAACATAAAGAACGTGAGTGTAAGTAAAGCGACTGTTTTTCTCATGAATAACAAATGATTGTTAAGCGTAAAGATAAAAAATGGCTATTCGTGCTGCCAATGATCACTGTCTTTATTTTTTGGCGACAAGCCAAGAATTTCACCGTCTAGTGAAACACCCAGTCCTAAAACAGTTCGGTTGGCGTAGTTGAAATAGCTTACTACTTGGTTGATTTCTAGAATCTCCCCGTCTTGATATCCGGCACTTTTCATTTTAATGAAATCATTTTTTTCGATTTTAGAAAGTGAACGGGTTAATTTTCTGGCATAATTAAGGGCTACTAACTCTTTTGGAGTAAATACGATATTCAACGTATTGTTTTCTATCGCATTTTTTATGGTTGTTGTTTTTTGTTCATCACCGAGAAACCGTTTCATTCCTTCTGTATGATGGGCATAACAGTAGTTGCATCGATTCAGGTAACTGACATAGCTCCCCAATGCTTCTAAAAACCAATTTGGCAATGTATTTCCACTATGGTGCAATACGTTTTTGTATAAGCTCATGTGCCCCGTCAATGTATGGGGCCGGAGGCTGTGTATGGTTAGGATATTATCGATATGATTATCAGGCCCCTTTATCTTGTTATAGATGTTTTTTAATTTTCCGGAGGCCTCTCCGTATGGAATTGTTTTTATCCAGCTCATAAACAATTAGCAGTTAATATTGCTAATTTAGTGGGTTTCTTTGAGTAATTCCGGATATTTTTTTTGAAAAGCTTTCAATCGGGGAATGGATACACGCTGCACATATGGGTTATTGGGATGGAGTTTTTCATACTCCTGGTGGTAATCTTCTGCTTTATAAAACACCTTAAAAGGCACTACTTGTGTAACTATTTCATTATCATATACTTTTTCAGCTTCTAATTTCTTGATGTAAGTTTCTATGATTTTCTTTTCTTCCTTATTTTTATAAAAGGCAATAGACCGGTATTGTGACCCTCTGTCAGGTCCTTGCCTATTAAGCGTAGTGGGATCATGCGAGCCGAAGAATACTTTTACTAAAGTCTCGTAGCGCACTATTTTCGGGTCGTAATATACTTCTACAGCTTCTGCATGAGTTGTTTGTCCGCTACCTACCTGTTCATAAGTAGGGTTGGGTTCATTTCCTCCCGAATAGCCGGAGATAACTTCTTTTACTCCTTTTACGCTCTGAAAAATGGCTTCTACACACCAAAAACAGCCACTGGCAAAATAAGCAGTCTTGTATTTTGAGAGCTCGGGCTGTGTAGGGTTTTCAACAGATAATCTGGCTACAGTTTCTTTTTTTTCAGTAGTATGACAACTTATGATGAGAACTAAAAAGGTTGTAGAGAAGTAAAATAATATACGGCGCATTGCTATTGTTTTATATATGAACGTTCCAAATAAAAGTTTCTTATTTTATGTAAAAATAAAAAAGGCCTTACATAATTGTAAAGCCTTTTCAAAATACTAAATTTTGATAATAAAACTTTAGTCAAGTTTTTTACTCATATGAAAACCTGTAAAAAGACCTATCCCTGCCATTAAGAAAATAGTCCCTGGATAAGCAACTTCTTCTTCTACACCAATATTGTAATGTAGAATGGATGCGATGAAAATACCTATGCCAATACTCATAAGCAGTAAAGCGAGGTTTAAAACCAACGCTTTCCACACTGTGGAGAGCCTTCGGTGTTTTCCGGTAAAGATACTGGCATCAGCCCCTTTTTCAATAAGGGCGAGGCGTTCTTTATTACGTGTAGTAAAGTATAGATAGAAAATTCCTAAGCCTACTAACGCAAAACAAATAAATACAATTGCTACTTCCATATTTCTAGTTTTTTAATTGATTACACCCATATGACTGCTATAAAATGAATGAGGTTACAAATGGATAGAATTTTTTAATTTATTTTTTGTAACCAAATGAGTATATTGAGCGTCAAACGAGAAATGCGCAATCAAACTGACCAATATTATATCGATCAGATATTGGAGGGAAATACAAGGGCCTTCTCATTTTTGATGGAAAAGTACCAACACATGGTTTTTACCATTTCGGTTAGGATGATGAATGATAGGGAAGAGGCAGAAGATGTGGCACAGGAGGTATTTATAAAAGCATATCAGAAGTTGGATAAATTTAAAGGAAAATCAAAATTCTCTACTTGGTTATACCGTATCACATATAATTATTGTTTGGACAGATTAAAATTGAAAAAAAAGCTTATAAAATCGGGCATTATTGATGAAGTGAATGAAGGGAACCTCATAATGGAAGATGAAACCATAACTAATATAGAGGAGCAGGAAAAGAAAACAGTAATCCAACATGCTATACAAGCGTTGGATAGAGACGATCAAGTTATTGTGACATTGTATTATTATGAAGAACTCTCTTTAAAGGAAATTGCCCATACTATGGGTATGACCCTGAGTAATGTAAAGGTTAAATTATTTCGGAGTAGAAATAAATTATCAGAATTATTAAAAAATACGACACTAACCTATTAATTATGGATAAAGAAAATAAAAATAGGGATGCTTTTATAAAAAAAATGATAAAAGAAGGAGGTATTGTGCAAGCTCCAGAATCGCTTATCAAAAATGTAATGCACCGTGTAGAACAGGAAACGGAGCAAGTAAAAATGGCTCCTTTGATTGTCTCAAAAAGGTTTCAGCTTATCATAACTATAATCTTTATTGGAGTAGTGTTGTTTCTTGCTTATACCGGTCAGGAGAAGAGCATTTTCAGTACAATACTTACTGATGTAGAGCTACCCGCTATTATTGAAGGGTTGACAATATCAAAAACCACTACCTATAGTATAGCAATAGCTACCATTATGATTTTAATGCAGGTAATTGTGTTGAGAAGGCGGTTTTATAAAGAAATGGATTTGTAAACAATTATGCTAAACTTTCTATATTGCTGTGTATTTTCTTTTTTAAAAATGTAAAATAAAAAGCCCCTAAAATTGTAATAATAAAATATCCGGCGACCCAATAAGCACCATAATGAAAGAATAGGTTAATTCCGAACCAGTCACCACTATAAACAATCAGTCCCAATCCCAATAAACCTCTGATCAGTTCAATCCATATAGCATATTTAACACCATCCATTAAAGAAGAATAACCATAGATGGCTATGAAAACAATTGCGCTGTATAATAACAAGCCTTCAAAACCAATAGCCCCATAATTATAAAACATAAACATCATGAGCAATGTAGCAGCGATTAATTGAAAAACAGCATAGCCTATAAATAATTTAGATCCCCCGGTTTCGTATTTTTTATAGTGGTACACATCCTCAATGATGGTTACAGGATATTTTTCTTTGACATCAGCAGGACGCCATCCGGTAGGCATGAACCATATCCGGAGCTTATCTAGCCAGCTTTTTGTCTGCCATGCATCTTTAATCAATCGCCATAAATGCTGGAAATTAATAAGGATAGGATTCCAAGTATTAGCTGGTTTCAAGACACCATAAACAGGGGGTACTTCATCAAGTTCTTCTTGAAATGTACCAAACATCCGATCCCAGATACTTAGTATCTGCCCTAAATTTTTATCAATATATTCCTTATTTATAGCGTGGTGCACCCTGTGCTGTGAAGGAGTAATAATAATGTACTCAAGCCATCCGAGTTTACCAATATGTTGTGTATGATACCAGAACTGAGCAAAAAGGTGTATAGGAGCAATAATAGCGATAACATTTTCAGGGATTCCGAAAATAGCAGCAGGAATGAGAAGTAAGGGATAATGACCAATGATATTTGAAATGGATTGCCGTAAGGCACAGGCTAAATTGAACTCTTCACTGCTGTGATGGATCACATGTTCATTCCAGAAAAAATTAATTTTATGCGCCAGCCGATGGTTCCAGTAACCAGCAAAGTCAATAAAAATAAAGCCAGCAATATATACCATCAATGTTGATTCAATATGGAACAATGCCAAATGTTCTAACAAGTATGGATATGAAATAATGATAATAGCTAATCCTAAAGAATCCTTTATAATATTAGTTAATCCTGAACTTAAACTAGAGACAGTATCTAATGCCCTATGCTTTTGGTTTTTAACAAAAAAACCAAATAAAACTTCAATTAAGACCAGCCCAATGAAAAAAGGAATGGCTATTAGCAATATCTTAGCATAACTTTCCATAGGAATGTATTAAATTGTCATAAATATAAAATAAAAAAGGCAAATTCTATACGGAATTGCCTTTTTTGAAAAGTGATAGTTAACAAGCTATTTATCAACTAAAAATTTCTTTTCTATTTTAAGATTTTGATCGGTAGTTAAAAGAGCAAAATAGAGGCCATTTGATAAGGATGAAACATTTATGAAAAGCTTACTACCAGATGATGGATATATTTCACTGTGAACTAGCCGGCCATTAACATCATATATGGTTAGGCTTTTCGCACTTATGCTATTAGGAAGTTCTATATAGAATTCCGAAGAAGCCGGATTGGGATACAAGAGTATTTCTTCTACTTCTATATCATCGACACCTAAAGTGCCTTGTGTTACATTTACAGTTGCAGCGGTAGTATTTACAAGCACATTGCTTCCTGTAAAAGTTGAAATAGATTCTCTGGGAAATGTAAAACTAAAATCCACAATAGCTGTATCAGTTATGTTCAAAGCGTTAAAAGTAACCGTAAGAAAACCAAAAGTTCCTGAAGGGAAACCAGAAATGGCTCCATAAGCAAGATCTATAGTTCCTGTAGTATTATTAAAAGACGGAGCTATAAGCTCAATTGGCAGTATGCCTCCTGCATTATATGTCAAAGACTGTACTTCTATGATAGAAGGGTCAAAATTAAGATGCATTTCCACCAGGTCAATTTGTTGGTCATTGGCTTGTATTTCAAAAATAACATCAAAAGTTTGTCCTCCTGAAACATTATACGATGATGGATTTGCAACAAAAAAAACATCCGTATTCTGTGCATTCCCAATGGCTGAAATAATCAGTAATATAAATACACCAATTCTTTGTAGTTTTATTTTCATTTTGTATAGTTTATGATCAATATATTTTTAAGATCAAACCTAGTTTTTTTTATAGATTATCACCTTGCGTATTATAATTTGATGCCAGTATAGAAAAATCTAAAGCGCTTACTACACCATCACCGTTGATGTCTGCGTTTGCATTATAACCGGCTTCTCCTGATGATTTATTGAAAGAAGCAACTAATAATGAAAAGTCCAGAGCATTAATAACATTATCACCATTTACATCCCCTCCTTTGAATTCACCTACAGGTATTGAAGTATTTGAGTTTACAGTAATATCTATTATTTGTGTTAGGTAATTTCCATGGCCAATTACTAATTTATAATCCCCGGAATCTATTAATGAGGGAATGGCCAGTTGTCCGGCATTATTTGCTGTTATGTTGAAGTCGTATTTTGGCGTAGTAAGGTTAACAACTTCGTATAGCTGAACAGTATAATCCCCGGCGTTAGAGGTTCTTCCCTGCAATGATGTTTCTATTATTAAAGCATGGGTTGTGTTGTTAGGATTAATGTTCCATGTAAATTGTATAGCAGTAGCCTCAGGAGTAACTCCATTATCAGTTACAGTAACTTCAACATTGTATGGGCTATTTGAAGCAGCACCTTCTATAATTTGAACAGTAGGAGATTCAACAGCATTTGTGAGTTGAAGGTTAGTATAATTAGTGCCATCCACTTTATAGAGTACAATTTTATCAATAGCATGTCCCAATGAGCGTTCAGAAATTTGCAAGGTATAAGTTCCAGGATTTACAAAGTATGCATAAATATTATGCGGATCATTATCGCTAGTGCTGGCTTGCCATTTCCATGATTCCGAATTGCTCCTATAAACTTTGAACCATCCATTGTCCCCTGCTCCTGCAGGCGTTGTGGCTCCGGTGACTCTAGTACTTCCAATAGGGAACACTACATTAGCTTGCGCTCCCTGGAGGTTATTTATCATGGTAGCTTCTGTTCCGGTAGTCCCTTTTTGCCCAAAGAACCATACATCATCATTGTTTGGAAGCTTCATCCAGGTATCGTTTTGTTGTGTAGGGTCTGACCCTCCAAAATCACTTCTCCAATTAATGCGATAAACCCCGGGGGTTGTAATTTGAATATCATAATTAACAACCCCTCCATTTTGATCAAGGAAATGATCGGCTCCTGCTAAAATTCCTGTGATGTTATTATCTGTTAGTTGGCTCCAGGTAGCTGAAAGTGTCCCTGATTCTGCTTCTATGACAACTAAACCGCTGTCTTCCTGAAATGTATTTGAAGAAATGGAAGCAGTACTTATGGTACCACTTACTAACCCGGTATCAGGATCTATAGACAGACCGAGAGGAAGATTGGTTGCTGCATAGGTTAAAATTTGTGTGTCGCCATTTCCGTCATCAGCATTTATTTGAAGAGAAACGACATCTTCTTCCGTATTGGTCTGTGCCCCCGGATTTGTTACTAGGGGAGGGTTGTTGGTCGGGAGGTCACTCAACCGTATAATCTCGATTCCTTTAATGTTAGGATTTTCCAATATTTTGACAAAATCAATATCCAGGTTACCATCAGTTACTTCTGTATTGAATGTTTCTACAATGGCAACGTTCCATCCGTATACCTCATTTTGATCATAGTTTTCCAGTACCAGTTTATCTTCTATAAACACATCAAATTCTCTTATATTAGGGTTTTGAATACCGTTCCAAACTTCCCCAAAAAGTAAATTAACAGTATAAACACCATTGGTTACCGGAAAGTCCCATTGCATATTATTTGGACTGTCAAATGTGTTATAACGTTCAACAGCAAAAAGTGAGTCCGGATAACCAGTAGTATTGGTAAATCCGGATAGGGTAACTCCAAACGTCACGTCTTGAGTACCAGCATTCACATACGAAGAAGGGGTTCCAGTAGTAGCTGCTCCACCTGCAGAGCCCGCTGAACGATCTTCGGTCCAATCCATGAATGCATCATTGGATGTTGTTAGTGCACCACCTGCATTTACTCTGAATATTACTTCATTTAGCAAGCCGCTTGTTAGGTTAACTATTTTTGCCAATCCATTGTTATATGTGATGGTCAAAACAGCATTTTTATCGGTACCTGTTCCTGTAAATTCAACACTAATGGTATGTGAACTATTGGGTTTGACCAAAAAATCAGACAGATCTCCGGCAGTTATATTAAATAAACCTGCATTGGTGCCGGATATTACTATAGAAGAGATAATGATAGCCGTATTGCCGCCAGATACTTCCAAAATAATATCCTTTGTTTCTCCTTCAGAGAAGGTTACACCTGTAGGAGCAGTAACATTACTTGCTGTTATAGGTGTTCCTGTAGGGTTATCGGAACCATAAACCTCCATATTTTTTTGATTTCCACCACCTTGTATTGGAGAACCGCCAGCCACAAAAATACCATTGCCGGACACGATAGCTTGTGTACCATGCCTTTTATGATTGAGACTAGCAGCAGTACTCCAAGTCTGTGTTTGAGGGTCATATACTTCTGTAACAGTAAGTGCATCTGCAGAAGAAGGGATTTCACCACCTGCAACATATAGTTTTCCTTGAAGGGCTGCTACACCGGCCCCTGCCCTCGGAGTTGGAAGATTTTGCCCAACAGGAAGAGTTGACCAACCCGATGTATTAAAATCATAAACATCAACCTCGGGAATTACCGGACCAAATGTGCCTCCTGCATCTCCAGAGAGCCTTCCGGAAACCGCATAGAGTTTCCCGTCTATAATAGCTGTATGAAAGTGATCCCTGGCCCTTGGGGCATCAGTAAGAGCTGTCCATGTACCAGTAGCAGGGTCATATTCATCAAACCAACTTACATAGCCTCCGTTATGACCAAGCGTATTTCCGGCGAGGACATAGAATTTGTCGTTGTGTATGGCGAGTGCAGCAGATCCTCTTTTTCTTCCTGCCGGAATTTCAGGACCTTGTATCCATATGTCATTTGCAGGGTCGTATACCCATACATGATCTGCCGGTAGTTCATTAGGAAAATTATTATCTTTAAACGCTCCTATTACCCATATAAGCCCTTGGTATTCAATAGCTTGAAAATGATTAAATTCGATTGGAGCTGAACCCACTTTCTGTGTCCAGGTATTGTTTGTATAATCATACACATCAATAGTTTGTGCGCTTTCTCGACCGCCCAGCATATAAAACTTATCACCTGCTTGTACAAATGAACACTCGTGACGTGCGATGTAATTTTCATCTTCATTTTTGTCAATCCATAAATCAGGCAATGCATTTATAGTCCATGTAAATTGTTCTGTGGCATCTGGAATCCCGGATTGTGTAACTGTTACAGTTACATTATGGATTCCGTCAGCTGAAGGGCCTCCCGTTAAAGCAGTTTCGGTTATAGTGCCAAAGATATGCCCATTGGTGGGTTCTATGGCAATTCCATCTGGTTGTCCGGAAATACTATACGTATAGTTCTGCCCTGAATCACCTCCCGATGCTGCTACAGCTAAACTCACTACATCGCCTACAAAATTTGACTGGTCAGTAATAGGATCAATTGTTATTTGTGGAAGAGCTCCGAGGATTTCAATGGCATTTATCAATGGATTTTCAATAACATCATGGGCGAACCCAATGTTTAGGACACCGTCTGTTAATGTTATTGGGAACGAGAACATGCCCCCCACCTGATTTCCAAATTCGACCGCCAAATCAAGGTCATCCAAAACAATGGCTCCTTCTATCAATACATCAAATACCCGCTGTCCGGGCGCACCTGTTCCAGAAAACCCATTGGCCATATATAGATTGACGGTATAATTGCCATTGTCTAGTGGAATATCAAATTGCATTTCAGCACCACCTGCTAAATCCCAACGTTCCTTATTAAAAAGTGCTTCATAAGTGGTATTATCTATATATGAAGGTATGGAAGTATGCTTATTGGCTGCGGAGAGCCCATGTGTAGAGATTTCTCCGACGTTTACAGTATAGCTTGGGCCACTAGTAGCTCCTTTGGTTGAATTTTGTTCCCAATCGGGGCCGCCATCCGTAGCAGTAAAAGTTACGTCCCCGGCATTAATTCTCACAAGCGGAACCTGTTGTTCAGTAAGTATTGCTGTTAGTGGAACATTATACGGGGAATTGACTCCATCATGGATGAACTCTAAAGTTGCTGATTTACTTCCTGTAACACCATTGGGCATAAATGTTACAGGGAAAGACACATCTGCTCCCGGACCAATATTTATAGGGAGTGCCCCATTTTGAGAACTGAACAGTGCAGCATCTGTTCCCGTAATATTGATTTGGGATATTTGCAAGACACCGCTTTCCGGCCCGCCTAAGTTTGCAGCATTGATGATAAGCTGAATATCGCTACTATTGATAGGAGCTTCTCCGAAGTCTATTGCACTGGTATTGTTGTTTACGCTAAGAGTTAAAGGGAGGTTTTCTGTTATTTTCATAAAATCCCATGTAGCGGAAAAAGCATCTCCAGGACCTGCAGAGGTAGCGATGAGCCCTACAGCTAGTCCTTTATTATCTGCAGCACTTAGAAAGGAAGCAGGTAGTGTTATCGGCGAACCTAAAGCAATCACACTACCTCCGTTGTCTAAAGAATAATAGGGTAGTGCAGTATTAGATGTTGGATCAACACTAATGTACAGGTCAACAGATTCGGCATCTAGGACGTTTGGGATATCAAAAGATGTATCTGAGGTTATGGTACCGGCATCTTCTAATAAAACTTGCAATCCATAAATAGCATCACCATCTGTAATACCGTCCATTAAGACTACTTTTAAATAATTATCTTGATCACCATTGCCAATATAAATACCTTGTGATTGAAAGTTCTGGGGTGCTGTTTGTGCACCTCCTACAGCAAAGAAGGGTGATTCTATTTTTGAATGTGCTGTAAATGGATTGGAGTTGACATCTGCATTGATGCCTAACTGGAATCCATATTGTTGGGTATTAGTACCTTCTAGTGCATCGCCTTCAGGAACTAGGTCAACTGTTGCTTTCCCCCCGGCCCCCCCAAAAGACATGTTTGATTCATCATATTGTGTTAGGTAATCCGTGCTTCCTGAAGGGTCTACCATAAGGCCTGTAAGACCTAACCCAAAGAAACCGGTTCCCGGATCATTATTAAAAAAGGAATAATTAATAGGTAAATTTGTTGTAGTCCCGTTATCTGGATCAATCGCAAAAGCATCATCCACATCCAATATTCCGTCATTGTCATCATCTGGATCATTAAGATCTGAAATATTATCTCCATCATTGTCATTCGGCACACTTCCTCCTGAACAATGATTCGTTCCATTATCTACTTCATCCTGATTCGTGTAGCCGTCATTGTCAGAATCAGCATTAGGATCATAATCTAAGTCACCAGGTTGTGGGCAATTTCCAAAATCAGCTGGTTCAAAGACAGTAATATTATCTGCCCCATAAGTAGCTGCCCATACTGTTCCGGGAAAAGGATCGGTGTCTCCTTGTGCAACAACATCAAGGGGAATACTTCCAAAACCGCTAAATGTTTGTTCTTCTAGCACAACAGCATCACCAGAGGCATTGAGAACATATCGGTTTATATTTCCATTGAAAGAAGCCGTAAGGAGATCCCCTTGCATAGCCCCGGAGAAATTAGTGGCGGTATATTCGCAAATACCATTGGTAGAGGAGCTCACTACGTCTAATACATTTAATCCGGGATCACCTACATTTTTAGAGAGGTATGCACCCTGTCTCGGGTCATCGGGAAAATTAGCAATGGAAAAAGAATTTTGAAAATATCCTTGTACACCTACTAATAAATCTGCCCAATTGTGCCGGCTTGCTTCGTACCAATCAATATTACTAGTTCCGTCGTTTGGATCATCGCCATACCGGTATTCAACAACATCTGCTCTCGAAGGAAATGCACGGATGGGGACAGGGTGCCCGGCATAATAAGTTCCGTTTGCATCATTGATAGTACCTATATAATGTAATGGGTCTCCAAAACCTTGACTATTGTCTTCATTAAAATCATTGGTTACATAATCTCCGGCAAATTCATCAAAGACCTGAGGGTTTTTAAGTACCCCTCCACTAGTATAGATGAGTGGTGTACCCCCCCAGCTAGTGTTTGGGCCGTTATCAGGCACATATATTTTACCATTTTGGGCAACCAAAACATCATATGCGTTCCGGTATCCAGGCGAAAATACTTGTACAGGTCCCCCGGTTTCAGGAAAAGCTTGGTTCAAACCATTATTTCCTCCAAAAGGATCACCTATATCTATGGTTGTATTATACATAGGATGTCCTACCGGATATGGAAAATTAGGTGAAGTATTGTTGATGTCTGCCCTCGTGGGATCATTAAGCGTTGGAAGGTCGTAGGCATACTGAGTATTTGTTCTAGGATCGGTATATACAGGCATTCCTTCCAGTTGGGTAAGATTGATAATAAGCAACGCACCGGATAGGTAAAACTCCGGAATGCCGGCAAAGTTATTACTGGGGGCACCTTTATTGGTGTTTCCTCCCATTTGTAACAACATATAGGAAGTCCCCCCTTGTTCAAATAAATCTATTCCATTGATGGCATGGTTTTCTTCACAACGCGGCAACCCTCTTATAAGGTCAACCTTATCCCAGGAAGAGCCATTCCATGTGAGCTTCGAAAGTATGCCTGAATTGGTATCAAGGTTGGTATCATTTCCCAAACTTCCACCACCACCAATCCGCCAATCAGAAGAAGTTACATATAGTGCTGGGTTTGATGCAGTTCCAGCTGTCGCTATACCGGTAACCTGTCGGATGAGCGTATTGTTAAAGATGCCATCGTCGTTGTGGTTGGGAACACTGTTTTTTACAATGTTGATTGTTTCGGTATTGGTTACTGTATAGGTTCCACTTCCCGGGGCAGCATTGTCACGTGTAACAGTGAAGGCCCAAATGGTACCATCTTGCTGAGCTACATAAAGTCTTCCGTCCGGACCAAATTCTAGTGAGGTAGGGTTGTTAACATTCTCACCAACCAGCCCTGAAGAGGAAAAACTGATGGTTTGTGCATTAATAGTTGTTAGCTGTATAAACAGCAGAAAAAATAAGCAAACTATTGATTTAATAGTTGCGGGGCGGTAGTTTTTTATCATCATTGCTACTTTTATTACAGAACTTATTTTGGGTGCTACTAATCAATAAGTACTCATGTAATAAAAAGTGCCGTTAGCAATAATTGTAGGTGCGCTATTTAATGAAGAAAGGGAGTACAAATATACGATAACTTATACGGCTTTTTACCATATGTATCGGTAAACGGAAGTATTCTTCGATCAGGGGAGGGGTCAGTAGTTAACAATTAATTATCAGCCTTTATGGCTTTCATTTAGATGAACTATTTTGTTATAGTGTATTACTTTCCAAGGCAGTATTAGACCTTATAATTGATTCGTTTGGATTTATGTATTTTTGTTAATATGCGAGTCAGGCTATACATTCTATCAGTAATTTTTTTGAGTATCATTTCATGTAAAAAATGCAAAGACCCGGATGCTTTTTCAAATCCTTATATGGTAGCTGTACCAGATCCAAGTGACTCTAACGAAAAAGCTACAGATACGTTGCTCGCTAAAAAAGAAATAATTGTTCCGTTAAACTTGCTGTCTGATACGGTCTTTATACGCTTAGCAGATTATAGTAATGATTTTATATTTGACCTTAAATATGCCACTACAGATAATTTTTTAAAAAAAGCAGTATACGATTGCCCGGAATGTTATGTGAGGGTGAAGACAGCTAAAGCACTGTTGGCTGCTAATAATGATTTTATGAGGCAGGGGCACCGTATTAAGTTTTTTGATTGTTACCGCCCTAATGATGTGCAGTGGAAGATGTGGGAATTGTTTCCTAATCCGCAATATGTAGCAAACCCGCAGAAAGGATCTATTCACAACAGAGGAGGGGCAGTGGATATTACACTAGTGAATGATGCAGTGGATGAACTGGATATGGGAACCGATTTTGATTATTTTGGTAAAGAGGCACATCATGATTATACCAATCTTTCTAAAGAGGTGTTGAACAACCGAAAACTATTAAAAGAAATCATGGAAAAACATGGCTTTTGGAGTATCCGGACGGAATGGTGGCACTACAACCTTAATACGGCATCTAATGATGCAATAGCTAATTTTAAATGGAAGTGTAAATAAAAAAAGCCCTTTTCTTACCAAAAAGAGCTTTTAGAGATATGAATGTGTTTTTAATCATCTAAGAGGTCTGATGATTCTTCGAGTAAGTTCTTTATAAAATCTGCTAAAGCCCTGTTTCCATCATCATCGTTAGGGTTAATTTCAATTACTCCATTATTGTTGCCATCTGTAGCTGAAGAGAAATCGACAGAAGATGCAGCACCGAAAATAATATCAAGATCAAAATTAATAGTGATATTGGTAGTGCCTCCGTCAACAACTATGTCGACAGTATCATTAGAGAAATCTACTTCAAACTCCTCTTCGGTATCATGCCAAAACACAAATGGGACATCATTGATAGTCCCTCTTATAAGGATAGACTTATCGAATAACTCACTTGAGGTATTTTGACTCTTGTGAAAATCAAATTCGATTTCATCATAAGTATTGTTTGGCAGATCTACATTTGCAATGTTGATTGAAGTACTTCCGGAAAGTAGATCTAATTCAAAAGGACCTTGCAATTCCACTTTATCCTCTCCAATAAGATCTTCAATATTATTGTCGTCCAAATCATCATCAATTTCAAATTCAATTTCTCTTATATTAATAAGGAAATCGGTTAAGATGACATTGTCAGGGTTTCGGGAGCCAATATTGCTACTGTTAATAGATGCTTTGGCATTGATGCTTACATTGCCATCATTAGAATCATTACTGCTACTACACGAAATGTTAGTAACTACTAGGGCAGTTACGGCAAAAAACGGAAAAAATCTTTTTAAATTCATAATAATTGTTATTTATAAGTTAAGTTGTAGATACTATAATATATAACCTTTTTTGGTCATATTTATTATGATATAAACAGCTAAAAAAAAGAAAACCCTACCATGTTAATTAAAAAATCTTAATATTTTTTGCAATAGATACCAATCTTAACTCCTTTATAATCTGTTGTAAAAAACAAATAATCATCCCCGCCATCCTTGATGTTTAGCTTTTTTCTAATCTGTGCAACACTCTCTGGGAAGTTTCGGGTACTGATATTGGCTTTTTTAAGTGTTTTTAACTTGCTTTTGAGCAATTTTCGTTGGTATGGAAAGGAGTTTATAATTTCAAATGTCCGACCGGGAAAGGAAATAAGATTATCTGAAGTATATAAGTGGGAATGTAAGTGTAATTTGTCAAGCTTATAGTATTTTGCGATACTGTTAAAAGCTCCGGTCTTCATAATAGCACTGTTGGGTTCGTATAAATACTTTTTGGGAGCTGCATACGTAACACCTGCCTGCTTCTCTTTATGAAATAGAAATTCAAAAGTTTCCCGCTTTTTATTTTTGATGTTAACCGCTTTTATTTTTATCACTTTACTATCAGAATGACTATTTAAGATCCATAGAAGCTCTTTTACTTCATTTTTAACTGCCACTACGTGAATTTCTTTTACACACCGAAGTTCTTTTATCCCGATCGAGATGTCTAGTAACGGAGCTGTTTTTATTAAAATGTTTTCTGTTTTATCAAATAGAAGGTCAATATGACCGGGAACATTAGGAATGCAGTCCTGTAGCATAAAAACTTTTCCTTTTACATTATTTCTTCGAGAGGGGTCTAGGTATATCCAATCAAATTTCTTGGAAGTTTTTTTTAGAAATTCAATACCATCTCCATGGATAATTTCTATATTATCAACTCCCAGGACCTGATAATTATAAGAGACAGTTTCAACTAACTCAGGGTTAATCTCTAAGTAAGTTATTTCTTTCAATAATTTTGCAAAATAAAATGAGTCAATACCAAACCCTCCGGTAAGGTCAACTAATGATTTTCCATTTACCAAACTGGCTTTATATGCAGCGGTAATTTCAGAAGAGGTTTGTTCAATAGCCAGTTTGTTTGGGTAATATATTTTGGGAGTATTGAACCAGGTAGGGAGTTTTTTTTCTGATTTTTTCTTTGAAATAAGTTGTTCGGCGAGCTCTGAGGCCTTCACACCATCAAAATCAGGGTTTTTAAATAAAACTGACGAAGTGTCAGTATTTAAATTTTCATCTATAAAATTCTGAATACCAGTTTTTAATATATTTTTATTCAAAGTTTTACTATAGATTTTTAGTCAATGATTTAACTACCTTATTTTCTGCTAAAAATTCCTTTAAAATCACCTTTATAACGGTATACCCAGGTACTGCAATAACCATTCCGGTAATACCAAAAAGCAACCCTCCTATTATGATGACTAAAAAAATTTCTAACGGATGTGAACGAACACTGTTAGAAAAAATATAAGGCTGGCTAAAGAGATTATCAACCAATTGTGCTATGATAAACCCAATGAAAACATAAATGGTTTTTGGCAAAATAACACTACTGAAATCTTGTCCTAGATTGCTTGTCATTGTAAGAAATAACATCAATAATCCACTTATAATAGGACCAATGTAAGGTACTAGGTTTAGCAGTGCGCAGAGGAAGGCAATTACAATAGCATTGTCTATTCCGAAGATGAGCAAAATAATCGTGTATAGAATAAACAGGATAAGGATCTGTAATAACAGGCCAATAAAATACCTAGAGAGTAAATCTTTCATTTTGTCAAATGATTTTTTGAGGCGTCGCTCTTTATCATTAGGGACAAAAACCATAACACCATCCTCAAAAAGACGGCTATCTTTCAGGAAGAAAAAAGATATGAAGACAACAGAAAATAGGCCAACACTAAAATCTCCAAGAAAATTAGCAACTGCGTTTAAAAAGTTTGGAATAGCAGCAAAATTTAGCCCTGAGAGTATACCGGAATCTTTAATAGTTTGTTCAATGTCTATTTGGTTGATGGCAAAGTAATCAGAGACTTCCCTATACAGACCTTCTATGTTTTCTTGAAGTGCTTCTACATTTAATAATGACAGATTTTGTCCTTGTTTTATTACTAGTGGGATGAACATGGAGATAAGCCCTAATAAAAGGGTAACCATAATAACCATGGTAACAATAACTGCAAATGTGTTGGTAAACTTTAACCGGTTTCGTAAAAAGAACACTAGAGGTCTGCCAATGAGTGATATAACAGCAGCAATAGTGATGTAAATAAGTACAACTTTTATTTTGTATACTAAAAAAAGCAACAATGCAATACCTGCTAAGATGGCAATGGCTCTTATAATTCCGGTAGCTATAACTCTTGAATCCATAGGTATGGGTATATAAAATTTTTGATAGTATGTTTGGTATAAATTATAGTTATATTTTACGGGGCTAGTTTTTAAAAGCATACTCTACAATATTGGCCCCCATTTGCAATGCTTGTACACGTATTTCTTCGGGGTCGTTATGTATTTCTGGATTTTCCCAGCCATCTCCTAAATCACTTTCGTAGGTAAATAACAGTACTAACCTGTTCTGATGAAAAATACCAAAGGCTTGGGGGCGTTTCCCGTCGTGTTCATGGATTTTAGGGAGTCCGCTTGGAAAATGGTATGTTTGGTTAAAAATAGCATGATTCGCAGGTAATTCGATTAATTCTTTATCAGGAAAGACCTTTTTTAGTTCATTCTTGAAATAGGGTTCCATTCCATAGTTGTCATCTACATGGAGAAATCCCCCAGAAAGCAGGTAATTTCTAAGATTTTGTGCTTCTTCAGGTGTAAAAAACACATTTCCATGTCCGGTCATATGAATGAATGGATATTGAAAAATGGATATATCACCAACTTCTACGATACGGGGCTTAGCGTCAATGGCTGTATTAATGTGTTGATTGCAAAATAAAATAAGATTGGGCAAAGCAGTAGGATTTGAGTACCAATCGCCACCACCACCATATTTTAATACAGCAATTTCCTGTGCTTGTGTAGTCAGGGTTATCATTAGTACAATTAAGAGGTGTACAGGTTTCAATCTCTTGGTTTTATAAACAACAGGAGGCATTTACCTCCTGTTATCATTAAAACTCAAATTTACTGATTTTTACCTAATAACCAGTCTTTTATAATGAGCGCCATTCTTTCCCCATTTCCTTCGTGGGGGAAGTGACCTTCATTTTCAATTAAGTGCAGTTCAGAATTGCTTAATATTGATGCGGCTCTTTCAGGAATTCCAAGCTCATTTACAGGGTCTTTAACACCATAAATTAACAAGGAGGGCTTTTTGGAAAGTTTTGATGACATGGCATCTTTAATAGTGATCATGATCGCTGTTGAATCTTTGAGATTGACCAATAATTTACGCACCCTTTCCCGTTTTTCTTTAGTGTTAAATATATTGAAATAATGCTGTTGCACATCTTTTGGTACTTTTTGAGCTTTGAGTTTGTTGACCATTGCCCATACAACAATATTAAACTGTTGGTTGATAATTTTCAACGGCCAAGTAGAAAGTACCCCAATAAAATTGTGAAGTTTTTTAAATTCATTAGTAGGGAACATAATCGTACCTGTAAATATAAACCCTTTGAATAACTCTGGCTTTTGTGCAGCAATATAAAATCCGGACGGACCTCCTGTATCATGTCCTAAAAAGTACAGATCTTCCAAGTTCAATTTCTCAATAAAAGCATTCAATATTTTCGATTGACTTTCTATAGTATATTCATAAGCCTTTGAAGGAATAGAAAAACCAAATCCAGGATAATCGAGAGCGATGCACCGGAACTCTTTTGACAAAACTTTTATCATGTCACGGTACATAAAAGACCAAGCACATGCCGGATGCGAAAAGAGGATAATGTCACCTTTACCTTCATCGATGTAATGGACTTTGTTATCATTTATTTCCAGAAATTTGCTTTCAAAAGGATAGTGTTCCCTGTTAAGCCATTCAGGTATCACAAAAGTAGCATTTGTTAATACAGTTTCCATAAAATTGTGTTTTTATCCTTATTGACAGAGAACTGTGGATTTTGTGACACAATTTTTATAAAGAAATATACTTAAGTTTGTCTGGATTGGCCGTAATATAAATGTTAGCTATTTTATTTTCAACGACCTCTAGTTCTATAAAAAGCCTGATTTTATTCGAAGCTACATTTACAATATTTAATTTTCCATTGATGTATTTTATCTTGTAACAAGTAACCTTGGGGGTAATTTTTTGAAGCCTTGAAATGATGAACTCTGCTATGGTATCTGAACCTGTCAAGATATTTGTAGCAGCTCCTTTTACTTTGCCGCCACTATCTACATAATATTTTATATCGTTTTTTAATAATGATTTTAGCCCTTCTAGATCATTTTTATTAATGTAATAGATGAATTGGTCGATTACTTTTTTCCGGGTTTTAAGTGCTATTGTTTTCTGGTCTGGGAGTCGCTTGATTTTTCTTTTTAGCCTGCTGTATATCTGTCTCGACTCTTCTTCTGTCGTATTTATTATAGAAGCTATTTCAGCATGTTTTGTTCCATAAAGGTTTTTTAATACCAACACAGCTCTTTCATAGGGGGTCAACTTGTTAAACAATAAAAAAAGTGCTTGATCTATACTTTTATTGTCTTTTAATTCATCTTCCCAGAAAGTATCTTCAACAGGTGTGGCTAACTGAGGCCCAACATAGCTTTTAGGGTGTTTTTTTAAGTGATTTAAATGGTCAATGCATAAGTTTACAACTGTTTTTCGGAGATACGCTTTACGATGTTTTATGTTTTCTTCGAAAGGGATTGTTTTTATATAGGCATCTTGAACAATATCTTTCGCAACTTCCATATCTCCGACCATATTATAAGCAATAGCTATAAAGTATTTCTGGTGGTTGGATACAATATTAGCTATATGGGAGGTATTCATTGTTATAAGATTATTCTCTTTTCTTAGAATATAATTATAATGCTTTTAAAGCATCAATAATGTCTTCGGGGGCGGCCCGTTTTTTATAATTAGTGTCTAGAAAAGCATATTTTATAATGCCGTCTGTACCTATTACATAAGTTGCCGTATAGGGCAATTCATTACTAGTATCACCATTATAGGCATGTAGATCGAATGCATTTTGGTATTTTTCAGCAGTTTTAACATCTAATTGATAAGCAATGTCGTATGTTTTTGCAACCGTATTTCCAATATCGCTCAGAATTTCAAACCCTAGCTGGTGCTTTTCACTTGTAGTTATTGATTTGTCTGGCAACTCAGGGGTTAATGCTAATAAAGTAGCCCCTTGTTCTTTGAATGCAGGCAAAGCTTCTTGTAGTTGCGCCAAATACTTGTTGCAATAAGGACACCATCCACCACGGTACCAGGTTATTATCACAGGACCATTTTTCAGGGATTTTTTTAAGTTGATTTCTTTCCCGACAGCATTTTTTAGGGTAAAATCAGGAGCGATATCCCCAATATTATTAGCTGATTGTTGTAGAGTCTCATCAGGTGTTGATACTTCTTTTTTGAGGGCAGTGTTTTTAATATTGTTTTTTGTGGTTTCTTTTTTTTCTTTCGTGTTACAACTTATCACTATGATAAAAAGTATTACTAGTATGGGGTGAATATATTTCATGTTTATTTATTATGAATAATTAAGGCTCAAAGTTACAGATTTCATTTTTTAAAATGAACTATTAGGGTAAGCTATTGGATTCTCCAAGGAGGGTTTTTTCTATTATCCCCACCATAGTATAAAACAAGCTGATTCCCATCCGGGTCTTTTAAACTAGCTTCCCGCCACAGCCATTTTTTATCATTTGGGAGTTCTTCAAAAACTATTTGTCCAGCAAGCAATTCGTTAACATAGGTATCTAAATCATCACATTCGAAATAAACATAAACACCATCACCTTTTGGTAATGCTGTTACTTGATGGATAGAGAAAGTGGCATCGCCTTGTGGGCATTCAAAACGGGCATAATGGGGCAGTGCTTTTACGATAAGCTTTAACCCAAGCCTTTCATAAAAAGGGATAGCAATATCTAGATTTAATGAGGGGATAGTAACTTGGTTGAGGTTCATTACATATATTTTAGCTTATGTATACATAAATTGTATGAAGCTAAAATTAGTAATTTACCAGAAAGTTTTTTGACCAATTGCTGAAATTATTAAAGGATTCAATGAAAAGATGCCGCAAAATACTTATAGTTTATGGGTGATTTGATGGCAGTGTCCGGATCGTATGCTGCTAAAAATTTGGCCCCATCCTGATCGCTGGCGATATCCAGATTGTAATCAGTATCTGATGTAACAGCCAGTTGTATAATGGAAAGGGCACCATCTTTGACAACACTTAGGTCTGCTTGCGAAAACATGCCCATCCATGGCAATACAATCCTGTTTGATGAGGAAGAATCTTTACTGTAGCAAAAATAGAGCCCGTTTTGAAGTTGATTTCGTGTCATCGTATTTAGCATGTATTGAAAACTCGTATTGTTAAGGACGGTTATGGCATTTTGGTAATTTGAATTTACCGTAGTTTTTAAACCGTTGCCAAACCATGTAGTATAGTTGGGAGAAGTGTTTATGGCATTCATAGCATTGGTAGCCATAGTTATTGCTAATTGATGGCTTTGAAAAACCATGCTCTGTTGTGCGCTGCTTCCTCCTGTAAAAGATATGTTCATATGTCTTAGAAATTTAATTGATATCTGAAAATTCATAAATGTATGATGCATACTTCCAGTACCACGGTATTGGAGAACTGCTAAGTACTCTTATGGGGAGCGGTACGGCACAGACACCTTGTTGAGGGTTTTGTGCATTGGATTGCATCTTGGTTTTCCAATTTGCAACAGTGTCCATACCCCAATGCGCAAAGATTTCTTGCCGTATTTCAATGGCTTTAGCAGCTGAATTAACACCAATGCTACACTCACCATCATAGGTTAAACTCCTGGAGTTGTAATTAGCACTTCCTATAATAGCATATTTATCATCAAATAGAGCTAACTTGGAATGGATATAGATGCTCCTGAAATTAACGGACAATCCCGGCAGTTGAAACTTTTCTTCATTTGGGCTGAGTGTGTCAAAATAGCGTACTGCAGAGGTGAAAATTAAATTAGAGTCAGTAGTTTCTTCTAAATTGATAAGGTTAGAGCCTATTGCAACGGAATAAGATTGTCCGTTACTTTTTAATGTATAGTTAAACACAGCATACTCAATGCCCTTCCCGTCAGGAACGGATACGGATGCACTACTGCATTGATCTTTGGTAATAATTGTGCCACCGTCAAAAGCAATACTGCTCCATTTGCCTGTTTTTAGTACGATGACGGCATAAGCAACCCTTATCATGTAAAATTGCCCTCTTTGGTCTTCTGTATCGTTCCCTTTTGTGGGATAAGGAACATTAATAATACAGCTGTAATTAGGGTTACTGCTTAGTTTATTGGCAATGGCGTTGACCACATCAAGGTCGTGAAATGTGAAGTTTTCAAAATACGAATAGACAGAAGATGCATTTATTTGCTCAATAATTTTATCTTTTATCTGGGTAAATTTCTCTTCATACTCGGATGAAGTAATTAAAACATCTATAGGATATTGCGGGTCTGATGTAATAGGGTTGGTATAAGGAAACTTTGAAGGTGTTCCGGGCGTGCAATTGTTGGTTCCGTCCAAACAAGTGTCATGTTTTACATGATAGCACGAGAATTTTACATAGGTTCCGTCTTGAGGAAGCCCATAATGCATCTCTGATTTTACCCATCTTCTGTTGAATTCATTTTCAACTTGCTCTACAATAGGCCCTTGTAATAATACAGCAGTATCGTGCCAAGTATGGAAATTATTATGGTCGCTCATTGGGTGCGTTTCATCATCCCAATAAGAAGGGGTGATATTGAACCCTCCAACGAGACCTACTTTCACTCCATTTACTGAGAAAATAGCTAATTTTTGGTGTTGAGAATATAAAGGTGTGTAACTTGAAGAAGAGTTATACGACTCCATTGCTACACGAATATTTTCATATTGTGTTAATGCTGCTTTTGATTTGTAATTATCTCTTGCATCAACTCCTTTTATGACTTTTCTGGGGAAGAATTTAACAATATCGGCGTTCTCTATCATATGATATATGGCAGCGGTATTGAACATCATTACATAAGCTTTCTTGCCTGCATCAGAAATAGCTTTGAATAAATTTTCAAAAGTAGGCTGATCGGGCACTACTTTACCTGTAGCGCTATAGCTCCCCGTTTGAACGGCCATCAATAAATTTCTCAATAATGGAAAATAAGATTGTCCATCCATCACGATAGCATAGGAACCATTGCTGCTTCCCCCACCAGAAGCACTTCCTACACCTATTTTATAAGATGCTTCATAGGCTGCGTTGGATACTTCTCCCATCAAACCCATATTTGTAATAGCTGAACCCACCCCTACAGCAACGGCTGCACCAAGTACTACGGGTGACATTATAGTGGCTCCTGCGGCTACTGCAGCAATAGTAACTACTGTGGCAACTGCCGCAATGCCAATTCCGGCCCATTTGGCAACGCTTGACCAACTCCATGTGAATTCTGCTAAACGTACCGGGTCTCTTTTTGCCAAGAATCTTACATGAGATGCAGGGGGAGAATCATATACTTCCTGGAGATTGGTAGTAATGGTTTGTGGTATTGCTGTTGAAGGAACTGTTTGCGCATTAAAGAGAATAGGGACATCGCTTGGGCTTTCTAATGAGAAAATCCAATCTCCTGCTTGCGGGTTTTCGATGTTGAATGCGTGAACGGAGTCAAAACTCATCAATACATATTCATTATTTTCTGCGGTGGCTGCTGTCAGTTGGGTACCATCTGGTCTGTATACTTTTAGAATAGTATCTTCCGGAAACGTATTGTTATTCAATTCTTTATCAAAAACAGCTCCGTACAGATATGGGGTTCCTGTAGGGATATTTAAGGATTGTCTTCTTATGGCAGGATGTGCTATCGGAATGAAGGTGACATTTCCAGAGGAGGCACCATTGTTTCCGGTAGGAGATGCATCATTAAAATTATTGTCCATTTTCCAGAACCCTACAAGCCCGGCCTCATTTCCTGATAACCCATTAAAACGGGTATCTTGGATTTCACTTTCATTGATGGCTTTGTTCCATATAGTGATATCTTCAAGGGTTCCTTCAAATTGCTTATATGGATTTTGTGGTTGAATGCTATTACCAATAATTAGATTTTCTGAATTGGAAACATTAAGTGGAGTGTTTAAAGTAGATTTTGGAGTAACCGGAATTTTTATTCCGTTGTAATAAATAGCAATTTGTCCAGAAGTTCTCGTTACTGCCACACTATGCCAATGCCCGTTGAGCGCATCTGTAGCACCGGAATTGACCTCATAGTACCCAAGGCCATTGTCTGTTTTCATCTGGAATACCCCATTAGGATTGACAACTAGTAACCAACCGGCATCTGTAGCAGCTCCCTCTTCCGAGGACTTTCTGGACATAATCGTTCCCGGTTGTGTAGTTCTAAAGAGTGCAGTTAGTGAAAAATCACCTGTTCCAAAATTATATACTTGATTGGAGGGGATTGTAATCTGTCCTGTGCCTGAAATATTAGCTCCATAATCTTCCTCTATATCCTCATGCATATCAATTGAACAGTAAGAGTAATGATTATTACCTTCTACCCATACACAATGGTAAATGGGTATAAAATGAACATTTCCAATAGGGTCTGCTTCATTTTTTATTGGAGATGTGTCTGTAAAATCTTTGTTCATTTCCCAAAATCCAACAAGGCCATTACTACTGGGATCCACATTGTTGAACATGGTATCCCTTATTTGATCTGCATTAAGTGCTTTGTTCCAAATGGTAATATCTTCAAGAACACCTACAAATTGAGGGTTAGGTACCTGTTGGTCATCAGAATTTCCAAACAATAGCCGCCTTGTATTGGAAACATCTAAGGGGGTGGGCAAGCTTGATTGTATGGTCGTATGAAGGTTTTCGCCATCCAAGAAGATAAAAAGACCCCCATTGAGCCGCATTGCTGCAATACTATGCCATGTATTGTCAAGTACAACAGTAGGGGACGAGGTTACTTGAAAGTAGCCTTGGCCATTACTTGTTGTAAAACGGATAGCTCCATTATCTTCGATGTAGATTAGCCACCCGGCACCTTCTGTTGCTCCTTGCGGAGCTATATTAGAAAGTAACGCGCCTGATTGTTTGGTTTGAAATAATACAGTTACTGTAAAATCACCTTTCCCAAAATTATATGCAGTATTTGTAGGTACTTCAATATAGGATGAAGCACTTATTTTTATACCATAATCGGTCTCCATAAGTGTATTTTATAATGGTTAGTTATTTTTTGTCTTCAAAAAATGAATCGAGGTCTTTGTATAAGTAGGAAGGTATTTGTTTTTTTACCCATTCTTTATCATTAGATAGCATATGTCTATATGCTTTTTGAGCGTTTACATCTCCGGTTTTAACCCCATTTGCTATGAAAGAACCAATAATCCCATTAAAATCTTCAGGCCTTTCATAAGGTCGTGTGGCTATATTGTAGAACATCCCTTTGAAATCGCGTATTGTTTCAATTGCTGTTATTTTCACAGGACCTTCTTTGGTAATTAATGGATCTCCTTCTTTTAGTTCTGAAGCAGGTGTAGGTTTGTTGTTTGTAAAAAATACATGGTTGTCACTTGTGGTAATTTCTACGGTGTTTTCTAAGCATATTTTTAAAGCACCTCCGATGTGCATTCCTTTATTAGTCCACTCTACTTTTGCTGTTCCGCCGTTAAAATCAGTTTTTACAAAGTCTCCGGCAACAATATCTGCTATGGGTTTACTTCCCCCTTCTGCCATGTCCACTACAGTGTCTTCACCTAAGCAATGCCATATAAAAGCAATAGGCATGATACCTAATGTGCCATCTAATGGATCATCATCTGAAGTAAGCTGGCTCTGGACATTTGCGCTTCCTAAGCTTCCATCGGCGAGTGTTACGATGATTTGGCAATAAAACAGCGCTTCCATGTCCGTAGGCCATGTTATATGTTGAAAAACAATCGGATTGCCTGGATCGCTTGTGGAGATGCCGGCAGGCAGATTCCAATTTAGTTTATTAGGATTGGCAGGGTCTATACTAAACCTGGAGTATACCGTAGCCATATCCGTTACATTTAATGTTACAGTACCGCCATTTACCTGATTGGCTACATAAATTTGAAGCAAGAAGTTTGAATTTGGAGTAAGTGTTTGTATTGCTTGATTAAAAACAACACTTCCCACAAAGGGTATTTTTCCAATAGGACTACTGGAAGTAGGTTCGTTCCAAGCATAATCAAACCCTGAAGTTCCTCCTTGATCTGTCCAAGGCCTTCCTAATCCGATGTTGATAGCGGTTGGTATTCTGGGATTGGAAGTGGTCCTTACGGGTGCAGAAATGGTGGGATCGGCAGTAGTGTTATAAGCTCCTCTTTTTGCAATACCGGAAATAGGGGTAGGGTCTTCTAGTTGGTTTTGAGCCTTCTTTGGAGTGCCTGAATAGCTTAAATATGAAGTAACATCTAAATTGGCTGTACCGGAGTTTGGAGAGGTTGCAACAGATAACAGTGTACCTGCCATATCATTGTTTGCAGCATGTGTAATAATGTTCCCTGTAGCATTATCCTTAATAAACAGTAACAAACTCATACTTGCATATCCACCGACGATAGTCCCTATTCCATTAGAGGCTACATTCCGTGTTGTAGAATCAAGACCGACACCCGGGATACCAAACATGTTTTGGAAACCGGTATCCGTTTCTAAAGTGTTTTTTACCACCTTTCTTTGTTCCTGCGCCCTCTTTTTAACGTGTAAAGATTCAATAATTCCCGGATAACGTTCGGTATCAAAGCTTTTTTGAGCAAACATTAGGGCAAATTCAAACTGTTTAGGATCGTTAAAGTCGTACTCTAATTGACCGCTTTCAGGTATGATGCTGTCAATGTAATTAAACAATTCTTTTTCTTGATCGTTTATTTTCATAATTGGTTGTTTTTGATATTGTGTTATAGAAACAATACCAGTTTATAGGTTATTTTGTTACATTGTTTAATTGCCGACAAAATTTGAATTGAAAAATAACGGGAGGGTGATACAATGTACAACCTTTTTTAACAAAAACAAATAAGCTTACAAAAAAAGTAGTATTCTACGGTAAAACCGTAATTTTTAAAAAAATAAAGAGGTAAAATTTATTTTTCTAGCAGTTTGTTAAATTCATTGAGTGCATTCATAAATGCATGAAGGGACTCTTTTGCTTGATTTTCTGAATGGATAGTAAAGGAAATGTTTTTTTGTATCAAGCCTGTCCGGTTTGATATAAATTCACGCCAGAGTGTATTTTCTAAGATAAGACCATTATTATTGCGAACTTTGATGGAAACTCGCGCTATAGAGCCATCCATATTACTAGATAAGCCAATAACGATAGGATCGGTCAGGTTCAGTATAAAAAAACTATTGTAGGGTTTTTGGATTGTTTTTTGCCCGTTTATGCTTTCCCCTTGTAATATATCAAACATGATAAGGTAATTCTCAGGATCATTTTGTTGTTTTGTAGCCCACTCTTTTACACGGGTTGTAGCCCATTCTTCTTCCATTAGAAAGTAATATACATCTTCATCCTTGTTTGCTTTTTTCTCGCGTTTATTTTTTTCAGGGATATGCTCATTACAATAAGACATATTTGAATGGTATGTACAATAACCAATTGCATGGGCAGCTTCCTTTAACTGTTGCCACTCTTGATTTTTTTCTTGTGACAACATGCTTATAGTGAAAAACAAAAAAGAGTATGGAAATGTTTTTTTAAAGAGTTTCATGTGTTACTTTCTTAAATGTGTTAACAATTGTTTTCAAAGAAATCTCCTGAGATCTAATGGTATTGTTCATAAGGCTGATCAAAAAGAATTCACAAAAACCACACCATGGCATGCAACTACCGCTGCTGTTTCCGTACGAAGTCGATTTTCACTTAGTGTAAGGGGTAAAAACCCATCTTTTTTGGCAAGTTGTAACTCTGCTTCTGAGAAGTCCCCTTCAGGGCCAATTAGAATGGTAACTCTATGGTCAGGCATTAGATTTCTTTTGAGGGTATATTTTTCCCCTTCACCACAATGGGCTATAAATTTTTGTCCTTCATGAGATGTTTTTAAAAACTCTTTTAGCGAAACAGCTGGATTGAGTTTAGGCAAAAAGCATTGTTGTGATTGCTTCATGGCTGATTGAATAATTTTTTCAAAACGTGAGGGATTTATTTTTCTTCGTTCGGAGTGTTCACAAATAATGGGGGTGATTTCATGAATACCTATTTCAACGGCTTTTTCTAAAAACCATTCGTAACGGTCATTCGATTTAGTGGGAGCCACAGCCATATGAAGGTAGTACTTTTTGGAGAGCTTTTCTTTCTGCTCTTTGATAGTGGCCACACAGTTTTTTATATGAGCGACAGTAATAATAGCTTTAAACAACCAACCTTTGCCATTAGTAATATGTAATGTATCCCCTTCTTTTTTTCGAAGTACTTTTATAATATGTATACTCTCTTCTTTATCAAAAGTGATTTGCTGTGTTTTTTGGGTAATATTAGGGTTGTAAAATAACTGCATATAGGTACTTGTTATACGTAATTTATAATGTGTAACGAGCTTTTACGGAAACGGTTTCATCTGTAAAATCTTTTCTCAAGTATTTGTAATGTCCAACAATGCCAATCATTGCAGCATTATCGGTAGTATATTCAAATTTAGGGATGTGCACCTTCCAACCATATTTTTTTTCTGCCACTTCCATTGCTTTTCTAATTCCTGAGTTAGCAGAAACCCCACCGCCAATAGCTACTTCTTTAATGCCGGTTTGTTTCGCTGCTTTTTTAAGTTTATCCATCAAAATATGGATAATCGTATATTGTATAGAAGCACAAATGTCTTCTAAATTATTTTTTATGAAATCAGGGTTTTTGGTCATGTTTCGCTGGATAAAATAAAGTACACTGGTTTTAAACCCACTAAAACTAAAATTAAGCCCTTCTACTTTTGGTTTTGGAAAAGGAAATGCCTTAGGGAATCCTTTTTGCGCATACTTGTCTATTAAAGGTCCTCCGGGATAAGGCAATCCGAGAATCTTGGCACTTTTATCGAACGCTTCACCAACGGCATCATCAAGTGTTTCTCCAATTATATCCATATCAAAATAGCTGTTGACCTTTACAATTTGTGTATGCCCACCACTAATGGTCATCGCTAAAAAAGGGAATGATGGAACATGATGCCCTTCTTCTCGAATAAAATGTGCTAGAACATGTGCCTGCATATGGTTTACTTCTATGAGCGGGATGTTCAGCCCAAGTGCTAAAGATTTAGCAAATGAAGTACCAACAAGTAAAGAACCCATTAACCCCGGGCCTCTTGTAAAAGCTATGGCAGATAATTGTTTTTTATCGATATTTGCTTTGGCTAACGATTGATGAACCACTGGGACAATGTGTTGTTGATGTGCTCTTGATGCTAATTCAGGGACAACTCCTCCATATTCTTCGTGAATTTTTTGGCTGGCAACAACATTAGATAATACTTTTCCGTTGTGTAGTACAGCAGCAGCAGTGTCATCACATGAAGACTCAATAGCTAATATAATTATGTTTTCAGAAGAGCTCATCAATGTTCTTTTTGGAATGAAAATTGAACTAATACAAAAGTAAAACAATAAAAAAGATCAGAAGATATAGAAAAATACTTATTCGTACAGTTATTGTACTCTTATCATTATTTGTAATAATGGGTATTTTATTTTCTTTACCCCCTGTACAGAACAAATTAGCAAAGTGGGCCACAAACAAAATTAATACAGAATTTGGCACTAATATTAACATTGACAAAGTAGACCTCTCTTTTTTTGGGCGGGTAGGTTTGAAAGGTATCTATATAGAAGACCATAAGAAAGACACACTCGTTTATATTCAAGAATTGAACACATCACTTTTGAGTGTAAGGAATGCCATTAACAATAACCTGAAATTTGGCACGGTGAATATAGAAGGTCTTACATTCAATTTAAAGACCTATGAAGGGGAGCCGCTTACTAACCTAGATGTATTTATAGCTAAATTAGAAAACCCTTCAGATACGATTTCGAAAAGTACATTTATATTAACATCCTCAGATGTTTCTATTGAAGAAAGTAAGTTTCGTTTAATAGATGAGAATGTTTCAAAACCAAGGGTTTTAGATTTTGAGAACTTATTTATTGAAGTAGATGACTTTATTATTGAAGGGCCTAATGTAGCCGGAGCTATAGATGAATTGGCATTTACCACAGGTAGGGGTATTGCAATGCGTAGACTGCAAACCCAATTTTCATATACCCCTCAACAAATGCGGTTTGAGGATTTGTCCATCCTTACCTCCCTTTCAGACATAGAAGGTATGGTTGTTTTTGACTACAAAAGGGAAGATATGGCCGATTTTATCAATAAAGTTAATATAACAGCAAATTTTGAGCAGTCAGAAGTATCATTAGATGAAATAAACCTTTTTTACAATGAGTTTGGGGCTAATAAATTAGTGGTTTTTTCATCAGAAGTGGAAGGTGTTTTAAATGATTTTACCGCAAAAAATTTCGATCTGGAATCCGGAAATTCATTAATAAAAGGGGATTTCCATTTTCAGAATATTGTTACTTCATCGGCTCCATTTCGATTAGGTGCAGAGATGGAAAATGTAACATCCAGTTATGATCAATTGCAATTGTTATTGCCGGATATTTTAGGAAAAAGTTTGCCTTCTTCTTTAAAACGCTTGGAGCAATTTACTATAAGGGGCAACGCATCTGTGACCGAAGAAAAAATAAACATGGCAATTAACTTATATACTGGTTTAGGAAGCAGTTATGCAGATATGGAATTGTCAAATATCGGAGACATTGATAATGCTTCATATCAAGGTTTTGTATCTTTTTTGAATTTTGATATAGGGACTTTTGTAAATGACAAGGCGTTTGGAAGAATCACTTCCGATTTTGATGTAGTTGGCAGTGGCTTCACTCAAAAAAAACTTAACACAGAGATTACAGGAAAAGTTTTTAAACTCAACTATAATGATTATGATTATAGAGACCTTCAAGTAGCTGGTTTGTTGAGAGATCAACTCTTTGATGGCAAACTGGTATCATCAGACCCTAATGCACAATTTACTTTTGAAGGGTTGGCAGATATGTCCGGAGCTAAAAACAAGTTTAATTTTACTGCTGATGTGGCCTATGCTGATTTTAAAAAACTTCATTTTATTACCACTGACAGTATTTCCATTTTTAAAGGTGTTGTAAATATGAACATGACAGGGAACACTATTGAAAATCTGGAGGGGGATATTAATTTTTTAAATACTAACTATACCAACCCCAACAACACCTATTCTTTTGATGATTTTAGTTTAAGCTCTTCTTTTTCAGGAGAGGAACGTATTATAGAAATTAATTCACCTGATATTATCACCGGAACTGTAAAAGGAAAATTTTACCTTGATGAGGTAGGGAAATTAATAGAAAATTCTATAGGAAGTATTTATACAAACTATAGTCCGCATAGAGTATCCGAAGGGCAATACATGGACTTCAACTTAAAGATTTATAATAAAATAGTAGAAGTATTTTTTCCTGAAATTGTATTTGGGAAAAGTACGACGGTCAAAGGAAGTATGATAGCTGACGAAGGAGATTTTAAATTAACGTTTAAATCTCCATACCTGAGTGTTTATGGAAATGTTTTTGATGATGTAAAACTTCGGATCGATAACAAAAACCCACTCTTTAATACCTATGTGGAAGTACAAGATATTGATGCGGGGTTTTATAAAATTAAAGATTTTAACCTTATCAATACAACGATTAAAGACACATTATTTTTTAGGACAGAATTTAAAGGAGGGAAAGGGAAGGAGTATAATGATATTTACAATCTTAACTTTTACCATACATTCAATAAAGATAAAAGCTCAGTCATAGGGTTAAAAACTTCTGATGTTGGCTTTAAGGGGAATAAATGGGTGCTTAATGAGAAAGGGAATACAAAAAATAAAGTTGTTTTCAATCGGACATTAGATAGTATTACCATTGAAGAAATAGAAATGAGCTTAGATGATGAATACATAAGACTTCAAGGAGAATTGGTTGATTCCACATATAAAAACATTAAGTTACGATTTAAAGATGTGGCACTAGATAAAATAAGCCCATCAATAGACAGTTTGTCCATGGAAGGAATACTGAATGGTGACATGAATATATTACAACAAAACAAAAATTACTTCTCTTCATCCAACCTATTCATAGATGATTTTACTGTAAACAGCCAAAAATTAGGAAAACTAACTGTTGGGGTAATAGGAGATGAAGATATGAAAACCTATACTGTAGATGCTAACTTAACAAACAACAATCTGGAAAATCTGAGAATAGCCGGCGATGCCAGGTTTACTTCTTCGGGACCTGATGTAGACCTGCAACTATCGCTTAATGATTTAGACTTAAGCCCCTTTAGCCCATTAGGAGGAGAAGTATTGTCCAATCTTAAAGGTTATTTATCAGGAAATGTAGCAGTAATAGGAAACCTTAAAAACCCTGACATGAATGGACAATTGACCTTAAATGGAACTGGATTGAATATTCCCTATCTTAATGTAGCTGTTGATTTTGATGACGAGGCAAACGTAAAACTTTATGGGCAATCCTTTGAATTTGATAATGTAGTTCTAACAGATACAAAATACAATACACAATCACTTTTAGACGGAACCATCACACATACCAATTTTCAAGATTGGTTTTTAGATTTGAAATTGAACACATTAGGAGAGAAGTTTCTAGTATTAAACACGGAATATGATGAGGATGCATTGTATTATGGTACCGGGTTTATTAGTGGAGAAGCAACTATTTCAGGGTTTACCAATGCATTGAATATAAATGTAGCCGCAAGGACGGAAAAAGGGACAAGCTTTAAAATACCTATAAGTGATGTGACAACAATAGGAGACACATCCTATATCCGGTTCATAGATAAGAATGAAAGTGAAGAAGTAAAAAGAAAACGGGAACTTTTAGAGTACGAAGGCCTGGAATTGTCATTTGACCTTGATGTAACTCCTGATGCAGAAGTAGAAATAGTAATTGACCGAAAAACAGGAAGTACCCTGAAAGGAACCGGAGCAGGGAATTTGCTCATAGAGATTAATACGAATGGAAAATTCAGGATGTGGGGTGACTTCATTACTTTCACGGGAATCTATAATTTTAAATACAGGGGCTTACTCACTAAAGAATTGCGGGTGTTGCCTGGTGGAACCATCACTTGGGATGGTGACCCGTTGAAAGCAAACCTTAATATGGAAGCGGTGTATTCAACAACGGCAAATCCGGCTATTTTGTTGGATAACAATTCCATTACTAGGAAAATTGATACTGATGTTGTTATAAAATTGGAAGGAGAGCTTTTACAACCAACGATTGATTATGATATTAATTTTCCAAACACAAATGGTGTTGTTGTTTCTGAATTGGAGTATCGATTAGAAGATCGGAACAGGCGTGAGTTACAAGCACTTTCATTATTGTCTCAAGGCACATTTATAGATGAAGTGAGTATTTCGCAACAAGCTTTAACAGGCAATTTGATAGAAACAGCTTCTAGTTTAATAAATGATATTTTAAACGATGGGGATGGGAAATTTGATGTTGGATTGTCTTATGAACAGGGAAACAGAAACCTTTTGGGAGTAAACACACAAGACCGATTGGGTGTTACCGTATCTACACAGGTGAGCGACAGGATACTTATCAATGGTAAAATTGGGGTTCCTGTAGGTGGTGTTACTGAGTCGGTAGTGGCTGGTGATGTAGAAGTGCAAATCCTATTAAATGAGGATGGTTCTTTAAGTGCAAAAATATTCAACAAACAAAATGAAATTCAACAATTTTTATCAGACAGGCAGGGATATACTCAAGGTATAGGGCTTTCTTATCAAGTAGATTTTGATACTTTTAGGGAACTTTTCCGAAAATTGTTTAAAAAATCAGAAAAGAAAAAAGAGCAGGAAGAAACTCCAAAACGAGAAAACATAGGCAACGGACTATTAAACTTTTCTTCTAAAAACAAAAAGGCTTCCCAAGATTAAAAAACTTTTCTCCAGAGCCGTATAAGAAAAAAAGAAGTTATAATGACCACTCCGGTTAAAAGTGATGCATGAGTATAGTTTCCATAAATGTAAAAACCGGTAGCAAAGAGCGCAGCGTATACACCAATTATACCACATATAAATGCACCAATTTTATAACGAAATCCTTTAAATTTAGAATCCCCTTCAAAAATCAACTGGTTAAAATCAATGATGGTTTCTCTATTGGAAGGCCGGGTTAATAATGTAACCAAAACCCATCCTAAAGTAGTAACAACAACCCCTAATACCAGTTTCCAATGACCAGCAATAATAAAGAAAGGCTGTGTTTGTTTCCCATCAATAAAGAAGATTAATGCAATGGCAAATGATATGATCATGGCCGCAATTTCACTATACGGGTTGATTCGTTTCCAAAACCACCTCAAAATAAATAACAAACCAGTTCCTGCACCAATTTGGAGTAAAAGGTCAAAAGCTTCTTTAGCCTCCTCCAACACCAATGCCAATAAAGCAGCTAAAACCATCATTATGAATGTTGAAATCCTTCCAGTCAACACTAATTCCTTCTCGGAAGCATCCGGTTTTATGAAACGCTTGTAAAAATCATTCACCACATAAGAACTTCCCCAATTCAGGTGTGTAGATATTGTACTCATAAAAGCCGCGATGAGAGAGGTGATAACAATCCCCAAGAGCCCTGCTGGCAGAAAAGTAAGCATAGCTGGATAGGATAGGTCATTTTTAACATAACCAGCATCTAAATTAGGAAAAGCAGCTTGTAATGATTCCAGATTAGGAAAAACTATGAGGGATGCCAGCCCGATAATAATCCATGGCCAAGGGCGTAATGCGTAATGTGCAAAATTAAAAAATAGTACGGCACCGGTAGCATGCTTTTCATTTTTAGCAGCCAACATGCGCTGTGCAATATAACCACCACCTCCCGGCTCTGCTCCCGGATACCAGACACTCCACCACTGCACAGCTAACGGTACAATAAGCAATGGAATATATACTTCCGGTTGAGAGAAGTCAGGAAATATATTGGTTTTATCCGCCAAAGAAGGTGTATTTAAAATATTTTTAATACCACCAACTTCAGGTAAGTTTATAATATAGAATGCTGCCCAGATACTACCCACCATTGCTATGATAAATTGTATAAAATCGGTTATTAACACTCCCCTCAAACCACCTAAGGCAGCATATAGCACAGTAACAATAGAAGCAATTAATAAAGTTTGTTGAGGAGAAAACCCAAACATCACATGCCCTATTTTAACAGCAGCCAAGCATACATTGGCCATTATAACGATATTAAAAAATACCCCTAAATAGATGGCCCGAAAACCTCTCAAAAAAGCAGCAGGTTTGCCACTATATCGAAGTTCATAGAACTCAAGATCAGTTGTGACACCACTTTTGCGCCATAAACGGGCATAGAAGAAAACGGTCAACATTCCCGTTAATAAAAAACTCCACCATACCCAATTACCGTATACGCCGTCCTCTCGTACTATTCCTGCCACCAAATTAGGGGTGTCTGCTGCAAAAGTGGTAGCTACCATGGATACGCCTAACAACCACCAAGGCATATTACGACTTGAAAGAAAGAATGACTTAGTGTCTTTTCCTGAAGATTTTGATACCCAAATTCCAACGGCAAGAGAGACTAAAAAAAAAGAAATAATGAGAATATAATCAAGTGTAGCTAAAGTCATAAAATAAAATTTATTAACGAAAACGTTTGAAATGCTAAAAGCGTATTAAATAAGCTATTACAATATTAGAAAATTAAAATAAGTTTGGTAGTTTTACTATTCTAAAAAGAAAAAATAATGCTTGAAAGCATAAAAAAAATAGCAGTTTTTACTTCCGGAGGTGATTCTCCGGGAATGAATGCCGCTATTCGTTCTGTGGTTCGTACTTGCGCATATCACAAAATAGTATGTATTGGTATATATAGGGGGTATCAGGGAATGATAGAAGGAGATTTTAAAGAATTGAACGCTCGTAGTGTAAACAATATTATTAATAGAGGAGGAACTATATTAAAATCAGCTCGTTCACAAGAGTTTCGAACTGTTGAGGGACGTAAAAAAGCAAATGAACAACTTGTTAAAGAAGAAATAGAAGCTTTTGTGGTAATAGGCGGGGATGGTAGCTTTACCGGAGCTATGGTTTTTAATGAAGAATATGGTTTTCCGGTTATGGGAATTCCCGGAACCATTGATAATGATATTTACGGAACTGATTTCACACTTGGGTACGATACAGCTCTAAATACTGTTGTAGAAGCAATAGATAAGATACGTGATACAGCAAGCTCACATAATCGATTGTTTTTTGTAGAAGTAATGGGACGGGATGTGGGCTATATTGCATTGAATGCTGGAGTAGGGGCCGGGGCAGAAGAAATACTCATTCCGGAAGAAGACCTGGGATTAAACCGTTTGTTAGAATCATTGGAACGAAGTAGAAAATCAGGAAAATCATCCAGCATTGTAGTCGTTGCAGAAGGAGATAAAACCGGAAAAAATGTTTTTGAACTAAAAGAATATGTAGAAGACAACCTCCCTGACTATGATGTACGGGTTTCTGTTTTAGGACATATACAAAGAGGAGGTTCTCCATCTTGTTACGATAGGGTATTGGCAAGCCGAATGGGTGTTAAGGCAGTAGAAAGTATTTTAGAAGGAAAAACAAATTATATGGTTGGGGTTGTAGGAAGTGAAATAACATTGACCCCTATAGATAAAGCAGTAAAGGGACAAACTACAATTGATAAGGAATTGTTACGGGTTTCTGATATCATGTCAACATAAAAATTAAAAAAGAACGTAACTAAAAAAGGAAAAAACAATGTCAAAAGTAAAAATTGGAATTAATGGTTTTGGAAGAATAGGACGATTGGTTTTTAGGGCTACTGTAAAAAGGGCAAATGTAGAAGTAGTGGCTATAAATGATCTGTTAGATGTAGAGCATTTAGCTTATTTGTTGAAATATGATTCTGTCCATGGTAAATTTGAAGGCACTGTTGAAGTAAAAAACGGAGGTCTTATTGTAAACGGGAAAACAGTTCGGGTTACAGCAGAGAGAGATCCTAAAAATTTAAAATGGGACGCTGTTGGAGCAGCTGTTGTTGCTGAATGTACAGGAATTTTCACAACATTGGAAACAGCACAATCACATATTGATGCAGGAGCGAAAAAAGTGGTTATATCAGCACCTTCTAAAGATGTTCCTATGTTTGTGATGGGGGTAAATCATAAAAAGGTAAAAGCTTCTAATACTATAGTTTCCAATGCTTCATGTACCACAAATTGTTTAGCACCATTAGCTAAAGTATTAAATGACAAATTTGGTATAGAAGAAGGTCTTATGACTACGGTACACGCTACTACAGCTACTCAATTGACGGTAGATGGCCCTTCTCGAAAAAGCTACCGAAGTGGAAGAAACGCACTTTTAAATATTATTCCTGCGTCAACTGGTGCAGCCAAAGCAGTAACTAAAGTGATCCCTGAATTGGAAGGAAAACTTACCGGAATGGCATTTAGGGTTCCTACGGCCGATGTTTCTGTAGTGGATTTAACAGTTCGCCTTGAAAAAGAAACTTCCTATCAAGCCATCAAAGAAGCTATGAAAGAAGCATCCGAAGGGGAACTCAAGGGGATTTTAGGATATACGGATGAGTTAGTTGTTTCACAAGACTTTGTAAGCGATATACGTACCAGTATATTTGATGCGGAGGCAGGGATTCAACTTAACTCTAAATTCTTTAAGGTAGTATCTTGGTATGATAATGAAGCGGGTTACTCGAACAAGTTGGTAGACTTAGCAGAATACATTACTTCATTATAGCTAAAATAGCGTTTTTGAATTCCCGTTTAATAGGGGAATTCTTGTTTTTAATACACAAAGCATGATATTAATAGTAGATAGCGGAGCCACAAAATCAGATTGGATAGCACTTAATGATACAGGAGATAAACTTTTCATGACCCAGACATTGGGATTGAGCCCTGAAGTATTGACACGTGAGATAATTGTAGAGCGTTTAGTTAATAATTTTGAGCTTTCCAAAAACAAAAAAGAGGTTAGTCAGCTTCATTTTTATGGAGCAGGATGTGGGACACTCCGAATGCGAAACTACTTAAAAGATATTTTTCAAGAATATTTTATAAATGCTAAGATTACTGTGAAAGAGGACACTTATGCAGCAGTATATGCGACAGTGGCACCGGATGAGTATGCGATTGTTTGTATTCTGGGTACGGGTTCCAATTGTTGTTATTATGATGGCCATGAGGTTTTTCAAAAAGTGACCTCGTTGGGTTATGTTTTGATGGATGATTGTAGCGGTAATTATTTTGGCCGGCAATTGTTGAGAGACTTTTATTATCATAAAATGCCACCGAAACTCGCTGGTAAGTTTGAACAAGAGTATGATTTGGAAGCAGATGTTATAAAGAATAATTTATACAGACAGCCCAATCCGAATACCTACCTCGCTACGTTTGCCAAATTTGTTATTCAAAACAAAAATGAAGAATACTGCCAGCGGTTAATACAAAAAGGCATGCAACTGTTTATAGAGAACTCCATAAAACAGTATCAACAAGCCAAAGAGCAGGTCGCTATACATTTTGTAGGGAGTATTGCATACTACCTTCAGGATGAACTAAGAATTATTATGAGCGAGAACAATTTAAACCTAGGAAAAATTTTAAGAAGGCCTATTGATGGACTAGTTCAGCACCATAAAGCTATTTACCAATAGTTTCAAATAAAAAACAGTAATAGAAAATACGCTATTTAATTGCAATCATAGAAATTTCAACATTTACAAATTTAGGGAGGTTCCCAACCTCAACTGTTTCTCTAGCAGGTGCTGTTTCTTCATTAAAATAGCTACCATAAACATTGTTGACCTCAGCAAAGTTGTGCATGTCTTTTAAAAAAATGGATGATTTCACTACATTTTCAAAAGTCATTCCAGCTTCAGTTAAAATACCCTGAAGGTTTTTCATCACTTGTTCAGTTTCATCTTTAACTCCTGAGGAAACGAGTTCATTAGTTTTAGGGTCAATCGGTATTTGTCCTGAAATATAAAGTGTATTGCCTGCAAATACAGCTTGATTGTATGGGCCAATAGGAGCTGGGGCATCATTTGTTTTTATAATTGTTTTCATATGTTATAAATATATAATTTAGTTTTAAAGTCTTCTGTCCGGTTCTCTTCGTTTTTCCCATTTGATGTCACTCAAAATGGAACCTTTTATCCCTATAAAGAAAAACCAGGTGCCATTTTCCCTGAAAGGTTGCCAATCAAAGCTCATCCGCCAGGTATTCAGGTCTCTTTGAAAGCCCAGATTGGTGTGTCCAAACCCTTGGTTTTTTATATCATAACTTGAAGAAAACCTGATTTTCCATTTTGGAGATAGCGATACATTTCCGCTGAATTGAACCGTATTGGTAGTAATTTCCTTTTGCCGATTGGAATTATTATAATTCATAGAATACCCAATACGTAGGTCCCAGGGGATTTCCGTATTATACAATTTATTTTCCCGCTCTTCCTCATTATCGTCATCAAAACGGTTTCGTTGATTTCTGCCTAATGAAAAACTGTCTTGAAAAAAAGTTTCATCAACTTCTTCTTCTACAGATTTTTTATCATTTTTTTTATCGTCTTTCCCCTTTTGAAAGGTTTTGCTAGAAAGTGAGTAGTTTAAGGTAAGGTTGGCATTGGTCAACCGAAATAAACTACCACCATTATCAATGTTGAACACATCAATACGCCTACCATTATTATCAATAGCGTAAGGATCAAAAGTAGCACCAAAATTAACACTCATTTTATTGTTCAGTAGCTGGGTGCCTCCGGTCATTCTTAGAGGACTCCAAGGAAGTGAATCTGCAGCAATGTTGTATGAGGTATTGAAATTGAGGCTGTTGAGGATGCTAATTTTTTTGGGCTCTGTAGCTGTAGTGTCTTTGTTCTTTACTTTAGCTTCGATGGTATTACTGATGGAGATACCTATGTTATTGGAGTTCCCTCTGCTCGGAATACCAAAAATACTCCCTTCAAATCGTGTAAACTCCCGGATTTCGCCTGTTTCATTAGCTACATATTCTTCATAATATTGGTCAAATGAAGGTGTATAACCGTAACTAATAGATGGCCTCATAACATGCCGGATGGCCTGTATCTTTTTGTCTTCTCCAAAATTGAATGTACCATATAATGTAGTACCAATGCTAGCACTGAAATTATACTGTCCAAAACGGTCAAAGCCTTTTAAAGTGTCAATAGGTACTGTGTTGAGTGTTTCATCAAAGTCTCTTCTCCGGATGGTTTCAAATGTCCAAACATCATCATAGTTTGCAGATAAAGAGACACTTAGATATTTAGCCACTTTAAAGTTGGTACTTATCGGAATGGTGTGCCGAAAGCCCATTTTAGCATCATCAAACATTTCTTTTTTCAAGAAAAGGGAGTCTGTTGTTTGAATTCTGTTTTCGCCTCTTACATTGTATTGAAAGTTAATGTTCTGAAAAATCCCTTTTTTCACCCCTTCTTTCGGAGCAAAAGGAAATATACGTTCTACACTTCCTTGAAAAGTAGGAAGGATCATATTAACCGTTTCCGTATTGGTGTTTTGTGAGTGAGAAGCTGTTAAACTTAGATTTACAGCAGGGTATCCCGGAAATGTTTTGGAATATGAAATAGATGATTGCAGCGTGTTTTGCAGAAAGTTTGAGGTATTCAAGAGGTTAAGAGATTCTCTGAAGAACCGACTACTTCCCACATTTACAGATGCAGAGAAACGAGAGTTCGGATTGGCTTTAGCATCCTGGGTATGCCGCCATTGTAGATTGAATACTGTACTTTTACTGAAATCAGGAAACCCTTTTTGACTGGTAATATTGTTCTCATAACGAAAATTAAAAGCACCTGAAAAACGGTAACGCAATGCATACGTAGCCTCAGCCCTGAAACCATAACTTCCGTTGGTGAAATAATCTCCCATTAAAGCTAAATCAACATAATCACTTATGGCAAAATAATAGCCTGCATTCTGTAAAAAGAACCCTCGTTCATTAGATTGTGAAAAGGTAGGAAATATGAATCCTGATGTTCTGCTTTGTGTTAAAGGAAAATAGGCAAAAGGGACTGCAATAGGCGTAGGGACATCAGCTATATACATGTTGCTAAAGCCAGCAATTACTTTTTTCTTAGGAACAAATTTTCCTTTTCGGATACGGATGTAATAATCAGGATCCTCTAGATTTTTGTCAGTTGTTAGTTTTCCTTCTTGAAGATAGTAAACAGAATCGTTTTCTTTTTTTGTGAGCTCAGCAAAAACATTGATGTTTCCACCTCCTGCACCAATATTCACACCGCCAACACCTCCAGTACCTCCTGTTGATTGTTCTGATCGGGAGTTCCAGATCAATGCTTTTTGTGTATCGTAGTTAAAGCGTATGGAATCAGGCTCTACCACATTCCCACCTTGTTTAAAGTAGGGAGGCTGAATGTAATTTCCGGCTGTATCTTTGATACGTCCGGCATAAGCTTCATTTTTTTCATAATCTATAACAATGATGCCTGATTTTAATTCTGTATCCTGATAATACACCTCGGCTTCATTATATAGGTATATTTTTTTATCTTTTTGACTAATGCGGACATAGTCTTTTGCCTTATAATCTATTTTGTCTAATAGTAAAGGTTCTTTTTGAGGAATGGAATCTATGGTAAGGCTATCAGTTCGGACAGAATCGATGGCTACAGTATTTTGAATAAGTGCTTTTGCAGTGATTGCTGTAGAATCTTTTTCAGCTTCAATTTTTAAAGGCTGCCTCACAGGGGTTTCTTGGGCATACACAATGAAGCCAAAAAAGAATAAAATAATCGATGAAAGTATATAGTACCGTTTTGCCTGCAAAGCTTTATATCCTATTTTTGTAAAAGTATGGCTCAATTTTTGGAGAGCCAAACATACGTATATTTTTTTGTCTGTATAAATGAGCAGTTAAAATTATTTGAATCAAATAAATAACTGTGGAAAATAGTTATTATTTTATGAAGCAATTATTAAAAAAACAACCCCTTTTCGGATTACTTTTTTCATTGTTTGTTTTGTACGGATATGCACCATTGGATCCTCCGAAAAAGAAAAAATTTAAGGTGGTGCTAGATGCGGGTCATGGCGGGCACGATCCTGGTAATGTAGGAAATGGCTACAAAGAGAAAGATATAGCGCTTAAAATTGTACTCGCCATAGGGGCGTTTTTGGAAAAAAATGAAGATATTGAAGTTGTATATACCCGCAAAACGGACAAATTTGTAGACCTTTTTATGCGAGGTAAAATAGCGAATGATGCTAATGCCGATCTATTTGTTTCTGTACATTGTAATTCACACAATAGTAAAGCACATGGAACAGAAACTTTTGTTTTAGGACTCCATGCTAACCAACAAAATTTTGAAGTAGCAAAGGCAGAAAACGAGGTGATCTATCTGGAAGAAAATTATGAAACCAAATATGCAGCTTATGACATTAACTCTCCGGAGTCTGTCATAGGGTTGACCATTATGCAGGAGGAATTTCTAGATCAAAGCATAGAAGTAGCTAAAAATATACAAGATGGCTTTACAAATAAGTTGAGAAGGGTTAATAGAGGTGTAAAACAAGCGGGATTTATTGTATTGCACCAAACATTTATGCCCAGTGTATTGGTAGAAACAGGTTTTTTGACCTATAAACCAGAAGGGAGATATTTGAATTCTGCCACCGGACAGGGAGAGATGGCCAAATCTATTGCTTTTGGGATAGTAACATATAAAAAATCAATTGAAGAAAATGTAGGGAACGATTTTTCGTATGAAACAGGAGAAATTAACCCCATTACAAACGAAACAGAAACACTTTCTGAGAATAAAAATGTTCTGTCTACAGGCCTAGTAACATTCAAGGTTCAATTGGCTGCCGGTGCTACACTTCTTGAGACAAAAGCTTATAACTTTAAAGGCCTGAGCCCTATTTCAAAAGAGAAATTTAATAACATCTACCGCTATTTTTATGGAGCGGTCAACACCTTAGAAGAAGCCAAAGAACTCCAAACCAAAGCAAAGAAGAAGGGGTATACATCTGCATTTATAGTGGCTTATAAAAATGGATTACGGATAACAATAGATGAAGCGCTGAAATCAATTCGCGATTGACTTCTTTTTCATAAAAATATTTCTAAATTTGTTTAAAACGCAAAAACCCTTCATTTGAAACTATCTCGAGAAATTAAAACTGCTATTATTGTACTGGGGGGTATATTGCTTTTTGTCCTTGGTTTCAGTTACTTAAAATCAAATTCTGTATTTCAATCATACCGTACGTATTATGTTATATATAACCACGTAGGTGGGTTGGCTCCGGGAACCCCTGTTATGATAAATGGGTTTAATGTTGGGAAAATAAAAGATATCCGGTTTTTGGATGAAAAGGGACGATTGCTTGTAACATTTAATATAGAAGATGAGTTTGAGTTTTCTAAAAACAGTAAAGCAGAATTGTTCGACACCGGAATTATAGGAGGGAAAAGCATTCAGGTTATTCCTGTTTTTGATGATAGCAGAATAGCACAATCAGGGGATACACTTATCAGTTCAGTAAAACCCGGGTTGACAGAATTGGTTACACAGAAGTTAACGCCTCTACAAGAGCAATTAGGCAATATGCTAACAAATGCCGATTCATTGCTTGGAAATATTAACCAAATAATGGACGCAGAAACCAAACAAAATATAAGAGGAAGCATTGGCGAGTTAAACCGGACGATAGCTAATTTTAGGAAAGCCTCTGAAGCTATAGGAGGTATTGTAACTGACAATGAAGAAAAATTGAGGAATACATTGGATAACGTAGAAAATGTAAGCGCAAACTTATCTAAAGTATCAGACTCGCTCTCTGAAGCGAATTTAGGGGCAACTATTAAAAAATTAGAGACAACAATTACCAGTTTTAACAAAATATTGAATGAAATTGAAAAAGGAGAAGGGTCTTTAGGAAAACTTGTAAATGATAAAAAATTATATGATAACTTATCAGGTGCATCACAAGAGTTAGGACTTCTACTGGAAGATATGCGGTTAAACCCTAAGCGTTATGTGCATTTTTCATTATTTGGGAAGAAGCCAAAACCATATGAACCTCCATCAGATACGAAAGAAAACAACTAAAGCATGACAAGTTATATAGCCAGCTTAATTTTTGCCATAATCCTTATTCTAGGCATTGGGTTTTTTGTAATGAATATCAAGAAATTGATACGAAACATAAAACTAGGTAAAGAAGTGAATGCAAGTGATCACAAGGCTAAACGCTTGAAGAATATGATTATGATTGCTTTTGGTCAGCAAAAAATGATAGTGAGGCCTATAGCTGGATTGCTTCATATTATTGTATACATAGGTTTTATTATTATTAACATTGAAGTATTAGAGATCATTATGGATGGCCTGTTTGGCACACATCGTGTTTTTGCTTCTTTGGGAGTAATTTATAACATCCTCATAGGGTCCTTTGAAATATTGGCATTGCTGGTAATAGTAGCGGTTTTAGTGTTTTGGGTTCGTAGAAACATCATAAAACTTAAAAGGTTCATTAAACCTGAAATGAAAGGATGGCCTAAGAATGACGGGAATATTATCCTATATTTTGAAGTAGTGTTGATGATGCTTTTTTTAATTATGAATGCTTCTGATTATCAACTACAACAACTAGGATCAGACCATTATACACAAGCTGGGTTTTTTCCTGTAAGCCAATATTTGTTACCTATAATTGATGGTTTTTCAGAAGCCACACTTATCATGATAGAACGTACTGCATGGTGGCTACATATCATTGGCATTCTTATATTTTTGAATTATTTATATTATTCAAAGCACTTACATATATTATTGGCATTTCCCAACACGTATTTTGGAAGTTTAAACCCCAAAGGACAGTTTGATAACTTGGAAGCGGTAACCAAAGAGGTGAAATTAATGCTGGATCCGAACGCAGACCCCTTTACAGTACCTGCTGAAACAGCTACCCCTCCTGAGAAATTTGGCGCATCTGATGTACAGGATTTGAATAGGGTACAGCTTTTAAATGCATATACATGTACAGAATGTGGCCGTTGCACTAGTGAGTGTCCTGCCAATCAAACGGGGAAAAAGCTCTCTCCTCGCAAAATTATGATGGACACCCGCGATCGCTTAGAGGAAGTCGGGAAAAATATTGATAACAATAAAGGCACATTTGTAGATGATGGAAAACAATTACTAGATGATTACATAACCAAGGAAGAATTATGGGCATGTACTTCTTGTAATGCATGTGTAGAAGCATGTCCTGTAAGTATTAATCCGTTATCTATTATCATGGACATGAGGAGGTACCTTGTGATGGAGCAATCAGCAGCTCCGGTAGAATTAAACAATATGATGACCAATATTGAAAATAATGGAGCGCCTTGGCCGTACAATCAAATGGACAGGTTGAACTGGAAAAACGAAGCATGATATATTTTTAAACTATGAAGAAAGAAGAAATAGAAAAATTATTACATGAAAAGGTGGAACAGGGGTCGCATGTGAGTCCCATATTGCCTAAGGGTATAAAAAACTACCTGATTGATATTGATGGAACAATCTGTGATGATATCCCGAATGAAGCACCGGAACGGATGGCTACTGCCGAATTATACCCTGATGCTTTAGAGACGCTTAATAAATGGTATGAAGAAGGCCATATAATATGTTTTTTCACCTCTCGTACAGAGGTTCATAGAGAAGTAACGGAGCAATGGCTCAATAAATACGGTTTTAAATATCATAGCCTGTTGATGGGCAAACCCAGAGGAGGAAATTACCATTGGGTAGACAATCATTTGGTGAGAGCTACACGCTATAATGGAAAATTTACTGACCTTATAGAAAAAGAAATCACTATTGAAGTCTTTGACGATGGAAAACATGAGTAATAATTGATTATAAATCTTTATAAGATGAGCGACACAACAATTAAAGTACCTACAATGGCTGAACTGATAGCAGAAGGAAAGCAACCCGATGTGCTATTTTGGGTAGGCTGTGCAGGTAGTTTTGATGATAGGGCCAAAAAAATAACAAAAGCGTTTGTAAAGCTTCTTAATAAAGCGGAGATATCTTATGCAGTATTAGGTACTGAAGAGAGTTGTACCGGTGACCCGGCCAAACGCTCAGGAAATGAGTTCTTGTTCCAAATGCAGGCTGTAACCAATATAGAAGTGCTCAACACTTATGAAGTGAAAAAAATAGTTACAACATGTCCGCATTGTTTCAATACATTGAAAAATGAGTACCCCTCATTAGGGGGCAATTATGAAGTAATGCACCACACTCAATTCTTAAAATCGCTTATAGACGAGGGAAAACTGTCTGTTCAAGGAGGTGCTTTCAAAGGAAAACGGATCACATTTCATGACCCTTGCTACTTAGGAAGAGCTAATAATGTATATGAGGCCCCAAGAGCACTTATAAAAAAACTAGATGCCGAATTGGTAGAAATGCGTAAGTGCCGCAAAAATGGGCTTTGCTGTGGAGCAGGAGGAGCCCAAATGTTTAAAGAGCCTGAGAAGGGAGATAAGGATGTCAACATAGAGCGAACAGAGCAAGCATTAGAGACACATCCGCAGATTATTGCGGCGGGCTGCCCGTTTTGTAATACCATGATGACAGATGGCATAAAAAACAAAGAAAAAGAAGCTGCTGTTCAGGTACTGGACGTAGCAGAATTAATAGCAAATGCAAATGACCTATAGTATATGTTAGTAACATTTGATACTTTACCAGATTCATCAAGAATATGGATATATCAATCCAATCGAAAATTTTCTGATATTGAGATAGCCGAAATAGAAAAAAAACTAAAAGTGTTTCTTGAGGAATGGACTGCTCATGGAGCTAATTTGCAAGCGTCGTATCAAATCAAATACAATCGTTTTATCATCATTGCTTTAGATCAAGACCTACAAGCGGCTACAGGTTGCTCTATTGATACATCGGTCCGTTTCATTCAGCAACTGGAGCAGGAATACAATATAGATTTACTCGATAAAATGAACGTATCTTATAAGCAAGGGGAATACATAACTTATAAACCGTTAATTGAATTTAAAAAAATGGCTAAAAACAAAGCTGTTTCGGGTAATACTATTGTGTTTAACAATCTGGTTGCTAATAAAGGAGAGTATTTAAAACATTGGGAAGTCCCTGCTAAGGAGAGTTGGCATTCCCGATTTGTTAAATAGTCCTAAAAAAGCTGTTTTTTCAACAAGTCTTTTTAATTTCAATTTCTGAAGGTGTTTATGACAATCCAAACAATGCGGTACTTTTTAATATTTGTGGCAATATTCTATCTACATGAAACTGTAGCACAAGTACATCCTTTAGTAACGAAAGATTCATTGGCACAGAATGAATGGGTAGATAGCCTATACAACACAATGACATTGAAGGAGAAAGTGGGACAATTGTTCATGATAGATGTTTTCTCAGAAAAAGACACATTGCATACCAATCAAATAAAAAGAAATATAGCAAAATATCATATTGGGGGAGTTATATTTTCAAAAGGAGGCCCAAAACGACAGGCCAAGCTTACTAACGAGTACCAAGAACTTTCTAAAATACCGCTTCTTATTGCAATGGATGCTGAATGGGGATTGGCGATGCGGCTTGATTCAACCTATGCATACCCATGGAACATGACACTTGGAGCAGTTAGCGATAGTAAATTGATAAGAGAAACAGGTTATCAAATAGGGATGCATGCCAAACGATTAGGGGTCCATATTAATTTTGCTCCGGATATTGATATCAATACCAATCCTGATAACCCTATCATAGGCAATAGATCATTTGGAGAAGATAAGGAAAATGTTACCCAAAAAGCGTTAGCTATCATGAAAGGCATGCAAGAAGCAGGAATTATAACCTGTGGGAAGCATTTTCCGGGACATGGGGATACAGATCAAGATTCACACAAAACACTACCTACTGTATCTTTTACAGAAGCACGCATTGACAGTGTAGAACTTTATCCATACAAAAAACTTATTAAAGAAGGGTTAGAAAGTGTTATGGTAGCCCATCTTAATGTACCTGCATTGGAAATGCGAAATGGCTATCCTTCATCTATTTCAGAGAATATTGTCACCAAACTTTTAAAGGAAAAAATGGGATTTAACGGCCTCATTTTCACAGATGCATTAAACATGAAAGGGGCCACAAACTTTACAGTTCCCGGAGATATAGACCTGGCAGCTTTTTTGGCAGGGAACGATGTATTGTTAATACCGGAAGATTTACCGAAAGCATTTGAAAAAATGACAACTGCATATCAGAATGGGATCATATCAGAGGAACGGTTGGCACATTCCGTAAAAAAGATATTACAGACAAAATATAAAGTAGGGCTTCATAGTTATCAACCAATTAAAACAACCCATTTAATAGAAGACCTAAATACCATACATGATGAGTTATTACATGAAACGTTGGTAGAAAACAGTATAACTGTTGCAAAAAATAAATTGGATTTAGTACCTGTGAGGAGCTTAGAAATAAAAAAAATAGCCTATGTGCCTATGGGAGATGACGATGGAAGCCATTTTTTAGATGCGCTAAAACGATATACACGTGTAGATAAAGTAACTGCAAACAGGCTTGATGAACTCCTAGAAAAGCTTAAACACTATAACCTGGTAATTATCGGCCTTCACCGTTCTAATGCAAACCCATGGAAATCGTATAAATTTTCTAACAAAGAGCTTACCTGGCTTTATGAAGTTGCTAGAAACCACAATGTTATATTAGATGTTTTCGTAAAACCATATGCTTTAAAAGATATTATTTCCCTCAGTAATATTGAAACAGTTATTGTAAGTTATCAAAATAGTAAAGTAGCTCAGGAAAAATCGGCACAAGCCATATTCGGAGCTATTCCTTTCAAAGGGATATTGCCGGTGTCTGTTAACGAAGAGCTTCCTGTTAATTTGGGGACAACCACTAACTCACTATCAAGGCTTCGGTATGGAATTGCAGAAAGTGTGGGAATAGACGGAACTTTTTTAAAGTATATAGACACTATTATGGAACGTGCAATTGACTCCATGATACTTCCCGGGGCTCAGATATTAATAGCCAGAAAAGGGAAAGTGATCTATGATAAAAATTTTGGTAATACAACGTATGATTCAGGAGAGAAAATAAAATCTGACCATATATACGACCTGGCATCATTGACCAAAATTTTAGCTACCTTACCAATGGTAATGAAACTAGAAGAAGCCGGAAAAGTTTCACTTCAATCGCCTTTAAAATCATTTTTTCCAGCGGCTAAAGGAACCAACAAAGAAGACATCCAATTGCTTGAAATGCTCTCTCACTATGGTAGGTTTAGACCATGGATACCATATTACTTAAATACGTTAGATTCGATAACAAAAAAACCTTCGGGAATTTATTACAGAAAACGAGCTGACGAATTTTATACTACAAAGGTTACAGGAAACTTATACCTCAGAAGCGATTATAAAGACACTATTGTCAATAGGATATTAGAGAGTGATTTACTGGGGAGAAAAGAATACCGGTATAGTGATTTGCCATATTACTTGCTTAAAGAATATGTAGAAAGAGAATATAAAAAACCGTTAGATGTCTTAACTCAAGAATACTTTTACAGTTCTTTGGGAGCTAATAATACTACATATAAGCCATTAGAAAAATTCCCAAGCAATAAAATTGTCCCTTCAGAAGAAGACACGTATTTCAGGTATCAACCTATTCGAGGATATGTTCACGATATGGGAGCGGCAATGCAGGGAGGTGTAGGAGGGCATGCAGGATTGTTTGGTAATGCCAACGATGTTGCTAAGATTATGCAGATGTACATGCAAGGAGGGTATTATGGAGGGAAACGGTATTTCAAGACAAGTACGATAGACCGTTTTAACACATGTTATTTCTGTGAGTATAACAACAGGCGTGGCGTAGGGTTTGATAAGCCTCAATTAGAAGAAGAAGGGCCTACCTGTGGATGTGTTTCTATGAACAGCTTTGGCCATAGTGGTTTTACGGGAACGTATACATGGGCAGACCCCGAGAAAGAAATAGTTTATGTATTTTTATCAAACAGGACTTATCCAACTGCTGAAAACAGAAAGTTGATAACGGAAGGCACCAGAACGGTAATACAACAAATTATTTATGATGCTATCATAGATTAATTAAATCAAAACATGAAAATAGCTATAGTATGCTACCCTACCTTTGGCGGTAGTGGCGTAGTTGCCACTGAATTAGGAATTGCTCTTGCAAATAGGGGACACGAAGTTCATTTTATTACATACAAGCAACCAGTAAGATTGGCATTTTTAACCAAGAATATTCATTTTCACGAAGTTCATGTGCCTGAGTACGACTTATTTCATTATCAACCATATGAATTGGCTTTGTCGAGTAAACTGGTAGATATGGTAAAACTGTACAACATTGAATTATTACATGTACACTATGCCATTCCACATGCGTATGCAGGCTATATGGCAAAAAAGATGTTACAAGAAGAAGGGATTACACTTCCAATGGTTACTACATTGCATGGTACAGATATTACACTTGTTGGCAATCACCCTTTTTACAAACCGGCGGTGACATTTAGCATCAATAAATCTGACATTGTTACTTCTGTTTCCAAGAGTTTAAAAGAAGATACGCTACGATTGTTTGATATTAAAAAAGAAATTGAAGTTGTACCCAATTTTGTAGATGCAAGAAAATACAGTAAAGAATTTACAGATTGTCAGCGAGATATGATAGCAGATAAAAAAGAAAGAATCATTACTCATATAAGCAATTTTAGGAAAGTAAAACGTATTCCGGATATCATCCATGTATTCAACAAAGTGCAACAACAATTACCCGCTAAACTTGTTATGGTAGGTGAAGGACCTGAAAAAGAGCATGCAGAATATTTATGTGATACCTTAGGGATAACAGATAAGGTACTTTTTTTAGGAAATAGTAGGGAGATAGACAGGATACTCTGTTTTTCTGATTTGTTTTTATTGCCTTCAGAGAATGAAAGTTTTGGTTTAGCCGCCCTAGAAGCTATGATAAACAGTGTACCTGTAATATCTAGTAATACTGGAGGGATTCCAGAGGTAAATAAACATGGAGTAACAGGATTTCTCAGTGACGTAGGAGCTATAGAAGAAATGGCACAGAATGCTATTTACATACTGAAAGATAAGGAAACACTAAATCGTTTTAAAACAAATGCAAAACAGGAAGCACTAAAATTTGATATTGACACTATTGTTTCTTTGTACGAACAGATTTATCAAAAAGCATATGAATTAGCATAAAATAAACAAAATGAAAGTATTAGTTACGTTTATTATAATATCAATCCTTTTTTTTGTGACTAAGGAAGTGAATAGTATTGATGATCAACAAACATACCCATATAAGCTTATAGTACAAGATGTAATAGGTGGACCGGAAAACCCACAAATACTGGTAATTAAAGAACCTTCATTATTACAAGAGTTTTATGCAAAAATCAATATGACCCGTAAACCCGGATTGGCTGTCCCAAAAGTAAACTTTAAGAAAGAGACCATTATTATATTGTGTATGGGACTCAAAAAAACCGCAGGATACCAATCAAAGATTAATACTATAGAAGAACAAGAAGATACGATCATAGTTTATGTAGAAGAAATAACACCTGCTAAGGATGATTTTGTGCCAACTGTTATAACACAACCCTTTAGTGTATATAAAATACCTAAAAAAAATAAAAAGATTGTTTTTAGAAAAAAAAATAATTGATCTTTAGAAGGTATCACCACACTTCACTTTTATACTCCTCTATTTTTTATATTAACTCTTATTTTAAAATTAAAAAATTTCTTAATTTTTAATTATTCTTAAACTGATATAAATTACTGCATTCACGTATTTTTTATATTGATAAAAGACAACTTCAAAATAAAATTAATTATTACATTTGATTGTAGGAAAAAAGCTAGCAATTAACCTATATTTTAATTATTTGACATGCAATATGGGGGAAGCCGAAAAGCCAGAATAGAGTAGGTGTAAACATTTAATTTTTAATTATGAAAATTAGTTTAAAAGATTTAAAAAGCGGTCTTAAAAGAGATGAAATGAGAGCCGTAAGAGGAGGCTGCGGAGGCGGCGGACTTAACAAGTGCTGTTGGAAAGGAACCAATAACTGTAGCACATGTACCAGTGGTACTATTTGTGTAGAAGGTGCCGAGCTAAGAGCATGTTAATTTAGCATTTTTGGGATTCCTTTTCAAAAGAGAGGAATCCCTTTTATATAAAATTCATATACCTAAACTATACAATAGAATATTAATATAAACAGTTCCTCTAATGACAGATGACTATAGTTTTAACTTTGTGTTTAAGTATATGGAGCATGAGGTCATTCCTTATGATGCTTCCGAATTTTTATTTCAAATAAAATCACATCCTGATTACCCAACATTATTATCAATATCTGATACATTGACATTTTTTAATATCAATAATGGGGCTATTAGGTTGGATGTTTCAAAGCTTGACTTACTACCAGATCATTTTATCGGTTTATTAAAGGAGGCTAATGACGAATCTCAACTTTACTTTATAAATAGAAAAGAAGACAAGTTCGTCATTATGAAAGAGAAGACATTGTATGAAATTGACCGAACGACACTTGAAGAACGGTGGTTAGACCTTGTTTTATTAATAGAAGCCCCTAAAGAGGAAAAAAAGACCAGCAAAAAAAGATCAAACTACTTTTGGTTTCTACCTTCTCTGTTTTTCGGAATTTTATTAGCTACACTATTTCAATCCACAAATGATTTCTTCATTTTACTGTTTTTTATTTTACCTATTACAGGGATAATGCTATCAATTGCCGCATTAAGAGAGTTATTTGGAGCAAAAAATAATTTTATAACTGCTTTTTGTAATGTTACTTCATATAACAGCTGTTTTTCTGTAGTGTCCTCTCAAAAATGGAGCATTTTAAAGCATATTAATTTTAGTGATTTAAGCATTGTGTTTTTTGCAAGTCAACTTTTTGGGTTGTTGTTATTTTTACTTGCAGATAATATAGATCGTTTTTTTGATATTCAAAAAATTATTGTCTTAGGAGCTGTTCCAATCATACTGTTGTCAATATATTATCAAAAATTTGTAGAGAAGAAATGGTGCCCTATATGTTTGATGATCGGAAGTATTATTATTATAGAAGCAGTGTACCTGCTACTTTTTTTTGAGAATCAATTCATAATATCCTATAATGCAACAATACTATTCAGTTTTGTATTTACTGGAGTTATATTGGTGTGGATATTGATGAAGAAAAGTCTGCTAGAACAAAAAGAACTAAAAGAGTTTCAATTGAAGGCCAATCGTTTTCTGAGAAATTATGAGGTTTTTAGAAATTCATTACGCTCGGGGGATAAAAAAGAAACACCAACAAAGAATGTGATTTTCATGGGAAATCCAGATAGCGAAACTCAAATTACAGTAATTACAAATCCTTTCTGTGGACATTGTAAAGAAGTACATGAAATTCTAGATACGGTTTTAGCAAAATATAGAGACCGTATAGCTATTAAAGTAATAATCAAAACAAACTTTGAATTAGATAATGAGGAAACCAAAGATTTTTTCAGGACATTAATGACCAATTACTTGGAAAAAGGAGAAAAAGAATTCAATAAATTATTGCGACAGTTTTTTATATCCGGGAACATAAAAGAATGGTTAAACAAGCATAAATATGCTATAACAGAGAGGAATGAAGTAGATAACATATATAAGGCCATGAACCAATGGTGTATAAACAATAATATAAACTATACGCCGGCTATATTTATTAATGGATATGAGTATCCCAAGGCCTATGAGAGGAAAGATATCGTATTTTTTATAGAAGATTTGATTGAAGATGAAGCTATTAAACAAGATTATAAATTACAAGAAGTATGAAAATTATTCAAAGCTTCTGGACTGCCGGGATCAAAAACATAGCTCAAAATAACTTTGGTTGGGTTTCATCAAAATATAATTTAATAAGTTGGGTATTAAGTGCTAATCAGCTAAAGAAATATTATAGCAAGGTAGAATTATATACGGATGCCCTTGGGGCAGAAATACTAATAGATAAGCTCAAACTACCCTATTCAAAAGTTCATATTGTTTTAGATGATTTAAGTTGCTACCATAATGAATTGTGGGCTATCTCTAAAATAAAAACATATTCATTACAAGAAGCACCTTTTTTGCATGTTGATGGCGATGTTTTTATCTGGGACAAATTCCCGGAGACACTTATACAAGCTCCTATCATTGCCCAAAACCTTGAAAAAACTACCAGTTACTATCAATTAATGTGGAAAGGGATAAAAGACAATCTTTTATACATACCTGTTGAATTAGAGTCGTTTAATAATACAAATTCAGGTTATGCATGTAATATGGGCATTGTTGGAGGAACAGACGTAACATTTTTTAAAACATATGCAAATAAAGCCATACGTTTTGTAGATAACAATAAAAAATCTTGGGATAGAATAAGCAAGAGCAACTTCAATATTTTTTTTGAACAGCTTTTATTTTATGAGATGACAAAAAGCAATGATAAAAAGGTTCATTTCTTGTTTGATGAAGTGCCTTCAGACAACGAATATATCGGTTTTGGTGATTTTGACAAGGTTCCGGAACAAAGAACATATTTGCACCTACTAGGGGGGTATAAGCGAGATTCCTACACCTATAAAGCAATGGAAGATTATGTAATAACCCATTATCCAGAATATTATAAGAACGTGATTGAAATAGCCGGAGAAGCACCCATTTTTAAAAAATCAGGATACAATTTCTCAAAACAAACAAACAAGCAATTGGTTAAAAACTTCATGGATAAAATTCATAAAGAGAAAACAAACATCACTGAACATTATTTGTTAGCCAGGGATTTGACCTCTATGGAAATAATAGCAAATATTAGTGAGATACTAGCAAAAGAAGAGGAAACATTTTTTTATAAACTCCCATGTAATGAAATTTTTAAATTGGGTGATCAAAAAGGGATAAGAAGAATTGACAAATTCGGAGACAGCTATAGTTTTCTTATAGATGACATTGATGAAATTCTTTTAGCAACAACAGCAAAGCCAATAAATTATAACAATTTAATTAAGTTCCTTAAAACGTATTTGGATGAGGATGTAACAAATGCCCATATGGAAGCTTTTGTACTCATGATACGTGAAAGGATCATTTTCTTTCTATCAAGAAAGATACTTTCTGTGATGAAAAATTATCATACAAAATTACCTGTATAAATAACAAAAGGAGCAAGATTGTTTTTTTGTAACTTTCGCCTTTATCTATGTATAAATAAAGTGAGAGAAAAACAATCTATTAATATTATAAAGGCATCAGGGGAACGAGCAAGTTTTTCTATTGAAAAATTAAAAAAATCACTATTAAAAACCGGGGCAAGTGAACTACAGGTAAATGAGATTATTGATCACATAATTACCAACATAAGAGAGGGCAGTACTACAAAACAAATCCATAGAGAAGCGTTTCGATTACTAAAAAGGAACAAGCCACACTATGCTGCTCGATATAAACTCAAAAAAGCTATATATGAGCTAGGCCCTTCAGGCTTTCCTTTTGAGCATTATATAAGTGCTATATTTTCTCATTCTGGCTATGATACAAATGTTAGTGAAATTATAAAAGGGCGGTGTGTAGATCACGAAGTAGATGTTTTAGCATTAAAAAACAGATATGCAGAACTTATTGAGTGTAAATTTCACTCTAAGAGAGGTTACCATTGTGATGTTAAAATCCCACTATATATCCAATCGAGGTACCTTGACATTAAAGAAGCATGGCATCCGTCACAATATAAAAACAGTGAATTGAACAAAGGTTGGGTGGTTACTAATACACGTTTCACTAAAAATGCTATTGATTATGGAACTTGTGCGGGACTTGAATTATTGAGTTGGGATTATCCAGATAGGAATGGGTTAAAAGACAGGATAGATGCTGTTGGGCTTTACCCTGTAACTACATTAACATTGATTACAAATGTAGAAAAAAAGGCAATTCTTGCAGAGGGTATAGTATTGTGCAAAGAACTCTATGACAGGCATGGCTTATTGGATAAAATAAGAGTATCAAGAATAAGAAAACAAAAAATTCTATCAGAATTAAGGCACTTATGCAATCTTAATCATTAACAATGGAGAAAATCAATGTTCATTTTTGGGGAGGTGCACAAACAGTAACAGGTTCTAAAATCCTTGTAGAAACCCCACAGCACAATGTTTTGATTGATTGTGGGATGTTTCAAGGATTAAAAGAGCTCAGACAGAAGAATTGGGACTATTTACCGTTTGATGTTTCACAGATACATTCTGTGTTATTGACCCACGGGCATTTAGATCATGTAGGTTATTTACCAAGGCTGGTTAAACAAGGTTTTAAAGGAAGAATAATAGGGACACCCCCAACATTGCGGATAGCAGAGATTATACTGAGAGACAGTGCAAAAGTAAATGAAGAAGATGCAGAGAGGGCAAACAAAGAACAGTACACAAAACACCATCCGGCCAAACCTATATATGACACTTTAGATGTAGAGAAAACATTGCGTCATTTTGAACCAAAAGAATTACACGAAACAGTACAGTTATCGGAAGATGTTTATTTTAAATTTTATTATAATGGGCATATTATAGGTGCTACGTTTATTGAACTTACTGTATTTGGAAAGGTCTTTGTCTTTTCAGGGGATATAGGAAGGGAAAAGGATGCATTATTATACCCTCCCGAGAAACCTGTAGAAGCAGATTATCTTTTCATTGAGAGCACATATGGAAACAAAAAACACCCTAAGGAGGATTTAGAAAAAATACTAAAAACACTTATAGAAGAGGCTATATATACCGGAGGGAGCATTATTGTGCCAAGTTTCACAGTAGAACGGGCACAATTACTCATACACCTATTGTGGCAATTGTATAAAAAAGGTAAAATCCCAAAAATCCAGGTAGTGATGGATAGTCCGATGGGGGAGAAAGTGTTGGGCGTTTTCAAGGATTTTTCAAAATGGCATAAATTATCAGAAGTAGAATTTACCGAAATGTGCCATTTTATAGAAGTGATAGAACATTATAGTGAAACTTGGGAGACTATAGATGACCCAAGGCCTAAAGTTATTATTGCAGGCAGCGGGATGATTACAGGAGGAAGGGTTTTAACCTATTTAAAACAACTTATTGACTTGCCTGAAACAAGTGTCCTCTTAGTTGGCTATATGGCAGAAGGGACTCGTGGTCGTGACCTTCTTGATGGGATAAAAGAAATTAAAATTCATGGGAAATATTTTCCTGTAGCAGCAAAAATTTCATTAGTAGAAAGCTTGTCAGCACATGCAGATCAGGATGAGTTGATAGAGTGGCTTAGTACTGTAAAAAATATTCCTGAGACGGTTTTTTTGATACATGGAGAAACAGAAGGACTAGAGTCATTAAGCTTAAGAGTAGAAGAAATCTACAATTGGAACACCTATATTCCTAAGCTTTATGAGACCTATACAATTCATATAGGTACTTAGTTCAAATGATTCTTAATGCTTCATATGAGTGAATCAAATTCTGGGGCATGAACTCAGGATTATTTGAATAAATATGAATATTGTTATGGATATTTAGCCCATTATCAATCAACCCAATGGTTTCCCATCCCAACGTATTTGGTGTAACAAAATCTTTTGAAGGATTGTCTGCTATATAGTAATAATTTTTTCGGTTATACTTTTCTTCTATCAGGTTAAAATTGTGTTTATGAGGTTTCGTATAACCTGTTTCTTCTGAAATAAGAATGGTATCAATATAAGGCATAAGGCCTAGCGCGTTTAATTTATTCCGTTGAGCAAGGCTTCTCCCATCTGTAATGATACCTACAACACCTTTTTTGTGATTTATAGTCTGAAAAACAGACAGAACATTATCAAAAGGAACAACAGAAGGTTTATGTGATCGGTAGCAATGAATGAGTTCCTCTTTAGTAATAGCATAGTGTTTTGAAACCATGTCGAAAGCATCACTACCTGAACGATGTAAAGAAAACATATATGCATATAACACATCAGGTTGATTAGTGTCAAGCTGCATAGCGATAGCTTTAAAAGCAGATTTTAAAAAATCGATTTCATTATACAATGTATCATCCAGATCAAAACAAACAACGGTATGTGTATCAACCTTTATATCCATGAACTAAAATTTCATCGTCATAGCGAAGCATTAATAAATCACTTTCCCAACAATCAAATTGAGGGGATATCACTTTTTTTAACAGATATTCTTCAATAATCCACTTTGGAAAATTAGCACCGGCCAAATAGGATAGCGGGAAGCCGCCACCAAATCGTGGATTTATTTCAATTCCAATAATTTGATTTTCTTTTCTGTGTTTAAAAAACTGTGCAGTAAAACAACCTACTGCCCCTTTTACATTCCCTAATCGCTCTTTGATGTAGGGAACAAGTTCGTTATTCACCGTTTTCCCCTTATTGACTTCTCCATCACGTACCTCGATCCGTTTTCGGGGCACTACACATTTTAAAAAATGATCCTTCCCATAGTACAGATCGCACGTATATTCATCATAATCATCTGGGTCTAAATATGTTAAGAACATCAATTTTTCATTCTTAAAATGATAATCGGTTAAGTCATTAGGATTTTTTATGATATATGTATCTTGGCTTCTACTGCCATCAGTCGGTTTTATAAATAATGGTAATTGATAATCATCTTTTGAAAATTCTCTTGCTACATCTATATGATGTTGTGCAAAAAAAGAATGGATTTTTCGTTTATCCCTACATTTTTCTATAATTTCTAAGGCGGCAATAAGTGGTGTTACTCCCTGCTCTTTCATAAACATTGTATTTTTTGCCAATAGGAGCAGTTCAGTGTCAATGGTGGGGATAACAAGTGTTATCTCATTAAATTTACAAAGGTTAATTAGTTCAGCAATATATGATGGGTGATCCAACCTTGGAACTTTTAGTGATGCATCTGCTATATGACATGCTGCCGCTAATTCAGGATTGGCATCTGCTGCAAACACCTTAGCACTGGGCATTATTTTTTTTAGCTCTTTTTGAAAGCTCCGAACGAGTGAAACTCTTTTTCCTGCGGATGTAATTAAAATATTCATTTGACGATAGTATAAAAAAACCGGAAAAAATGGATAAAAGGTACCATGAATCGCTTCTGATTAAAGATTAAAGTCAATAAGCTGTATCTTAACCCTTTATAGTCACTACCGGGGAAATGATTCAAAGGATAAACATTTATTTTTTCAAAACCCTTCAACATCTCAGGAACCCTATTTACAGGAATATCAGACTTCATTAACCGGACCATAAGAAAAAAAACGAACGATTGCTGACGTATCTGTAAGCGTTTTTTACAGTCATCACTATCAGTTCCTTGAGAAGGAATTGTTTTTATGAGATCATTAAATACATAAGCCGCATTTTCATTATCATAGATAACTTTTTTGTAATGTTCCGGAGTCTTATTCTTCATTGCCGAAGTGGGAATAACCCGGTGACGGTACACATCTATAAAAACATGCGCCATCCGTTTTGCTTTTAAAAACAATTGAGCAGTAAGTATGGCATCTTCCATCCACCTACCTTCAATAAAACGATAACCGGTTTGTAACAAGAAGTCCCTTTTTATAATATACCACCATATTTCACTTTTGTACTTGTAATTAGCTATGTAGCTAACTCCACTCATAATATTAGGCTTCTTATCAGAAAAATATTCGGGTTTATTTTGTCCATTATCTGATGCGCTCACATTTTTTACATCAAAAGTTAAAATATCTAATTGATGTTTTTTAGCAATGCGTATAAGTGGTTGTAAGCTATTCTCAGCTAAGTAATCGTCAGGATCTACAAAATAGACATACTCTCCTTTTGCTAAGTCTAATCCTGAGTTTCTTGCTGCACCCACACCATTGTTCTCTTTGTCATGTATAACAATATTGGTATGCTTTTGTGCATACGTTGTAGCAAGGGCTAAGCTATTATCTTTTGATCCATCATTTACTATAATAACCTCGTATTCCTTTTCGGGCATGTTCTGGTTTATTAAGCTATCCAGGCATATACCAAGGTATTTTTCCATGTTGTAGACAGGAACGATAATACTTAGTTTCATATAATATTTTTTTGTGAAGGAGTTCCTTGAAATTTTTCCATAGTAGCATGTGTGTTTGATGAAATACCTTCTGAACGAATTACCTTCATAAAAGTCAACCAGATGATTTTGCAGTCCAATAAAAATGAAAGATGATCAACATACCATACATCTAACTCGAACTTTCGCTCCCAGCTAATAGCATTTCTGCCATTTACTTGTGCCCATCCGGTAATTCCGGGTTTAACTTCATGGCGTCGTCTCTGTATCTCATTGTATAGAGGTAAATATGAAATTAATAGTGGTCTTGGGCCAATGAGACTCATATCCCCCTTGAGTATGTTAATAAGTTGTGGAAGCTCATCGATAGATAATTTTCGTACTATTTTTCCTATTGCCGTTAACCGTTCAGCATCAGAAAGCAGTATTCCGTTTAAATCTTTTTTATCGCTCATGGTTTTAAATTTGACAATTTTGAATCTAGCTTCGTTTTTTCCGGGTCTTAGTTGATAAAAAAATGGTTTTCCATGATTGGCTAGCGCTAACAATAAGGTTGTTATGATAAAGATAGGGGAGAGCACTAGCAGGCTTATGGTTGCTATAACAATATCTAATATTCTTTTAATATATTTTTTGTAAAAGTTCATATATGAGAATTGATAATTGTTATTAGTTGTTGATTGATTTTATTAACATCGAATTTTTGTTCAGCAATTTCTCTGCTTTTTTGCCCCATTTTTTGGATGCTTTCCGGGTTTTTGACAAAAAACTCCATAGCATTTATTAATGCTTCAAGGTCTTTTGGCGGAATTAAAATCCCATTTTCCATATTTTCTACAGTTTCCTTGCATCCCGGAGTCAAAGTAGTAATAACAGGCATGCCTACTGATAGGGCTTCCAAAATAGACCGGGGAATTCCTTCCCGATAATATGTTGGCAAAACAAAAACATCGGAATTGGAAAGAAAATCAACAACATTTGGTTGGGCACCATGATATACAATAATACCTTCTTGGGTTAAACGGTTTAAGTTATCAATTAAAGTTCCCGAAGAATTATTTTTCGGAGGGCTTCCTACAATGTGAAAAATGGTTTCGGGAAATTTTTTTATTAATGTTTTTGCAGCTTCTAAATACAATCCCGTCCCTTTTTCTTCAATGAGCCGGGCTATGATAATAAAAGAAACAGGCCCACAATGCTTTTTATATGTTCGATATTTGAACCGGTTAAGGTTAACACCAGAGCCATTTACAATATAGAAAGGCTGCTGTTTTGAAACAATCCGTTTTTTAACGAATAACAAATAATCATCTTCATTCTGAAAAACAACCGCTTTGTTGTTACGCAAGGCCAATTGGTATAGTAACCGGGTAATATTTTGTAGAAGCTTTGCTCTTGTTGAAACACCACTAAATGTATAGCCCAAACCTGTTATCAATGAGATAGCAGGCTTCTTAGAAAGGTGAGCAGCTATAGAACCATAAACTACCGGTTTTATGGTATATGGAAAAACAACGTCTATAGCATATTTTTCAATAATCTTTTTGATTACCAGGATACTTTTTAGATCTGCAAAAGGGTTAAGACCGGTCCTTGATAATGGTACAAGTATGGAGTGTGCTTTCAGGAGTGATAGTTGATGAATGGTTTCTTTGTCAAAATCGGGGGCAGCACAAAAAACCTCAAAATCATTTGTAACTAAACTACAAATAAAATCGCCTCTGAAATTCAATAAAGAACCAGCTAATGAGCTTATTAGCATTATTCTCTTTTTGCTCATGGATGGTGGGTAGGTTGTTTATTTGAAAAATAGTTTGAATGATGTGTTTTATTACATCTTAAATTTAACAAACCAAATCCTTCTTTTTCTACTTCAAATATAGAAATATATTAAAGACTTTTTTTTTAAATAACTGATTTACAGATGTATTTCATCGATAAAATCAACATTTTTGTCGAATATAATAAACCGTTTATCGAATACCGTGACATACCTCTATAAGGTTTAGTAATTTTCGGGTTTATTAAATATCAAAACTTTTAATTTACAGTTATTTACATATGGGGTTTTTATGTAAAGTTCAAGCTTTTTTTACCAATACATCGGCATTCATAAAACGTTTCCCATGGATAGGGGCCCAAACATCTGAAAATCTCCGAAAGGTTAAAAACTGTTTTTCCTTTAGTAAGGAGCATATAATAGAGGCGAAAAAGTATTATATGAAAAACAGTTTTAAGGTAAATGAAGGGAACTGGAACCCTTTTTATGATGATATTATGGTAAATTTTCCAAAAGAATATTTACCAAAGGATCTATTCCGTCCTACGCTTGAATATGTATTAAATAAAATTGAGGCCTATCCGAACTTAACAGATAAAAATCTATTGAGCAAGCATTTTATAGGCATAAAGCAACCCGAAACCCCTGTGAAAAATATTCAGGGAACGTATTTTCACAACGATAAACGAATTTCAAAAAAGCAAGCTTTAGAGCTTTGTAGGAAATACGACCGTCTTGTTATAAAACCCTCCATAGGCTCTGGGATAGGGGAACGCATTGTGCTATTTTCGGTTGAAGGGGATTTAACAGATTATAAAGGGATGGCACTATGTGAATTATTTGAATCGTATGAAAAGGATTTTCTTGTTCAGGAAGTTATTGAACAGCACAAGCTGTTACGATTGATGAACCCTTCTTCATTGAACGTATTGCGCATTGTAACAGATCTCAGAGAGAAGGAGCCAGTCATACTATCTGCTTCTGTCCGAATGGGCAGACAAGGAGATATTGTTTCCGGGGGACTCTATTGTGGTATTAAACCAAATGGACAACTAAATGATTTTGGATATGATGATATGTTTGAAAAAGTAACAGAAACAGATGAAGGAATAGCGTTTAATGCTGTAAAGCTTTCATTTTTCAGAAAAGTAAAAGATGCAGTTAATAAGCTACATCCGCAGATGCCATACTTTAAAATGATCTCATGGGATTTGGCAGTAGATAAAGATGAAGAAGTAATACTGATTAATTATAGTATTATTGGACAAGAAGTTAAAGAATATCAAATTGCCAATAGGCCACTGTACAGTGCCTAAAAGACTATTTCTCTATAGGAAGCTCTAATAAATCACCCAATTTCCTGTCCCATTCTATTGGCTTAAAAGACCCGTTCCCAGATTCAGAGTGAAATGTTAACTCTCCAAAATAAATAGCTTCTTTTACATAATAAAGATCAACCCGTACATAAATAAAATCGGTCGCTAATTTTTCTGCAATCCCTCGCATTTCTTCAAAAACATCAGGTTTTTTAACAGGAACTCCGTTTTTGTACTTCCATTCACAATCAATGAAGTTCCATTCAGCGTCATAAAGGTTTCGCTTATGATCGGTTTGCCGGTCAATATCTACTTGAGTAAAGGTTAATTTACCATTAAAGCAATGTAATTTGTAATCGGAAGGGATACTTCCATGTTCATCCATCAAGAGTTTTTCAACCAAAATGCGAGGGGCTATATTTCGGTATTGCCATTCCCCTTTTCCGGTATCATAATTCTGTTTTAGATGTCTTTTCAGTTTCTTATGGATTGTTTTCCAATCCATAGTATTTTTATCCCGTACAAAAATCCCTCCAGAACTGTCATGATTTGTTTTAATTATAACGGGGTAGTTTGGTAAGTTTTGAGGGATGATGTCATCTGGATTTTTTGTATGAAAAATAAGCGGGATGAGGTATTGTTCCCCAATTTTTTCTTTAATATGTGATCGTACGGTATATTTGTCCGCACAAATAGTATGCAGTGGTGTACGATCGTATAACTTTAACCATTGTATTTTTTCATTTAATGTTTTTGGGCTTTTTAAATTAAGGGGATAACCTAACAACCTCTTAAATCGCTGTTGTAAGCGCACTTTTTCCGGAATTACGAAGTTTCTTAAATTGAGTATGGGTTGAATGAGATAGGTTCCAATACGTGTTTGATAGTATATTTTTGTTAGAAATCCTCGCATTGCTTCTTTCTTTATAAGTTGTGTAACATATTCTTTATATAAGATGGCACGGTTCTCTTTTCCAAATAAGCATCAAATAATGCCCTATTTTGAGTAGTATCATCATTAAAGCATTGTTTAATAGTATTAGCTAGGCTAGCTACATTTTCAATTTCACAAGTGTAGATGCCTTTAATCTGATCAATATCACCGGCACTTAATGTACTAACCACTTTTGTATTCTGCGACATCATCTGTAATAATACGTTAGGAAACCCTTCAATACGTGATGAGAGTACACATAATGCCGCATTTTTGAAGTAAGGGTACACATTTTCCACAAACCCCACTAGTGTTATCCGGTCATGTAACCTCATACGTTCAATTTGTGATGTAAGTTTTTGTCGTTCTGGGCCCTCTCCAAGTATGATGAGTTGTAGCTCAGGAAAATCTTTCCGGAGTTTGCCAAAGGCTGTTATCAGTATGTCAAACCCTTTTGCAGGGACAAGCCTTCCGGCAGCTACAATAAATGGAGTATTGTTATGAAGCGTAATCGAAATGGGTTTTTTTGACTTTTCAGCAATTAGGCCTAGATTAACAGGATTGTGAAGAACAACAATTTTTGCATTTTTTTCCAATTTTGGAATAACTGAAAGCAACTGATCTTTCATGTAAGCAGTTTGGCAGATAATAAGATCAACACCTTTATATCCTAATTTATAAGCAGTAGTGTAAAGCCTTAGTTTTTTACCTTTAAGAAGTTTAAAAATAGAGTTGGATTCCCTAACGATTACTTTTGTATTTGGTATGAGACCTATACGTTTATAACATCCTAATAAGCCATTTATGAGTGTTTGGGAAGTAAATGTATAATCTAGCTGATGTGTGACAAATAACCGAAATAAGACTAGTACTAAAAATAAATACCCTAAAATCACTGAAGAAAAAGGTAAATAGGTAATCTGACAGTTTTTTTCGAGCTTATCCCAACCCTTGTATTTTTTGCGTGTAAGGATAATGATCTTACATTTTTCATTTTTACTAGAGAGGTGTTCTGCAATATTAAAAAGAAATTGTTCAGCCCCACCACCAAGTCCGTCAGTGGGAAGTACAAACAACCAGTCTATATGTTTCCTTTTCAACATGTTAATTGATTAAACAGGGCTTCATATTTTTTAAGAATACTATTTTTATGATATCTTGAAGTAACCGATTCACTTACTTTTCTGGGGTCCCAATGAAAATCTTTAGTTTTATTTAGCAGGGCTATAAACTCTTCTTCGGTATTCACAATATATCCGTTAACCCCATTCTCAATAATTTCATTAATCCCTCCGGGAGCATTGAAGGCAATAACAGGAGTGCCTACTGCACAACTCTCTATAAGTGCGTTTGGAAACCCTTCTACATATGAACCTTGAAGGAACACATCGCTTAGTTCCAGACACTCTTCTACTTTCTTTGTAAAAGGAATGTGTATTACATTATCTTCTAGGCCTAAAAATTCAATTTGCCTAAAAATAGCATTCATCTCTTTTCCATTACCAACAATGATATATTGGAAGGGATATTCCAATTTTGCTAATAGTTTTAAAAGACGCTTATACCCCTTTTGTTTTACTACCCTGCCCACCGTAATGTACCGTATGGGGTTGTTCTTTTTGGCCGCTTTCACATTAATTTCTTTTGTAATAGGGTTGTTTATAATGACAAGTTTTTTTTCTGGAAAATGATAATTTTTTATCAAATCTTTTTTCATATCGTTCGATTGACAAATGATAGCATCTAATGTATAGCGCTGTATTATAGAAAGGTCAAACCATTTTTTTCTATGATCCTGATATGGAATCATTGCAGACCGGACGATAGTTTCACGTGCTACAAACTTTATCCTTGGGAAAAATACAGCAAGGATGGCCATGACAGTATTTAAATGTCCAATTGCGCTTACAACTAAATCAATTTTGTGGAATAACAGGTACTTGAACAATGCTGGAATGGCTGAGCGTACTTTATTCTTATTCAAGAAAACAACCGGGATTTTAGTTACCCTATAAGAAGCATTTTCTTCCGAGCCGATAACAAGCAGTGTCGTTTCAAAGAACTCTTTGTTTAAGTTTTCTGCAATAAAAGACATAATACGTTCTGCGCCTCCTGCTCGAAGAGAAGGAATTATAAAAACTATTTTCTTCTTTTTTTTCATGAAGATCTTTTATTGTTTCATATAAGATTTAAAAGTACTATCAACAACTTCATTGACACGCTCCCGATAACTCTTTGAAAAATCAATATCAGCATTAGCAACATAGTTCTTCAGTACCCGTTCTTTATAGCTGTTATAATCACCAATTATTTTAGCAGGATTGCCTCCTACGATAACTCCACTGGGGATCGACTTAACTACAACACTTCCTGCTGCTACAATAACATTATCATCAATTTTTACGCCGGGCATAATAATACTCTTAACTCCGATGAAAACATTATTGCCTATAACAATGCGACGGTATATCTGCCTCCTTCCTTTTTTATCACTGAACAACCATGATGAACCATCATGTGTTATTAACCGGACCCCAGAAGTGATGGTTACCTTATTTCCAATTGAAATTAGCCATGGCTCAGATCCTAAAGTAGTAGTTAGAATGCGACAATCATTGCCTACAGAAACTCCTTTCAGTCGTGCATATGCAACTCCCGACATGGAAAAACGACGGTAATAATCAATAAACAGTTTTAATATTCTTCTCATAACTAGGGTGTTTATATACTTTGACATCAGATTTATATCGGCTTTCTAACCCATAAGCTATATATGCAAATAAAGCCATTAAGTACCCTTGATTGATAATACTCTGTAAGCTTAACATGAATATGCATAGAACAAAGATTACAGGTAATAAAAAGAAGCGGGTTTCAGGAGGGGCTACTATTGCTTTTCGGAAATGTTGAAATAGCAGAAAAAGAAAAAGTAAGAAAGTTATGATCCCGGCATCTGCCCAAACCCCAAAAATAGTATTATGCCCTCGTATCATTGTCGAAAAATTAATACCATTGCCTATAAAAGGGTTTTCATAGATAAAGCTTATCATATTATTGAACAAGATATCCCTGTCTGAAAACTCCACCTTTTCAGTATTGAAACTAAGCAGGTTGACAATGTTTTCGATCCGGCTTTTCTGGACCGGCGTTAAGCTTTCGCTGTTCAAGGCAGTAGTGATCCCTGTGTACAATAAAACAGGCACTATTATTACGATAAGTAAGATTCTTTTTAGATTAAAGAGCTTGTAAAATAAAAAACCTATTACGACAAACAATACAACAAATCCGGTTTTAGAAAATGTAAGGAATAAGGCATATGCAGCAATACCCAACCCTATTAGCTTAAGAAGGCGCAATATTCTTTTTTTAGGATTGAAAATTTTATATATAAAAATGAATGACAATAGGCAAACAACAGCAGCATTATTAGCATCTCCATAAACACCACCGGCTCTATCTAGGGTATATGCGTAAATACCATCATGATCTAATGAAAAATTATAGCGTTGCATAACAATAAGCAAGCAACAAGCAATGAAGAAAGTAATGGCCATTACCTTTTGGAAAAAAGCACGATAATTGTCCATATTTAAAAACACTGCAAAACTGAAAAAGTAGATAACAGGGATCAGTGTTTTTATAATAGGGGCCGGTGTTTGGTGAATAGCATTTGCTATAAGCCCGAAGACATAATAACATCCAAAAAACCATACCCATAATTTTATTAGAGGAGGAAAAGAGCGTTTTTGTTTAATAAAAAAACCGATCCCTATAAGTAATAATGCTACATTTAAATAAGCAATTGCCTGCCCTATGGAAACAGAAACAAACTTAGTGACAAAAGCCTGTATGTTTAGTGCATTTAAAACAAAAGGGATTAGTAAGAATAATATACCTAGATGTTTCATTTGGTCAATATATTTTTAAAAAGCATTTCCCATTTATTGCCTATGGTTTCCATGGAAAACCTTTCCAAACTACGGATAGCCCGTGTGCTTAAAGTTTCCCTTAGTGACGGGTCATTTATTAAATCGCGGAGCCCTTTTTGCATGGCTTCTTGATTTTGATCTTCGATTAATAAACCGTTTATGTTGTTATTAATGATGTCGGAAGGGCCCGTAACACAATCATAAGCAATACATGCCATTCCCTGCGACATAGCTTCCAGCAACACCATGGGAAGTCCTTCAAAACGGGAGGGTAGTATAAAAATCTCAGACTTTTGCATTAGTGCACTTACATTTTTTTGAAACCCTGCAAAATGAACCTGATTTTGAACCCTATTACTATCTGCTAATTCCTTCAGGTAAGCCAATCCGTTTTTCCCTCCGCCTACTATATTTAGGTGCCATTCCGGATGCTCTTTCAATATAGGGGCAATTAATATTATTAAGTTGTCAAACCCTTTATGGTGGTACCGATCTAAATTGCCTACAGCCAGAATGACTTTTTCACGTGTTTTTGGGCTGTCTTTCAAAGGTTTGAAAGTACAAGGGTTGGGCATTACAACTACTTTAGCACCTTTCTTTTGATAGAAATCAATATCATAAGAGGTTAACACTGTAATGTAATGCGCCAAAGGGTAAATATAATCTCTGGCAAAACGAGTTAAGAAAACAGGAACTTTTGCTTGTAGGTGGTTGTTATGTTCAGAAGCAATTACTTTTATACCGTAGAACCTGCAAGTAACAATGGCCATCATACTAGCGTGCGTAATAAAGGAAATAGCTACCTTAGGCCGGTTTCTCTTTTTGTAATAATGTCGTATGAGATTAATAAAACTTCTTATAGTGTGGTTTTTAATCTTGCCCCCATGTAGTTTAGCCCGCTTTACATTTTCATTTAATTCATATGCCTCTCCATCATTAAAAGTAACGATGGTAACATCATTCCCTTTTAAAGCAAAATGATTGGCCAGTAGTGCCATTACTCGTTCGGCCCCACCACCACCCAATGAACTTATGATAAAATCAATTTTCATTTAAATGCAATTTATATTGTCTGTAAGTAAAGCCGAAATAGATAAAACTACTTATTATATACACGCAAGTGGTACTTAAAACCAACCCATAAACCCCCCATTTTTTGACTAGAATAATGTTTAGGATTAGGTTCATTATAAGATTGAAAAAAGAAGTCCATGCCATAAAAGCATTTTTGTTAATGCTGGTAAGGAATTTCACGGTAACAAGCGTACATAAATAGAAAGGCACATATACAAATGCAATCTTTTGAATTGTGCCTACAACAATAGTATTATCAGCTGTAAAAGCTTTTCTTTCAAATAAGAATGCTATAATTTCATTAGAAAAAAAGAAAGCAATAACCATTAATAGCAAGCTTCCTATAAAAATCATTTTTAAAATATTGAAAAGTTGTACGTAGGCTTTTCTTAGATCTTTATTAATGAGCCTTGAGAAATGAGGAAGGAGTACATTTCCCAAAGCTAATATTAAAATACCAACAGCAAAGGCCGGTATTTTGACACCGTAATTAATGGCTGCTATTGACCCCACTACCAATTGCGCAGCAAAAAACTGATCTACAAAAGGATTCACCCCTGTTAAAAAGCCGGAAATAATTTTAGGGGGTAATTGCTTTATCATCATCCGCATATTACCATTCATCCGGATTTTCCCTAGGTATATTTTTTTATATCGAACAGCCATTAGAAGGAGGTAGGCAAACCCTAAAACACTGCCACTTAACATGCCGACTACTAAGACAACTTTTCCTAATACATCCCTTAAAAAAAACAGACAAAAAATAGTGGCAATAGCCATAAAGACAGGTGCTATGGTAGCAACGAAAAATTTGTTGTCAATTTCCAACAACCCTTCCAGTAAAGTAGAAGCCCCCCAAAAATAAAGACAAGGTAATGCAAAGTATAACTGTATTCTCACTAGCTGATAAAAAGCTTCTGAATGGCCAGGGAATACAAATTCCAAAAAATAAACAGCAAATATTAAAGAGAGGATAATAAGTACTGATACAATGATAATTATGATGCTAAACCCCAATGTTTGAAACCCTCCTCGCTGTTTGGTTGTATGAAGCTCTGTGATGTAATTGGGGATAAAAAGGTTTTTTAATGCCCCTACGAATACATTTTGTACAAAAGAAGGGATTAGAATAGCAATATAGAAGGTGTCTAATAATTCAGAAAGACCAAATGTACTGGCTATTACCGTTTCTTTATAAAAAGAAATAACCTTCACAGCCAATGTAACAATACCAACGAGTAACATATTTGCCACAATGGGCTGGCGAATAATATTTAGGATGCTATCAAAACGTGTCCGAGGCATATAAAAACAGGTGCTTAAAGTGGTCTTTAGACTTTTTTTTACTATTATTAACGCTAACTGTTTTTTCAAACTGAGAGGTTTTTTTATGATTTAAGCAATTAAGGTTTATGGAGTATTTTGTGCACGATTTTTAGCTTGTTTTTCAGTCCAAACCCTTAGCAAAGATGAAAATTTACCTTCTTAAGGATGGGTTTCTCACCATAAGCAGGTGATAATATCGTTGAAATTCACATTATACAGAGAAATAAGCATATTACTAAGCATAAAAAGTATTTTTAATGGTTTAAAAGGTTATAATAGATAGTCATGAAGATACTTGTTACCGTAATATTATTGCTTGGAGGGATTTGTAGTATTGCTGCTCAAAAGGTAAAAGCATCTGTTTATGGATACAATCCCCAAGACGCTACAGCAGCATTTCAGCAAGCTGTTCAATCAGAAGCTGATACTATCATTATTGATAAACAGTTTTCTGATTGGCATATAAGACCCACTGTATTTAGAAATCTTAGCAATAAAACAATCCTTTTTGAAAAAGGAGTTACACTACGAGCTAAAAAAGGAGCCTTTACAAATGAATCAGATAGGCTCCTTGAGTTTATTAATGCTGAGAATGTAAAAATCATAGGCAATGGAGCTTTGTTTATAATGGATAAGGACGAGTATATAACAGGAGAATGGCGACATAGTATAAGCCTCCGAAAATGTAGGAATATTTATATCGAAAAACTGACTATAGCAAATAGCGGGGGAGATGGTATTTATATTGCTGGATTAGAAAAAGGAAGCTACAGCGAAAATATTACTATCAATGCTGTTACAGCAATGAACAATAAAAGGCAGGGAATAAGTATTATAAGCGGTAAAAACATATACATTAGTCAGAGTGTTTTTAAAAATACGAAAGGAACTCTTCCCGGGGCCGGGGTAGATATAGAACCCAACCATAATCAAGACAAGATAATAAATATTCGTTTTGAAAATTGTTCTTTTATAGATAATGATCATGCAGGGATTTTATTGGCCCTAAACAAGATGGATCATACCTCTGAACCTGTAAGTGTTTATTTTTCAAATTGTTATTTAAAGAATAATCATAACCCTGAAAACCGATATGCAGCCAGTGAAATTATTGTTGGAGCTAGTCCTTTAAACCCTGTAAAAGGAGAGGTGATTTTTAATAATTGTTTGATAGATGGGAGTAAATGGGGAATGTTATATAGCAGAAAAACTAGAGATGCCTATCATGTAACTTTTAAAGATTGTGCTGCTATAAACATATCTCAGGATAATACTTGGCCCCCCATATATTTAGAAGTTCCTGATTATAATAAAGAAACAGGAGCTTTGGGAGGATTTACTTTTCAGAACGTAATGCTTGCGTATAAAACAGCACTTCCATTTTTTCAAGTAAGGGGTTCAAAAAAAGAAACACTTAAAGAAGTGGCAGGGATATATGGTGATATTACTGTTATAAACCCATGGCAGGGAGGTATTAAATATTTAAACTACAATCCGGAAAATAATAGACAAGTGCGTATTACTTATACCATAATTACAGATAAGGACTATTGATCCATTATTTGTAAATAATTTGAATTATATCATTTTTTGAAGACCCTTACATAGATTCTATCAATAGAAATAAACCCTTTAAGATTTATTCAAACCTTTTGAATGGATGGATGATAATGAAATAGGAATGTCTTACTCTTTTTTATCAAGATGTTAAAATTTTATTAATTTGAACAAGCAGTAATCTTTTTTGTTCATCTGTGCGTATATAAAAATAGTTGTATCTAAGCTTCGCAAAACCATATTTTATAATTTTTTTCAAGATCTATATACGATTTTGATAATTAATACGTTACAAATTGGAAAGAGACATATTAAGTTTATTAGTTACTGTTAATCATTAAACCCCAAATCGAATCATGAGAAAACAGATTACACTAGCAGTTATGCTACTGCTTATCCTTTCGTGTACCCGAGAGGAAGACGTTATCACAATAGTTGATGAAACCGCTGAAGAAGTCGTTGATAATGAAAACGACACTACGGAAGAAGAATCAACTGAAGAAGAACCCCCAACGGATGAAAATGGTGAAACCCCTCCGGAAGAAACTCCCCCACCAAGTGATGTGCAAGGTGTAAAAGCCTCCACTTTTGGTTATAATGAAACAGATGCTACCAGTGCATTTGTAGCAGCCCTTACTTCAGATAATGATACCATTGTTATTGACAAGCAAGCTTCCGATTGGATTATAAAACCAACACGGATTACGAACATAAGTAATAAATTCATCTTCTTTGAAGAAGGAGTTGTTTTAAAAGCAAAACGAGGAGCATTTCCGAATACAAATGATGCCCTATTACAATTTATCAATGGTCATAATATTACCATTATTGGTTATGGAGCCACTTTTGATATGAATAAAGATGAGTATACTAGTGGAGAATGGCGCCATACACTTAGTTTGAGAGGTAGTACAGACATTACTGTAAAAGGACTGACACTGCAAGATAGTGGAGGGGATGGAATATATGTGGCCGGATCTTCTCAAAAATCATACTCTGAGAATATAATTGTTGAAGACATTCAATCGATTAATCACAGACGTCAGGGAATGAGCATTATAAGTGTACAGAATATGTGGGTGAGAAACTCTCTGTTTACTGAAACTAAAGGTGCATTGCCTGAAGCAGGTGTTGATATAGAACCTAATAACCCCATTGATAGAGTTGTGAATGTTAATTTTTCTGATTGTTCATTTACTAATAATCATCACTCAGGGATATTGTTAGCGTTGTTTAATCTTGATGACACATCAGAGCCGGTAAGTATTTCATTCAAAGATTGTTTCTTGAGTATGAACCATGACGAATCAAATCGCTATGCTGCCAGTGAAATAGGGATTAGTGCACACGATACGCGCCCGGTAAAAGGAACAGTGACTTTTGACGGCATTGTAATAGACGGAAGTGAATGGGGAATGTTGTATAGTAGAAAAATTAAAGAAGCTTTTCACGTTACATTTAAAAATTCTGTTGCAAGGAATATTTCTTTGGCAGATACCCATCCACCAATTAATTTAGAAGTTCCCAGTTATGATTATGCGTCGGGCCCATTAGGAGGGTTTACTTTTGAGAATCTCAGGTTGGACTATGGGGCAAAAGAACCATTCTTTCAAGTTCGAGGACATAGTACGTTGCTCGGGGTAAGTGAAATCCATGGCGATATTATAGTGAATGGATCTAATGCAGAGCCACCTAATTACACAGGGTATGACCCTTCTAAAAATAAAAATGTAACATTTACCTATACGATTAACAGATAACTTAAATCCCTTCAATAAAAAAAGCAGCTTAACAAGCTGCTTTTTTTAATTATTTATTTTTATTGTAAAAACCTTTATACCAGTTCACAAATTCTTTAACCCCTTTTTTAATTGGAGTATTAGGCCTATATCCGTAGTCATCTATAAGCGCATCTACATCTGCCCAAGTACGTTCTACATCACCAGGTTGAATAGGCAACATTTCTTTTTTAGCTATTTTCCCTAAATTTTGTTCAATCGCATGTATGAAATCAAGGAGTTTGACAGATTTGTTGTTTCCAATATTATACAGTTTATATAAGTCGTTTGTTTCCTTACGATTATTAATAGGGCCTTCGATGATCCTAACAACTCCCTCTACAATATCATCAATATAGGTGAAGTCGCGCTCCATTTTCCCATAATTAAAAACTTTTATAGGTTTATTGTTTGCTATGGCATCTGTAAAAAGGAATAAGGCCATATCAGGCCGTCCCCAGGGACCATAAACCGTAAAGAAGCGTAAACCTGTAGTTGGAATACCAAATAAATGACTATACGTATGTGCCATCAATTCGTTACTCCGTTTGGTAGCTGCATACAAACTTATAGGGTGATTTACATTATGCTGTACCGAAAAAGGGATTTCCTCATTCAATCCATACACGCTAGAGCTACTTGCATATACAAGATGCTTTACATTATAATGCCTGCAGCATTCCAAAATATTTAAAAAACCGGAAATATTACTGTCAATATAAGTTTCCGGGTTTTCTAGACTGTAACGCACTCCTGCCTGGGCAGCAAGGTTACAGACAACCTCAAAAGATTCTTCTTTAAAAAGTTTTGGCAACTTTTCTCGATCTTCTAGGTGTAGCCTAATAAACTTAAATTTAGCTTGGCGCAGTTCACTTTCTGTAACTTTTCCATAAAGGGCTGCTTGTTTTTTATTTATACCCAGCTCAGCAAGACGGGCATATTTCAGGTTGACATCATAATAATCATTGATATTATCTAACCCTATAACATTATGACCTTTATCGATGAGCACTTTGGCTACATGAAACCCTATAAAACCTGCTGCTCCGGTAACAAGTATTTTCATCAAATATTCTTTTAAAAATCAAGTACAATTGAACAAAGATTAAAAAATAGTTTTAAAAACATTCAACTTTAGAGTATGATGTGTAAATAATGACGCTGAAAACCATATTTTTTCATTTTTACGATCAATCAACAATAAAAACAGATGAATGGGATAAATTTCTGACAGTAAAATACAATGTATAGTCGTTAACCGATTTTTATCAAGATTTTGGCGAAATAAACAATAACAATACATACAGCTCTTAAACAATTACTAAATTTACCCCATAAACCCGAAAGTATTAAATTGATTAATAGCACCTTATTAGTTTAATATTTTGAGGATTATGAAACACACCATCACAAAAAAGACCGACCTGTTTTCCAAGGAAGGTAATGAAAATCAGTTTATTTTTTTAGTGTAATGTAAGAACAGTCCTCTTCCTGCCCTTTCTCATAATGAACACAAACCATACGCTGTGAATGATTAAATAATCATTATAAAAACAGTTTGTGTGATAACAAAGACTAAAATATGGCTTTCTTCCCCTCACATGGGAGGCAACGAACAGAAGTATGTTAATGATGCTTTTGAAACAAATTGGATAGCTCCGTTAGGGCCTAATTTATATGGGTTTGAGAACGACTTGGAGTCATATCTATGTGAAGATTGTCATGTTGCTGCAGTAAGTTCGGGAACAGCGGCAATACATCTAGCACTTAGGATTTTAGGCATTTCCAGAGGAGATGAGGTACTGTGCCAGAGTTTTACTTTTACTGCATCGGCCAACCCGATAATATACATGGGAGCAACCCCTATTTTTATTGATAGTGAGGCAGATACCTGGAACTTATCCCCGGAGCTTCTGGAAAAAGCAATTCTAAACCGGATTTCAAAAAATAAAAAACCCCAAGCCATTATAGCTGTCCATTTATACGGAATGCCATATATGGTAGAAGAGGTGCGTGAAATTGCCCAAAAATATGAGATCCCCATTATTGAAGACAGTGCGGAAGCACTAGGGAGTAGCTATTTAGGGCAAAAATGCGGCACATTGGGAGATTTAGGGATTCTTTCTTTTAACGGAAACAAAATTATCACAACCTCCGGAGGGGGGGCACTAGTTGCAAAGAATAAATGGATAAAAGATAAAGTGATTTTTCTTTCAACGCAGGCGCGGGATATTGCACCACATTACGAACATTCACATATCGGGTACAATTACCGGATGAGCAATGTAGTTGCAGGAATTGGACGTGGTCAAATGGAAGTTATTAATGAACGGGTAGCAGCAAGACGAAACAATTTTGACTATTACAAAAAAATATTGTCCGGATATACCAATATCTCATTTTTAGAGGAACCTGACGGATTTTTTTCAAATAGATGGCTAACATGCATTATTACAGCATCGTATGAACAAAGAGAACGTATCAGGATAGCATTGGAAAAAGAAGACATAGAATCGAGGCCTTTATGGAAGCCAATGCATTTACAACCTGTTTATAAGGGATGCGATGCATATTTAAGTGGTGTTTCAGAGCGGTTATTTGAAAAAGGATTGTGTTTGCCAAGTGGTTCAAGCCTAAGCCAGTCAGATATTGCCCGAATAACCGAAATAATAATTAAAAATACGGACGAATGATAAAGAACTACCTAGCTAATAAATCTCAAAAATATGCTTCTAAATGGCTAGTGTTAGCTATTGATTTGATGATAGTTGGTATCACATTCTTTTTAGCATATTTTATTCGTTTCAATTGTACGCTAAATTTTGATATAACAAAATTATGGGTTCAGCTTCCGGTATTAGTTGCCATAGCAGCTATAAGTTTCTTAATAGTTGGATCCTATAAAGGAGTGATACGTCACACCGGTTTTAAAGATGTGATGAATCTTTTTAATGCGATCTCCTTGTTAGGAGTGTTGACCATTTCTTTTATTTTGGTAAATAATCAACTAAACATCATAGAAGATTATACAATCCCTATTTCCATCCTTATCATACATTCATTGCTAAGCTTTGTGGTATTGAGTGCAAGCAGATTGGCATTTAAACTGGCGTATAAAAAACTGCATTGCTTATTGGGAAACTGTAAAAAAGTAATGATATACGGAGCCGGAGACTCAGGTATTATAACATACAATGCATTGATAAATAATTTGCGAAATCGCGTAACTGTTGTTGCTTATATTGATGATGACCCTAAAAAAATAGGGAAACAGATAAATGGTGTGCCTATTTTGGCATCAAACAAAGTGACATCTAAATATATTTATAAAAATGCAGTAGATGAGATTGTCATAGCAATTCAAGGAATAAAATCAAAAAAATATAGGGAACTAATAGAGAATATGGTAAAGTTGCCTACAAAAATTAAGGTAGTGCCTCCTATTGAGAAGTGGATTAATGGAGAATTAAGCCTTGGTCAAATAAAACAAGTTCAAATAGAAGACCTTTTAGAGAGAGATCCTATCCAGATCAACAATCCTAAATTACAACAGGAACTACAAGGAGAAGTTGTACTGGTAACCGGGGCAGCAGGCTCTATCGGGAGTGAATTGGCCCGACAAATCGCACAGTATGATGTAGAAAAGCTAATTCTATTAGATCAAGCAGAATCACCATTATATGATTTAGAGCAAAACCTTAAACAGTTGGCCATACATAAGTTTAAGGTTGTTGTTGCGGACATTCGTGATAAGAATAGGGTAGATACTATTTTTCAGAAATATAACCCTTCCATTGTCTTTCACGCAGCAGCATACAAACATGTGCCTTTAATGGAAGCCACCCCTTATGAAGCTATTAAAATTAATGTGTTGGGCACAAAAACATTAACTGATACAGCATCTAGGTACAAAATAAAGAAGTTTGTTTTTGTATCAACAGATAAAGCAGTCAACCCAACGAGTGTGATGGGTGCCACAAAGCGGATTGCTGAAATGTATATAAGTTGTGTACAGCAAGAAAGCAAAACCCGGTTTATCATTACACGGTTTGGAAATGTATTAGGTTCTAATGGATCTGTGATCCCATTGTTCAAAAAACAGATAGAGAATGGCGGACCTTTAACCGTCACCCATAAAGATGTAACCCGCTATTTTATGACTATACCGGAAGCATCTCAATTGGTCTTAGAAGCCGGAGCCATGGGTAAAGGAGGAGAAATTTTCATATTTGATATGGGAGCGCCTGTTAAAATTTATGACCTTGCCCTTAATATGATCAAATTATCAGGACTAAAATATCCACAAGAAATGGCTATCAAGATTACCGGATTGCGGCCGGGAGAAAAACTCTACGAAGAATTATTGGCCAATGGTGAAAACACCTTGCCCACTTATCATAAGAAGATAATGATAAGCAAAACAAAAGAGTTTCCATACACTACCACAAAATCTGACATAGAAGAGTTGTGTATTGCCAATCGTTTCCAGAGCAAAGGAATTGTAAAAAAAATGAAAGAGCTTGTTCCGGAATATCAATCCAAGAATTCAAAATATGAAATATATGATAAAAACACTTCTATCATAGAAGCCCGTAAACGAATAATGAACGGTGCTATCAATACTACTAATTATACAAAAAAAGATCTATGACAAAATATAAATGCAGGCTAAAAAACAACTTATTTTTTATCATACTATCCATCTTCCTTGTTTCGTGCGCATCTAGGGAAGATGTTGTCTATTTTCAAAATGCGAAAGATTTTGAAACAATAGTGGATACAGATACATTTTCACCCAATTTTAAAATTGATGATATAGTGAGTATTCATGTATCTGCTTATGATATGGAAGCCACCAAGCCTTTTAATTTGGTAAAAGGAACTAGTGAATTTGGGCGTCCGGTAGAATTGGACTACCTGATTGATAAAGATGGGAATATTGATTTTCCTATTCTTGGTAAAGTTAAATTATTAGGATTGAACCCGGAAGAGGCAAAACAATTGTTGAGAGAAAAGTTAAAAGACTACCTCAAGGACCCGATTATAAATATTCGGATTAAAAACTTCAGGGTAACGGTATTGGGAGAAGTAAACCGGCCCGGAACTTACCGGATTGAAGGGGAGCGGATCACTGTTTTGGAAGCGTTAGGGCTTGCCGGAGACCTCAGGATAAAGGGAGAGCGTAAAAATGTATTGGTGATACGTGATTTTAACGGTACAAAAACCTACACACGAATAGACCTTACTTCAAAAGAGTTCGTCAAATCACCTGTATATTACCTTACTCAAAACGATGTGGTGTATGTAGAGCCTAATCAATCAGCTATTAGCTCTTCCAGGCTTGATAATAGGGCTTCAATAGCTATTTCTATTGCTTCTACAATTATTACTTCGGTTGTGATCATTCTAACAAGGTAAATTATATATGGAGCCCGGACATCAACATACAGCTTCTCCTACTACGGACAATACAGAATTAAGAAGGTTCTTTGAGCGGTACTTAAGGTACTGGAGATGGTTTGTACTTAGCTGTATTATATGTATAGGCCTGGCTTATACATACTTAAGATATACTACACCACAATATGCAGCTTCGGCACGGATAATGCTTGGTGATGATAAGAAAACAGCCCCGGAAATGGCAATTTTTGAAGACCTTAACTTTCTTTCAGGTAGTGGAAATAAAGTAGAAGATGAGATTCAGATCATAAAGTCAAGGACACTTATGACCAAAGTGGTCAAAGAGCGTCAATTAAATATTCAGTACTATACAGAAGGCAGAATACATGAAATAGAATTGTTTCCGGAAGTACCAGTAAAATTAAATTTTATTGCTTCAGATTCTACACTTAACCAGTCAGATTTCACATTTAATATTGAGATAAAATCAGAAACCTCTTTTAATTATCAGTTTGAGAATGAAACTAAAGTGAAGCATGTTGATTTTGGGGAGAATATTATAACTCCTTCCGGCGACATGGTTATTATTCCGGCAATAAATAATATAGAACGGTTCAAAAATACCACTATAAAAATACGGCTACAACCTGTTAATAAAGTTGCGGAATATTATAGAAATAAAATAGTTGTTTCTCCCATAGAAGAAGGCTCAAGTGTGGTACAGATTTCTTTGAATGATCCGGTAATTGAGAAGGCTAAGCAGATTATTAATACACTTATTCAAAAATACCAGGAAAATACAGTAGAAGAAGAAAAGCTAATTGCAAAAAACACAGCAGATTTCATTAGTAGTAGGATAGACCTTATAGCAACTGATCTTTCCAATGTAGATCAGGTAGTAGAACAATTTAAAATAGGCAATCGGCTTACAGATATTGCTTCTGAAGCAGATATTTACCTTTCTTCAGGCTCAGAGAATGAACAGAAATTATCCGCTGCCCGAACAGAATTGAGCATGGTGAATTATATGAATGATTATGTAGAGGAACAAAGTTCGTATGAATTAATCCCTTCCAACATAGGCTTGTCGGACCCTTCAATAACAAGTATTACTTCTAAGTATAATGAATTGGTATTAGAGCGGCAAAGATTACTGAAAAGTTCTAGTGAAAAGAACCCGATCATTGTAAACTTGAACCAGCAATTAGACGGTTTGAAACAAGGTATGCAACAGAGCTTACGAAACCTTAGCAACTCATTGAATATACAAGTAAGCGATTTGGAACGACAGAGTGCCCGCATTAACTATAAAATATCTTCTGTTCCCGGTCAGGAGCGAGAGTTTCGCGATATTCAGCGACAGCAACAAATAAAAGAATCGCTCTATTTGTACTTGTTGCAAAAACGAGAAGAAGCAGCCATCTCTGTAGCGGCTACTTCCGTCAATGCAAAGGTAATAGACCCTGCATATGGAAAAAGTGATGTTCCAATATCACCACGGAGAAAAATGGTGTTTTTAGCTGCATTGCTTGCGGGCTTGGCCATCCCTTTTTCGGTAATTTATGCGGGGGAATTACTGGATACTAAAATTCATAATAAAGAAGATTTGGAAAAAATAATAAAACAAATCCCACTGTTAGGAGAACTTCCTAGGGTTAAAATAAAGAAGGGACTTCCCATCATTCAGCGGTATGACCGTTCTATTCTTTCGGAGTCGTTTCGTATTATGCGCTCCAACTTGGATTATTTTATCAGGGCAAGAAATGGTGAACAAAATAATATAATATATGTAACATCAACCATAAATGGAGAAGGAAAGACTTTTGTTTCAATGAATTTAGCACTGACGTTGGCAAATTCTGATAAAAAAGTATTGCTAATAGGTGCTGATATACGAAATCCAAAACTTCACTTATTCTTGAAAAAGAGCTTGAAACGAGATGGATTAACAGATTATCTTCACAATCATTTATTAAAGAGTAGAGACATTATAGGTGCTTATGAGGTAAACAATAATCACATCGATGTCATCCAATCAGGAAAAATACCACCAAATCCTGCCGAATTACTGATGTCAGACCGGATGGGTGGCTTATTAGACAACATGGCCGCAAAATATGATTTTGTAATTGTTGATACAGCACCAGCTATGTTGGTAACAGATACGTTATTGATCAGTCGTTATGCTCATCATACAATCTATGTAACGCGAGCAGGCTATACAGATAAACGTTTGTTAAACTTCCCAAAAGAATTGTATCAGGATAAGCGTCTCAATGGCATGATGATGGTGGTAAATGACGTAAAAGCCTCCAATTTTGGCTATGGAGCTAAATATGGTTACGGTAACTATGGTGAGGTTAAAAAAACAAAGAAGCTTCGTATTTAAATTAAAGTTGAAAAAACACGGGTAGTATTAGCTATTACAGGTTTTAAGTGTTCAAATGTTTTTGAAGAGACGGTCAGTTCAGCTAAACTATTTACATGTCCTATATGGTGCACATCAGTACCTACAAAATCTATCCATCCATTCTCTAAGAGATAATGCGCTGTTTTTTGTACGTTTTTCCCATAATGAGGACCAAACGATAACAAGTTTGCCTGGAAGAAGCACCCTAAGCGTTTCAAATAATCATAACTCATTTTTTTATCATGATAATACACATACCTTTCCGGATGTGCTAAAACGGGCAAAAACCCTTTGTCTTGTATCTTTTTTAATGTTGCTTCTAAATTTATAGGGGGTTGTAAATAAGACATTTCTACCAAAACATACGTGCCTTTTAGCGGGAGAATATTTTTTGTGTCTAAAAGTTCTTCAAAATGCATATCGATCATGTATTCAGCTGCAGCACTAACAGTAATTTGTGAAAGATTGGTTTTCACGAGTGCATCCTGTAATTTTTCATAAGCTTCCGCAATGGTATAAGCTGTATTAGGATAATAATCGAACATCACATGTGGTGTAGCTATGTAGTGGACAATTCCCAGCTTCTTAAGCTTTCTAATTAAGGTAATGGAGACTTTTGAGTTACTGGCACCATCGTCAATGCCCGGTAAAATATGGCAGTGGATATCCACAAAATTTTCGAGAAGATCAGCGATAAAAGATTTTTTTGAAAACAGGCTAGCCATAGTTCAAAAATAAGGTTATAATTGTAAAAAACAGCAGATTTACTTCCCGATACAAAATGTAATGTGATACTGATTATCAATTAATTAGCCATCAATAGATACAAATAAGCAACAAAAAGTGTTGAATTATAGCTAATTAAGGACTAAAGATAGGAAAATCGAGAGGTGTAAAGATAAAAAAACCGCCCCTAAAAAAGGACGGTTTTCCAAGAAAACGTCAATCGCTATTAAGCAACTGTTACAGAACCTAAATAAGAGCTATTCGCTACTTTAGAGCCATCTTCTGAGATAAACCCTAAGAATACCTCAACATCTTCACCAGAGTATTCAGAAGGTACTGAAATACTTTCTGTTCCTGCTGACCTTGCTGGTCCAGCTGTAGTAAATACACTTTCTCCTCTTGTAGCATTGTAAAGCAAAATCATTGCTTTGTCAGTAGCTAAGGCACTACCACTTCCTGAATTATCTGTCCAGTTTACATCTACTGTTGCCGCACTTGGAGAAGTAGCTGCTCCACCAACTGCACCTGTTAGATTACCACGAGTAACCAATGAATTGGGATAATCAATGGCAAAACTCGGATAAGCTCCTGTAATTGCATTGTTCAAGTTGTAAGACATTGCAGCGTTGAACTGAGTCATCTTGTTTGCATACAATTTGAAACCAACACGTAAGAAGTCCGTCATTGGTTGCAGAAAGCTAAGCACGGTTGAAAACTTAGAACGTTGGTCAACTTGCGCTTCGGTTCTTGGGTTGGCTACACTGGAAGGTTTAATTCTTAGGTAATCAATGCCCTTCCAAGTTCCACCGATTACATTCCCAACTTGTCCTGAGACACCACCGAGAATACCTTGATTAATTTTTCCCATCTTTTCTATTTTTTTTGGGGTTAAACAAATGTTCGGACTTGGCACGGACTTGACTCGGCTTTGTCCTTTAATATCTAAGATACTTCAATAAGTATGCAGTAGTTCAGTCAGGGTTTCTGTTGCTTTTCTTTGCTCTTTTTTGCTTATAAGAAATTGATTTTATGACAGATGCAGTGTTTAAAATGCACCTGTTTTATTCATCAACTTATAGAAGATTGCCCTTTTGGCGTTATCTATCATTTTTAATGAAAGTTTGAGTTTTTCCTCATTTACTTCCAACAATTTCAAGTGGTGAATTGACTGGTGAAATAACTGAGGATTTTTCCTTGCAATACATTCATTATCCTGAAGGTGCTTTTTAATATCTCCAATCGTGATGAATGGAATTACAGAGCCTTTTAGGTAGTAATGGAATGATTTAGATTTCCATAATCCGAAGCAAAACCAATACATAAAATCCTTATCGGTTTCATTGGTTGTAATGCAGACAAAGCAATTCGGACAAGGTTCATTAAGCGGTTTTCCGCTATTCAATCCTTTATTCAGTATAAAGAAATGAGGTTCAGAATAATTCTGGTTTAATCGGTGGGTTTTGATGCGAAACGTTTTCATATAGTGAGCCATTAAATATTTGCTTGCTACGCTTCGCTCATTCATTTTTAAAAGAGAAAAGAAAAAAGGGAAAAAAAGAAAAGAGAAAGCTCTTGAAAAGGCGTGTTTGGCAGGGTTGTCAAGGTTTTTGTAAAAAATACTACCCAGAGGGTGGAGATTTTTTTCAAAACCCGTAGGGCTTGACCTTGATAATCCGTTTGTGCGGTGGGCTTGTGCGGACACGCCTATCTTTGCTATTCTCTTTTTTTTGAATGTTCTTCAATATTTAAGGGCTTATTAAATCATTTTTAAAACCTGTTTAATGAATCGGAATGTTGAATTGGAATGCGGAGTTTAATCGTGCGTAAACGCAGGTAAAAACAGCCTTGAGCTAATCGGCTGGACGAAGGCTGCAAGTAGTGAGGTACGAACGGATTGCGGACTTTGGACAAGCAACGCGAGCCGCCTGCGAGTGGAGCAAGGGTGCTACCAACAGAAGCCCTGATAAGGGTGGTTTGTAGCTATGTGTGTAGTGGAACGCAGCCTTTTTGTAATTTTTATTTACACAAAAAGGCGGAGTGCAACGGAACTTACACAAGGCTTACCGCTTTAATAGCCAGAGCGATAGCGGAGGCAAATCAAACAGTATTAAGCCGCAGCCCGCAGCGACCCGCAGGCGAGCAAAATTATGGGTAGTGGTTGGATTTTTTCCGACTGACTGGAGGTGCGGAAGGAAGTGGCAAAAAAGACAAGGGAACTACCGTGACAACTGACAGAGGAACGCAATAAAAGTGACAAACTGCGTAGCTTTAGCGAAGCACCCGTAGGGCATTATAGCTCTTTTTTTGACCTTTAAAAATTGAAGTATTCCAAAAAATGTGCTGTAATGGTTTGGCGATTTTATTTGCTGACGACCGAAGGCGGAACACCGCTTTACCTGCGTTTGGATGTGCGTAGAGAAAAGCAAGTGCAGGACGGAATGGATTGTAGTGCAACGGAAAGGAATGAAGGGCTTCTCTTGCTGTGCGTTGCAGGAAGTGGGTGATTGTAGTAAGTGAGGTACGAGCGAACGAAAAGAACCTACTGGAAGCAAATGGCTGTGCGGTGGGGAATGTTTAAACTACTTCTACTAAAGTTTTATTACAAATTTCCTGTATGGCTTTTTGAAACATAGAAGTATTAATAAGCTTATTTAATTCCTTGAATGAGATTTTAATTCTAATGTTTCCACTTTTATCTTTATAGTGTGCATATGTCTTTTGATTACGTGCATCATTGATTTTGTGAAAATAATTAGCTGTAATTGGATATGCAGTTTTAATCATATCTATACTACCTCCAAAATCAGCCTTTGGAGATAGTTCCAAGTCTTGAATTGAAGTTAGTTTTCCGAATATAATCTCATTAAAATTATTTAAAGACATCAATGAGATAGAAGGGTCTAACTCTAAATGATTGATAAATAGTAGAAAATTTAATTTTAGTTCTTGGAAAACGCTCTTATCCCAAGATGCTTCATCAAAAAAATCTTCTACGTTGGAAATGCCGTAATCGCTTTTTAGCTTATGACAAATAAAATTGTCTTTTCGATTTGTGAGAATATTACCAATGTAAGGGTTTAAATCAGCTGTGTTATTTAGTTTGCCCAGGCTTAATGATGATGCGTGTAAGTAATTTGCTTGAAGAGCTAACATAGAGTTTTCAGACTTCATTCCCTTACGCAGAAGTCTTTTTCTTGCATCAGGAGAGGTTATAAATCCAGACTTATAAGCCAATATTTTTCGATTTATAAAATAATTATCAGTTTCTTCAAGAGAGTTTATAAGTTCCTGTTGTCCATTGCTTTTCAGCCAATCTAAAACGTAATACTTAATAAGCCAAAATTTATTATTGTTTTCATAGTGTTTTAGAAATAGTTCTTCTGAATAAGGTAGGTTAGGAAACTCTTTATATATCAATGCTATAATGTGCTGAAATAATAAATTATCACCATTAATCAATTCCAATAACTTAGATTGTATTTGACTATCCTGAGAGTAATGTTTTGAAAGGTAAAATAAAACACCCTGCATAAACGGGTATAAATTGCCAATATTAGCAATAATAGCATCTTTAACTTCATCATCTTTATTTAGCTTAAAAAGAGAGAAACTAATAATCGTTTTATTTAAAAAATCATCATTAGATTTTTCACTGGTTGAATTGACAAAGCAATTTAAAAACTGACGTTTCTGCTTCTTATGGGTAGCTGGTTTTAATTTTTTACCATTATCTGTAAATTCTTTTGCTATATCTGAAAACTTACTATGCTGAACCTTTAATTCCTTTTTAATATTAGAAATGTGTCTTGTAGAAATTTTAGTTGATTGGGGAATTAACCCGAAATCACGAGCAAGTAAATCCAAATAAGCTATTGCCTTTTTACCTTCAATCTCAGTTTTAGATAAAATCCTAATATCATCTACATATCTTTGATATCTGATATTTAAATTTTTATTGGAAGTTACCTTTTCATCTATGGGTAAAAGGTATATATCAGCCAAAAGTGCTGAACCTACAGGACCTTGTGGGAGACCTTGATTTAATACATAATTCTGGCGATTAATGGCAACAGACCATTTTGCTAAACAATTTTGAAGGAATTCAGCCAAGTTTGTCTCAACTCCTTTTTTAACAAGTATTTGAGTTAAAATATTATGGTTAATGGTGTCAAAAAAAGATGCAATATCAAAATCTGAAAAATATTCATAGCCTTCATTATAAATATCTTCGGTTACTTGATTATACTTTTTCCACTGTTTTTTCCATTTTTCAAATAAGAAAATCTTTGATTCAGAAGTTGTTTTATTGTAAATGTTACCGAAAATAATATCATTCTGAAGAGTTGAAATTTCATCATATAAAACATCTCCGACAATATTTATTATGGCCTGATATACTAATAAGTCTTCAAATTGTAATAAGGTTAGTGGGCGAACTAAATTGTTTTTTTTAGGAACATAAATCTTGAAACTACTTTGAGGTGTGTAAATACCCTCCTGAATTTTATGTATCAAAAAATTAATATTATCCTCCATATATAAACCAAAATAATTGAGGTCTGGACGATAAAGGCTTTTGTAAAAAGCATAACCATCAACGGTTTGAAGCCGCTTAAAGGCTAAATAAAAATTTTCTTCTGATATAAAGTTTTCAAATTGATTATCCATATATACTTACAAAAACCAAAGGTTATCTTTACCAAATTCGGGTATTTCGTTACCGTCAAAGTGTGGAAGCATTTCTGCAACCATTTCAGGGTATTTTATGGTAACGGGTAAATTCTGTTGGCGTACCGATTTCCAATACATTCTACTGAATTGATATACTTGGTCTATGAGTTCTCTTACTGTTTTGAAGTCATCAACCAATTCTTTTTGAGTACAGTAGATTTTTAGTTTTATCGGGAATGGGTAGCCATCGTGAAAATTGAAACCGTTATTACTGTACCTTGTATTGTTGAACAATAGGAACTTGTTGTAGCCAATATTGATGTATGTACCGCTTAATGGCATTAAATCCTTCCAACCTAAATCAAATGCTACAATATCTGATGATTCTGTTTTATTGATAGATACAATGAATACTGGAATACCCAACCCTAAACGTTTTAAACCATTTTCAATTGGCTGTAATTCGTCTTGGCTCATTGTCTTGTAGAAATGAATTACCAAGCGTTTTATATCAGGATTAAGAGCTGCATAATCTTTTACCGATTTTATGATAGAACCCGCCAATTCTCTTGTCTGGTCTTGTTGGAAACATTCAAAACGGTTAAATCTTCCGTTATTAGAAAAACTGAATGCACTTCCTATGTATTTTATATCGAAATCAGGGTTCTTAAACGCTCCTACACCTATAACCAATTCTTTCTTTATGGGGTTGTCTAAACGCCAAGGAATACCGTTTAATTTGGCTAATATGGCTATGGCAATGTTGGGTAAGCTAAAGTAATATTTATCGTTGGTCATTACTTTTTCAGCATCTATTACCTGAGAGGAAATTCCTTTTTTAAGTAGCAACTCTTTCAGTCTGTAATAAATCTTTCTCCTGGACTTATCAGGTGAGTTTTTAGAAAACGGACTGATGTAAATTGCTATGTATTGAATATCGGGTTCAAAATGCTTTTCTGTTACTTTATGGTAGATTTCAGACCAAGGATTTTCTTTATCCTCAAACATTATACTAAACCCCTTTTCGGTATGATAAGGCGTATGAATGAATTTTGATAAGCCACCAAATCCTCTTTCTTGACCTCTAAAGAACCTATCCATTTTTTTTGCAACCTCTACATCATCTCTATGGTAAATGAAAAAGAAATGAATATTGGAAGTATCACTAAAATCAAAAGGACCGTGATTTTTCATACCGTTCATTGGAACAATGTCGGTATTGTTATCTCCAAACAGTAACTGGTTGCTATTGCTTTTTACTCTTCCTGTTTTGATTTCCTCTACGGGAATAAAACCATTGGAATTGATAAGGATAAGGTTCTTAAATTCATCAGTATTTAAATACGTCTCATAAAAGAAGTCGATAGCAGTCTTGAACTTTTTGTATTTGTTGGATTTATCAGGTGCTTCTGTTGCTTCCCCTAAAGCATCACGAGTATTGAAATTCCATACAGGAAACACCTGGTCGTAGGCTCTTCTGGCCTTATTTGACAATTCATCAAACTTATAAAGACCATTATCAAAAATTACCCAATTAAACGCTGTTGGTGAAACTGACTCTTGTAATACTTCTACGGATTGTTTATAGACTTTGGAAATGCCTTCGAAAGTTACCAATAGTTCCAGTTGTTTGGTAACGGTTTTGAACTGTACTTTTAGCGAATAGCGGTCGAATAAATTAAACTGTGCTGTTTTATCATATTTCTTACTTGGTAGCCATACTTCTGTATCACTCACAAAATTTGGTTTTACTAAAAACCCTTTCCCCTTAAAGTATTGGTGTATAAGTGCGTTGTAATACCGCTTTAAAATTGAAACCGATAAAGCCGAATTGTGAACTCTAATTGAACGTTCTTCACCATTATCATCTTCCTTTAAAACATAACTTGGATTAACTGCTTTGGTGACTGGATAAAAGCCTTCTACTTCTTTTGTGAATGATGTATAATAATGCTCCTGTTCCCCAAATTCCTCAATAACCTCATCAGGAACCAACTTGTGAAATATCCTTGTTAGGTTTTCGTTTTCTACATTAGTAAAGTAGAGTGTTAGTTCTTCCTTTGGATGGTTAAAAGTCAGTATGTTGAAACAGTGTTTTTGCATAATGGCATAAGGCTTCTATTTATTCACATTCGAGTTGTTTTGATTGTTTTGTTGATTCCATATTTTATCAAATACGAAGTCTAAATATTGACGCTTAAAGTCAGGGTCGTCAGTAAATTTCTTGTACAAGTCTGTATACTGAAATATCACATCTTGCATTAAATCTTCAACTTTCTTGTCGGAAGTAATTTTTGCATTTTGTTTATCACTATTCTTTACTGCATTTACTGTATCCTCATCACGAGCAAAGTCTGCTGGTAATTGCTCAAACAAAAAGTTTTTCACCTTATCGTCATCTGTCCAATTATCAATACCAAACTTTGTATTAAAGTCGTTTATGATAGCATCTAATTCATTAAACCCAAGTTCGCCCTTTTTACCTTTCATTACAGGCGGTGTAGGGTCTAATTCCTCTTCTCCCTTTAATTTAATATTTTCTTGTGTGGTACGAGTAAGTCTATAGCTATCTAAATCTATTGCTTCTAAAATTCCCTTAGCTAAATCTTCAATTTCTTCAGGTTTTATTTTGGGTATCAAAAATTTTAAAAACCAATATAATCGTTCCCAATAGGCATTGTTAAAAGATAATAACTTTGAGAGAAATGCATAGGTTCTAAAAAAGGATTTTGCTTTTACATAAAAATCAATTTGAGCATCTTCTCCCAATTCATTTTTAAACTCTGCTACGCACTTATCAATAATAGGGTCTAACTCTTGTCTATCGGCTTCTTTAAAGTATAAATCTGTAAAATTTACAACATCATCTTGAGAGTACACTTGTGCATTATCTAAAGCATCTTGCAAGTCGTTTAGCTTATTGGCATCTGTTTCTTCACTAAGTACTGTTGTAGTATAAAATGGCTCAAAAGCCTTTTTAAGATCTTCTGTAGTGTTAAAAAAGTCCATTACAAAAGTATCTTCCTTATAAGGCTTGTAGGCTCTGTTTAATCTCGATAAGGTTTGAACCGCTTGTACGTCTGCTAATTTTTTATCTACATACATAGTATGTAACAAAGGTTGGTCAAAACCTGTTTGAAATTTATTGGCTACTATTAAAAAGCGGTATTCTTTTTTCTTGAACTCATTTGGTATATCATTACTTGGAAATCCATTTAATTTGGCTTCATCCATTTCTACACCATCTATTTCTTTAGTACCTGAAAATGCTACTATTGCTTTGTATGGTGAATTAATTTCTTTTAGATATTCCTTAAACGCTTGATAATACAGGATTGCATTTTTTATACTTTTACAAACGACCATAGCTTTAGCCTGACCATTTATTTGCCTTCTTATATCGGAGTGGAAATGGTCTAACATAATTTTAGACTTTTCCATTATAGAAAATGGATGACTTTCTACATAGGCTCTTAATTTTTTATTGGCCTGTCGTGTTTCAAACTCTGGATTATCTTCTACCGCCTTATCTAACTTATAGTAAGATTGGTATGTCGTATAGTTTTTAAGCACATCAAGAATAAACTCTTCCTCAATAGCTTGTTTCATTGTATAATTATCAAAAGCCTTAAATTTTCCCTCTGTATTTTGTGTACCAAAGGTTTCTAAGGTTTTGTTTTTGGGTGTAGCTGTAAACGCAAAATAGCTACCGTTTTTTAGCATTTTACGGTTTTCTATCAATTCGTTAATAAGGTCTTCAGAAGTTGGTGGTTCTTGTTCTTCACCGTAAGGCGTTTCTTTTTCTGATAGTACCCAATTCATTTTACTTGCGGTTTCACCACTTTGACTACTATGTGCCTCATCAATAATAATAGCAAATTTTTTAGCTTGTAGGGTTCCTATTTCATCCATAATGAAAGGGAATTTTTGAACCGTTGTTACGATGATTTTTTTACCATCTTCTAAAGCCTGTTTTAATTGGCGACTTCCTTTGTCTATGGCTTCAACTACGCTGCTAACCTGAGCAAATTGTTTGATGTTGTCTCTAATTTGTTTATCTAAAACCCTACGGTCTGTAACGACAATAACACTGTCAAATACCGTTTCTGTATTCGTGGTATCGTGCAAGCTCACTAATTGGTGGGCTAACCAAGTAATAGAATTGGATTTACCAGAACCTGCTGAATGTTGTATTAGGTATTTTTGCCCAACACCATTTTCTTTGGCGTGATGCAATAATTTTTTAACTGCTCTTAACTGATGGTATCTTGGGAAAATTAATTTGCGTTTTACCTTTCCTGTATCTTCATTTTTTTCTTCTACGATTTGAGCATAATTTTCTAAGATGTTACTAAAACTGTCTTTTGTTAGAATATCTTTCCAGAGGTAATCTGTTTTTAAACCTTGCTCGTTTACAGGGTTTCCCGCTCCGTCATTGTTTCCTTTGTTAAATGGTAAAAAGAATGTTTTGGTACTGTTTAGGTGCGTAGTCATATACACCAAATCTGCATCTACTGCAAAGTGAACCATACATCTACCAAATGCGAATAAAGGTTCTTTAGGGTCTCTATCCATTTGGTATTGGCGAATGGCATTTTTTACGTTTTGCCCTGTCCATTGGTTTTTTAACTCAAAAGTACTTACTGGCAAACCGTTTATAAATATTACCATATCTAAAGAGTTGCTATTTTCTTTACTGTAATAGAGTTGCCTCGTAACAGAAAAGATATTGCCGTTGTACAGCTTTTGAGCCTTCTCATTTAAGTGTGAAGTTGGTTTTTTATAGTAGAGTTGTACTCTTAAATCTAAATCTTTAACACCATTACGCAGTATTTCTATAATGCCCTTTTGACGAATTTGGTCAGTTAATCGCTTTATGAATTTGTGTTCCCCTCTTTTAAGAATGGTTTCATAGGCATTGGGTTGGGTATCTGCTAAAAATTGAAACAATAGTTTTTTATTAATGCAAAGGTCTCTATCGTAATCTGCACTATAACTTGGTTTATATCCATTATGGTCTATCAAATGTTTTTCAATGATAGTTTCTAAGCCTTTTTCTGATGTATCGGATGTATGCATAAATAGCGATTTCTTGTTGTACTGATTAATCGTCTTTTGATTTCTTCCCTTTTTTTAATCCCTTAACCATTTTATCAAAATCAGATTCTATTTTTTGGGTTTTGTTAAACTTGTCGTATTCTGAATAGGCTTTGTTTTCGGCTTGCTTCTTTGATTTCTTCCCTAAGCCTTCCAACACCTTATATTCGTTAAATGCTAAGAATTTATTGACACTCAATGCCAATTGCTCCATAGTAAAGGTGTTTTCTCTTTCTATTAAGCCTTCTATGTAATCAAAATACCCTGTTACGGTACGCTCCAATTGTTTGATTTCTTTTTCTTGCAGGTAATTTTTTGCAATACTGGTATCAGATTTTAAGATTCTTCCCTCAGGTGCATTTTTCCAAGTGGTTAACCCCATATTTTCTTTATTACTGTTGGCTTTTAAATAAATAATTTCGGCTGCTGTTTTGCCAGTAATGGCAAAGTGAAATTTATTTTGAACGGTAGCATAGAATTTTTTTGTAATAGGCGATTGCGGGTCGTAATCGATACTACATTCGGCAAAAATATCGGTTACTTGTTGGTATATTCTGCGTTCGCTGGCACGTATGGAGCGAACACGCTCTAATAACTCCCTAAAATAATCTTTACCGAAAACGGTTTTACCTTGTTTAAGGCGTTCATCATCTATGGCAAAACCTTTAATAATGTATTCCTTTAAGGTTTTGGTAGCCCAAATACGAAACTGTGTTGCCTTGGTAGAATTAACCCTGTATCCTACAGAAATAATAGCATCAAGGTTATAAAATTTAGTCGCATAATTTTTGCCGTCTGATGCAGTTGTCAAAATTTCTTTGACAACTGATTTTTCTTCTAACTCTCCTTCTTTAAATATATTAGTGAGGTGGTAGCTTATGGTTTGTTTAGAGGTGCTAAACAATTCACCCATACTTTTTTGGGTTAACCAGATGCTTTCTTCAAAAAGCATTACATCTAAACGTACATCTCCAGATGGTGTAGTATAGAGTAGAAAATTTGATTCTTGCATAGCTATTGCTGTTTTATATTTTCAACTGGTGCATTATTTGCACGTGTTGGTTTTATTTTATGGTTTAACTTCCCCAACACCGCTTCTGCTATCATAGCTTCTTTGTACTCTTTTATGAGTTCTATTTCTTTTTGGGCTTTGCCTATGGCTTGGTCTATTTTTGCCGTTTCGGTTTTGATGTGGGAAACGATTTGGGCTTGTTCGTCTTTAGATTTTGGAAATGGAATAAAAACCCCTGAAATATCGCCTAAACTCAAACCAACTCTTGTTACACCTGTTGCTCTAATTTGAAAATGAGAATTAACTGTTTTAGATTGAAACACCCTAAATAAATATTCACTTAATATTTGAGATTCATCAGCACGAATTAAAGCTAAATGATAACCACAAACTACATTATCTAAATCCTCTTTAACATAGGCTGGAACTGCAATATCTTCTGGTGTTTCGCTATCTTTGGTAATAATTATATCGCCTTTTAGAACTTGAAATTTTTCTATTTCACTATCTGAAGCAGATGCAATCATTAAATCCATACTATCTACTATGTAGTCATTTTTATAAACATCTGTGTAATTACATAAACGGACTATTTTTTCATCTTCTAATGTATGCTTGTCAACATTACTGAACCGTAAATCCGATACAAACTTTAATTTTTTTAACCTCCAATTATTATTCTTTTTCTCATTATTATTTGTTACTGCGTTTTCAATAACCGCCTGTCGTTGTTCTTTTAGCAGCTCTATAAAAGTTTGCTTCTTTTTAATAAAGTTTTTTATTTTTTTGGATTGTGCTTTTATATAGGCTACTATTTGGTCTTGCTCTGTTTTGGGCGGCACTGTAACCGGTATGCTAAAAAACTTATCGGAGTACAAGCGTAAACGGCTATCAATAATTCCAAAAGATTTCTTTCTAAACTCGGCTTTCAGAACTGCCGTAGAGAATAAGTACCCAAAATAATTGGGGTTGTTATTCCCTATAATGCGGTACACGCAATAGGCAGGACTGGTAATGCCATTGTATTTAGAAATACCCAAACTACCATTCCAAGCCAACATAATGTTGCTTACCAAATCGTTCTCGGCTACTTTTTTATAACCTACCAAGGTTTTGGCATTGCTTATAAAATCGGTTTCATTTTCAAGGCTATCTCTTTTTTTGGTAACTCCTGTATAATGAGAAACCGAGAGTAATTCTTCTGTACCTGTTTCGCTTCTGTCATCTATTTCAGCAAAAATATTTTTGATACGCAATACCTCCCAATGCTCTGGAGCGTTATTAAGCCAAGTTGTTTTATGTGCTTCTTGTACCATCATTTATGCTTCAACAATTTCTTTTAATAGGTTTTCGGTTTCTTCTTCTATTTTAAAAATATCGGCAGATATTTCTTCTAAAGCTCTTGGAGCTTTGTGTTTGTAGAAGTATTTGGCAAAGTTTATTTCGTAGCCTATTTTGGTTTCGGTCTTTTTATACCAAGCATCAGGTACAAAAGCCAGTACTTCTTTTTCAAAAAAGGCATCTATATCTTCTTTTAACGGGATGTTTTCTTTGTCTTTAAGTGCGGTATCGCTTTTAGGTTTACGTTTTTTATCGGTAATTATTTTACCCTCTTCATCACGTTGTGGACGGTGTACCGTTATTTGGCTGTAACCAAAATCTTCATTATCGAGAATGATGCTGTGTTCGTTGTTTTCAAAATTTAAGAACAAGTCGGTAATGGTTCTAATATGGTCTTTGCTAAACTCCACTCGCTTTTTACCCAAAGGCTTACGCATTTTGCTGTAAAATTGCTCACTGGTTACGCTAATGAGCTGTAGTTTGCCTTTGCGTTTTTCTTCCTTTTTATTGTTGAGGATAAAAATATAGGTAGGTATGCCCGTGTTATAAAATAAATCGTTTGGTAAGGCAATAACCGCTTCTAATAAATCATTCTCAAAAAGATATTTGCGTATTTCGGTTTCTCCTTGGCCTGCATCACCCGTAAACAAAGCCGAACCATTGTGAATGGTAGCCGCTCTACTACCTAAGGTACTATTGTTTTTTAGTTTGGAAACAATGTTCATTACAAAGAGCAACTGTCCGTCATTGACTCTGGGAACGCCTACGGAAAAACGAGGGTCTATAATATCTTTTTTATCGAGTATGGCATCTTTATCTACTTTCCACGTTTTTCCATATGGTGGGTTACTTATCATAAAGTCGAACTGCAAGTTTGGAAAACCATCTTTACTTAATGTAGAACCAAAAGCAATTTTCTCCGGGTCTTCATCTTTGATAAGCATATCGGCTTTACAAATGGCATAGGTTTCAGGATTTACTTCTTGTCCGTATAAATGAAACGTAGCTTTGGGGTTTAGTTTTTTAGCAAAGTGTTCCGCTTCTGTAAGCATACCACCACTACCACAAGCTGGGTCATAAATTAAATAGGTTCCGTCTTTAATTTTTCCTTTTAAAGGCTCAAAAATTAAGTGGGTCATTAAACGAATGATTTCCCTTGGTGTAAAGTGTTCTCCTGCTTCTTCATTGTTTTCTTCGTTGAACTTTCGTATCAATTCTTCAAACACATACCCCATACCCAAATTGGTTAATCCTTCTATTACGATGTTACCATCTTTGTCTGTTATTGGGTTAGGACTAAGATTAATGGAACTGGAACAAAATTTTTCAATTAAAGGAAAGGTAATATTGCCTTCTTCTAAAGTTTCTAATTGATTGCGAAGTTTGAACTTGCTAATAATATCTTGTACATTACTACTAAAGCCATCTAAGTAAGTTTCTAAATTCTGACGGATATTACCGGGTTCGTTTAATAATCTCTTAAACGTATAGTTAGAAGTATTGTAAAACACATAACCGCTTGTTTTACGAAGTTGAGCCGATTGGTTGTCAATCTTCATTTCGTTTAGCTTTTGATGCATTTCCAGTACTTTGTCTTTAGTAGGCTCCAGAATGGCATCTAACCTTCTTAATACTGTAAATGGTAGAATTATATCTCTGTATTTACCCCTTGTATATACATCACGTAAAACGTCATCTGCAATACTCCAAATGAAATTTACGATAGCATTATGTTGTGTTTGTGTCATTCTTATTGATTGTTTGTAAACTTATTTTTAATGTCTTTTTCTGCCATTTTTAAGGCTTGCAATGCCTGTTCTTCATCTGTGGTTATTTCTAAAATTTGGTCTGCCAACCACAACGCCAATAATTCCTGTTCATCAGTCTTTAATAACTCCGCTATAATTAGCACCTGTTCGCGTTTGGCTCTACGCTCTCCACGTTCAATCTTGCTAAACATAGGCGTATCAATTTCTAACTGTGCTGAGAGTTGTCTTTGAAGCAACCCTTGGCTTTCTCTCAACTCTTTAATGCGATTACCTAATTTCATCACCTTTCATATTTTGACTTGTCAAATTTTGTCCAATGTAAGAATAATTTGTGAAAAAAGAATAAGGAAAACCGTAAAAAAGGAAAATAAAATAAACAATCTTAAACAGCTTATAGCCTGCGCATTGAATAAAGGAGTTTGAGGAAATAGAGGAAACTAAGTATTACATACCCTTAGCATCCTCAACATCCTTGTTTTCCTCAATAGAGAGGTTTACATACGTGTCCTGTTGCTCACGGTGAATGAGGTTGGACTTTTTAAAACCAGTGATATAGCCTTCGGCTGTTTTTGCAGGAATGTTTAGTTTTTTTGCTACTTCCAAATACTTCTGACGGTTAAAGTTTCTTGGTAAAGCGTATAGGAATTTTTCTTTACGGTTCATTCGGGTAGGTTTGGTTTCTTCTTGTGGAAGCTCACCAAATACTTTACTGGAATGTTTTACCAATACTTTAATCATAGCTAATGCGGCTTGAAAATCTCTTTCCTCACAAATGAGCTTATTTGAGGTATCTCCAGTTTCCAATATCCTTAACGCTGAAAAGAGCATACAGAAACGAAATGCAATTAAACCTAATCTTCTAATGGTAGCCATATAGTCTATCCCTTGAAGATTGAGGTATTTTACTTGTATCTCGCTAAAAAACTGATTGAATTGTTCTTGTTGGTCTGCGGTTAAGTAAAACTGGAAATCGCCATTGCTTTTGAGCAACTTATACAGTTCGTAGAACTGGTTGCCTAAATTCTCAAAGTAATCATCTAATCCGTTATCAGTAGTGCTTGCAAATACGTTTTTCCAAACAGGCTTTACATTCATAAAGTAGAAAATAAAGCGGCTGAATAAGCCGTTTTCTGCACTTGGAATAAGAGCTGAAACTTGTTTTGGCGTTCCTGAAAGGACGGTCGATAGACAAGGACTTTCAATATCTACAAACTCACGGTCGGTTCTGCGGTAATAGGAAATAGTTTCGTGGTGGAATGCTTTTCTGAAACCATCACTATAATTACCGTAATCGCTTTTAAAGGCGTGTGCTAAGGTATCTCCTTCGGTTTCAAAAATTAGTCCTTTACCATCACTATCGCTCAATAATTGGTATGCACCAGTCGAACTATTGTTTGCAGGAATAAAGAGCATTTTTTCAGGTGGTTTAGCTGGTTTTTCTACACCTTCAACTTTGCCTTTATTGGCGTTGTACTCCGCCATTTCTAATTCAAAATGTTGCTTGTGTAATTTAGCTTCCTCTCGTAATTCTTTGTGAATAGGATTTACTAATTGACGGCAATGTACTAAACGCCCTTTACCTGCGGATGCTTGTGCGGTAATGAATAGAAATAGATTGGAGAATACTTTCTTACCGTCATAAATACCGTAGAGTTTTGGGAAACACGCACTAATAGCCGCTAATGAGCCTAAGAGTAAAATATCTCTTTCTTCATCTGATGTTGCTACTTCAACCACTTGTTGCAAGTATTCGGGAAGCTCAGGATATAAGGATTTAGGGAATGTTGGCATTATTTCCTTAATCGGTTCTTCTTCCTGGTATTCTTGTACTGGTATAGCCTTTGGTGATTTGTGATTGCTATTGTTAGCGTTATACTGGTTATTGGATTGTGTTACAATAGAAACTCCCGCTTGTTTGGCAAGAAAGAAAAAGGTTTTCAATGAAACACCTTGACCTTTTGACTTTAGGCAATTGTCAAATTGCTTATCGCATTCCTTAGTGTTGTAACCTGAATAATATTGGCTAACTCTATGAAATAGGTTTCTTCCATACTCTCCAAATTCATCAGCAAAAGCGAAACCGATATTTATCCAATCGTTGTAATTGGGAGCAATATCAATATGATTAGCTTCTATATTCTGAATGACTTTTTCAACTTCTGAATTATCGTCTGTAACTGGTTGGTAGTTCTGTTCTGTATGTTGCTGTTGTTGGTTTGAATTATCCATCCATTCCAACGGATTAAACGTCTTTTTTTCCATCATCTATAAATATTTTGGATTGATAAATACATTGGGGTCGTGAGGTAAAAAACAGGCTCTTGAAATGTCTTTACCCGAACCATCTACTTCCAAGCTGTATGTTTGTTGGATGTAATTGGCAACCGCCCTGAAATAATCTTGATGCTTGACTTTGGTTAATTCAATAGGAATAACCCATTTCAAACCATCACCCGAAGGGGATGTAAAAAGAAGCTCAGTTTCAAAGTATTCATCTTTGAGAAGTTCTTCTTTTAGTTTGGAAATATTACTGATGTGGTCAAAGTCAATCGTTAGAAGCCCTGAATGCTTTTTGAGGTTTTTATCATTTCGCTTTGAAAATGCACCTGAGAAGGTGACATAATCGAAATTTAATGCCTTGTATTTTCGGGCTTCCTTTACATCTTGAATGTTGCGTAGTGTACTTGTACACGTAGCAAATTTATTGCCTTGAATGAGGTTGTAAACCTCTATTAAGGTTATCTCCTTTGTAGGTGCTACATTGGTAACAGGCTTTTTGTAATAGCTGAATACTGGTGGTTTTGGTTTTATGATTTCGGGTTCAGATTCTGTAATTATTACTTCCTCCTGATTGTAAAAACCGTTTTTCTGACCAATACGCAAATGCAATGCTTCATTTAGCTTATCCAGTAATTCCTGACCAGAAAGCTTAAAATGAAGTGCTGCAAAATCAATTACATTGCCGTCTGCAATAGCTTCTTCGCTATCGGTATGCACCGCACAATTATCTACTACCTTAACCCATAATGTAGGCTTGCCTGCATTAAATGGGTTTTTAGTGGGGTTACAGTCCCTTCCCGAAAGGGAAAGAACTGTTTCGCCCGGATAGTACTGTCTTAACACATAGGCATAAATATTTAGGCCGTAATGTGTTTTGCTTAATATGGCTTCTCTATTTACGTCCATCACACTTGAAGTTTGGATTGTAATAGTTAGCCTGTAAAAGCTCCTCAATATCAGCTACCTTGTAGTAAAACTTTCCGCTTATTTTACTGTAAGGAATTGTGCCGTTGGTTCGGAATGTTTGCAAAGTGCGTGGACTAATGTGTAGCATCTGCATAACATCCTGATTGTCTACCCACGCATTTTTAAGGTATTCAACCTTTGTTGCATTAAGCAATTCAATACGTGTTCTTAGGTCTCTAACTTCCTGAGAGAGTGCCACCAGTAAATCGATTATTTCAGTCATAGCTTTACCCTCCCTTTTTTGATTAGATAATCAGCTGCTCTCTGTTCGATTTCATCAGTAGTGGCATTGCGATTACGCAATAGCCATTGGTCTAATTCCTCACGGTTGAAATAGAGTTTTTTACCGTTGGGTTTGTAATGTGGAATGCTTCCCGCACTTGTGAGTTTATACAAGTGAGATTGCGATAATTCCAAGTACTGACAAGCTTCATTGAAGTTGAGTACATTCTTTAGTATTAGATTTTGGTCTAATACGTGTTTCTCGATAATTTCAAGTCTTTTTAAAATCTCTTCCATCTTATTATGGGTTTGAAAATTTGTAAAAGACTTCAGGCCTAAAGTCATATTCGATGTCCGAATACAGTGCTAAAGTAGATTGACTTTAAGGCTGTTATGGGGTGCAGAAACAAGGTGCAGTGTAGAGTGCAGAGTGCAGAGTGGGAAAACAAAAGCAAAAACCCTTATCGGATTAGAATAAGGGCTAAATAAAAACTGAAAAAGAATAGGAAGTGTAAAGTGCAGAGTAACCTATTTTAATAGGTTTACGGCATTATCTATTTTATCACCTGTAAGATTTGGGCGTTTTAATGACCTGAATTTTGAACGCTCGAACGGTTCTCCGTTTTCATCAACAAAACAATTGCAGGTTACTTGCCATTGCTTTTGCTTTAAATCTTCAACCAGTTGTAAATCTTTGTGAATGCGTTTTACGAAGTAAAAAAGCTCACTGATATTTCCTGTCCAAGTAACAGGAGTATTGATTTCAGAACCTGAGAATACTTTTTTAAAAGTCGCTAATGGTGTATCAGCACTTATGAAATTATTGAGCTTTAAGCTATCCCATAAATCACCAAGTTTATCTGGATTGGTGTTGTACTGTTTGTAAGTGAAAGAATTGAACGGAATGGGTTTATCCGTTGTTTTTGGTTTGGGCTTCCTCACTGGTTCTGAAGTAACCTCTATAACTTGTAGTTTCTTGATGTGAAGTTGTTCGGGAATAGGTTCATTTAATAATTGGGAGTAGAAGTCCTCCACAATAAAAATATCATCTATCCAATCTTTAAAAGCCTCCTGAATTTCTAAATACAGCTGCATATAGCCAAGTTTGAGCAACTGCATAATATAGGTGTTTGCTTTATGAGCCTGGTCTAATTGATGGGAGGTGTTTTTTGGATTTATGTACGCAAGTGCATAATCCTTTTCATTTAAAAGTTCTCCAAGGTCTTTCAATCGTGTTTTTAATCGCTTGTTAAGCGTGTCATTAAGATAGTAGCGGATTAGATTCTCGTTTCTATCTTCATCAATGGTTTGGTATAAGGTATCGAAATCAGATTTAACGGTATTTAGAATAAGCCTTGAATAGTACTTGGTTTTATTATCAAATGGTCTGAAAAATTCAATTTCAAACTGTAAAGGCTGTTGAGGTGTATACTCTTTTAAACTCCTGAATTTGGAGGCAAATACATCATCCATACTATTTTGAGCAAGCCAAGGTCTTAACTCATAATCAAGGATTTTATCTAAGGTGTTATTTTGCTTACTCATAAATCCAGTTTAATTCGGTTAGCGGCTTCTTTCTTTTGTTGGTCGATTACCTTAGCATAAATCTGAGTGGTTTTCAATTCTCTATGACCGAGTAATTTTGAAACCGTATAGATGTCTGTACCTGCGGAAAGCTGTAGTGTAGCGTAGGTATGTCTTGCGCAATGGAAAGTTATCGTTTTAGATATTCCTGCTCTCAACATCCATTGTTGCAACTTTAAGTTGTGCCAAGCTGAATAACGCAATCCTTTAAATACTCTTTCGTCCTTATCCTGACGTTCACCGAGCAAGCCAAAGGCTTGTTTTGAAATAGGCAGAGTTTCTGCTCCTTTGGTTTTTTGTTGTCTAAAACGGATGTAGTAGCCCATTTCATTTGAATGCTGAACTTCTGACCAAAGCAACTTATTTATATCAGACCAACGCAATCCAGTAAGACAAGAAAATATAAAGGCTGTTTTCATTTGAGGAATTTCACATTCCGCTTGAACCGCAGCTTGCAATTCTTCCAGGGTTAAAAACTCTCGTTGAGGCTCTCCTTGTTTGAATGCCTCTACACCTTCAGAAGGATTTGTCGGTAAAATATCATCTTTAACTGCTTGTTTTAATGCAGCTCTTAATTTGTTGAAGTAGGAATACTTTGAGTTTTGAGAAAGAGGTTGATTACTTGATTTTAAAGCTTCTTTATCAAGATATTCTTTAAATCCTCTAACGAAATTCTTGTCAACATCTGCAAAAGACAAATCATTTGGAATATACTTTTTCAAATGTTTTAGCATACTATCCCAATTGCCATAGTTGCCTGTACTATCTTTTCTCTTATCTGTAAGAAGCTGAACGTAGTTGGTAAAACTGGCTTTTAATTTCTCATTGTCACGGAAGCCATAAATACCGTTTTGGATTTCGATTTGTCGCTGTGCTCTAATTGTCTCAGCTAATTGAAGCGTTTTTTTATTGACTTCCTTTTCGTCCTTGGTTTTGGCGTTAGGGTCTAAATAGAGTTTTAGATACTCTGTTTTACGTTTCCCTTTGTGGTAGTAATCCAAGTATAAACTGGTCTTACCGCCTTGATTGCGTTTTCTTAATGTAACCTTCATATCTCAAAAAGTTTTACGGTTGTTTCTGTAACAGCAAACTTGTTGTTAGCAACAAAACTTGTTTCTATAACAACAAATTAGAAACGAAAGATACGTTAAAAAGGGCAAATTAGCAACAAATAATAATAGTTAAATATCCGTAACCACCAATAAAAGAAGGGTTTAACTAATAAAAAGAAGTGTAATTACTTTCCAATACAAAAATTCGCAAAAATATTGCCAAGTAGCTCGTCGGATGTAATTTCTCCGGTAATTTCCCCAAAATGATAAAGTGCTTGCCGTATATCAATGGCCATAAGATCCCCCGAGATTCCTTGGGAGAGGCCGACTTGCACTTTTTTTATTTCTTCCAAGGCTTTGAGCAAAGCATCGTAGTGACGGGTATTGGTCACGATGGTTTCGTCGTTTCGGAGCGCGCCTGTATTGACGAAGTTGGATAAGGTTACTTTAAGTTCTTCTACACCATGACCTTGCTTAGCAGATAATTTGAGGAAGCGAGACTTCTTAATTGCGCTCGAAGTGACATCCAATGTTTTAATTTCACCTTCTGATAATTGATCCACTTTATTAGCGATCACTACCAACGGCTTCTGCGGGTATTTATTCTTTATTTTTTCAATCTCCACGCTAAATTTTGAACTCTGAAATTTGAACTTTTCAGCGTCAAATAAATAAATCACAACCTGAGCTTGTTCAATTTTCTCAAAGGTCTTTTTAATCCCAATAGATTCCACCACATCTTCTGTATCGCGAATACCCGCAGTGTCAATAAAACGGAAACCGATGCCCCCAATTGAAATTTCATCTTCAATAGCATCGCGTGTTGTCCCTGCAATAGCACTTACAATTGCCCGGTCTTCATTCAAAAGGGCATTTAAGAGTGTCGACTTACCCACATTAGGTTCACCGATAATAGCAACCGGAATACCACTTTTGATAACATTCCCTACAGCAAAAGAATCGATAAGACGTTTAAGTACCGATTCAATATTGTTTAATAGTTCGTTAAAACGTTCCCGATCAGCAAAAGCAACATCTTCTTCTGCAAAATCAAGTTCCAACTCGATAAGTGAGGCAAAATTCATTAATTCATCCCGCAATTGTTTGATTTCATTACTAAACCCACCCCGCATTTGCTTTATAGCCAGTTGATGTGCAGCTTTGTTATCAGAAGCAATGAGGTCGGCTACAGCCTCTGCTTGGCTAAGATCGATTTTTCCACTTAGAAAAGCCCGTAAAGTAAACTCCCCGGGATTGGCTATTCGACATTCATTTCTGATAAACAATTGAATGATTTCCTGTTGAATATAGTTAGAACCATGGCATGCTATTTCCACAACATTTTCACCGGTATAAGAATGAGGTGCTATGAAAATAGAAGCTAAAACTTGGTCAATAACCTTATCTCCATCTACGATATGCCCTAAATGAATGGTATGACTCTTTTGATAGGTTAACTTTTTATTAGAAATTGATTCAAATAATGAGGAAGCTATTGTAATAGCATTATTTCCTGATACCCGTATAATGGCCACTGCACCTGCGCCGGGAGGTGTAGCTAAAGCGACAATGGTATCTTGATGTGTCATAGAGCGCAAAAATACCAAAATTATAGATTGCTGTAGACAGATTTACAGGTGAATCATATACCCAAACAATTATTGCCTGTTTTATAGAAGAGGGTAGTAGCTTCATATTCAGTTCCTGTGGGTTTCATACCTGTAAAAGTAATTTGATTGTAACCTTTTTGGGTATAAAAATCAAAAATATCTTGATAATAAGCCCTATGTGTATCATCAACTAACAAAACACCATTATCTTTCAGGGATGGATAGGAGTTCAGGGCACAATGTACTCGCTTTCTACCATCTATGATGATAACGTCATATTTTTTTGACGCATCTATTTTTTGTATAGCAGAAATATAACCATCGTCTAAGGGGTAATAATGAACTTTTGCATTGGTATGTTCTTTAATTAAATCAAGTACTTTATCGTACCATGATTTATTGTATTCTACTGAAGTAACAGACGCTGTTCTTTTTGAAAAATAGATAGTGGAAAACCCTGAGCCGTATTCAAATAGATGAAGGGACTTGTTTAATTTTTTAGACAAAAAATCAATAACAGCATAATTCATCCATGGTAAATAATCACCATTGGTATCTTTGGGTACTTTGGTTAAAATGGTAGAAAGGTAACCCACTTTCATAAAATAGGATCTAGGCCTATTAAAAAGCTTGTGCATAGCAATAATAAATCTGACTGGGTGCACAAAAACTGTTTTTAATATCGCCATTTTGATTAATTATTGTGTGTGGAACAACCGTTTTTCCGAACGTTAAATTAGTTATTCAACATTACTGGCATTACGAGCATAGTAATGGCCTCTCCCTCATCCAGTCCGTCAGCAGGAGTTAATATCCCTGCCCGGTTTGGGAGGCTCATTTCAAGCGATACTTCGTCAGACGCAAGATTGTTGAGCATTTCTATCAAAAAGCGGGAATTAAAGCCGATTTGCATGTCATCTCCTTGATAATCACACGACAACCGCTCTTCAGCTTTATTGCTGTAGTCAACATCTTCAGCAGAAATATTAAGCTCTGCACCGGCAAATTTTAACCTGATTTGGTGCGTGGTTTTGTTTGAAAAGATACTGACACGCCTTACGGAGTTTAAAAATTGTGTTCGGTCAATAGTAAGCGTGTTGGGGTTTTCTTTTGGAATAACTGCTTCGTAATTTGGATATTTGCCATCAATTAACCTACAAACCAAGACGATATTGTCAAAAGAGAATTTGGCATTGCTGTCATTATACTCGATGGTTACATCAGTTTCGCTTCCTGCTAAAATACTTTTTAGCAAGTTTAAAGGTTTTTTAGGCATTATAAACTCAGCAACTTGTGATGCAGACAGATCACTCCTTTCATATTTTACCAATTTATGAGCATCTGTAGCTACAAAGATTAACCCTTCAGGGGAAAATTGAAAAAATACTCCGCTCATTACAGGTCTTAAGTCATCATTGCCTGTTGCAAATATGGTTTTGCTAATAGCGGTAGCTAATACATCTCCAAGAATAGTGGTATCACTCGGATCTGCCAATGTTACGGCTTTTGGGAATTCTTCTCCACTGGCATAGGCCAAGGCATATTTTCCATGATTGGAACTTATCTCAACAGTATTATTATCTTCTACAACAAAAGTTAGTGGTTGTTCAGGAAATGTTTTTAAAGTATCGAGCAATAATCTCGCAGGTACAGCAATACTTCCTTCAGCATCTGAATCTACCTCGAGAACGGCACTCATGGTCGTTTCAAGATCTGAAGCAGATACAGTAAGTTTAGTTTTGTCAAGTTCAAAGAGAAAATTATCTAGGATAGGCAAGGTGTTTGCATTGTTAATGACACCTCCTAAGACTTGAAGCTGTTTTAACAAGTATGAGCTGGATACTATGAATTTCATTTATTATAGATGTTTACTAATACTACAAATATATTTGAATTGAATTTTTTACCGAAAATAACTTATTAACATTCAAAACTGATATTTTCTTTTTCTTATCAGGTGAAAGACAAGGGCAAACAGTCCTAAAATGACCAATGGAGCGATGATATTAACAACTTGCCATGCAACTCTCTCATCATTCACTTTTTTTTCATCTAAGAAAGCAACAGAAACTTCTTTAGAACGAATATGTATAAGCCCTGAATCGTCCATTAAATAATGCATGGAATTTATCAAAAAATCTTTATTTCCATAAACCTGTTTTATCCAAGGATCAATTCCATTAAACAATGGCCGTTTATTTGCATAAGTATAATTTGCGATATCTCCGTCTGCAATAACAATCATTTTGTTATTGGCAGTATCATCTTTCCCTTCTTGCAGAACAAAAGGCTTTACCCTGTTTTTGAAAGCTGAAATAAAAGTGCCTTCTATAAGTACTCCGAGAATTTGACTTCCTGAGACAAACTCATTTTCATCAAAGGCTTCTGTAAATTGATTGAGTACAATTTCTGTAGGAGTTCCTATTACCTTAGTTTGGTCAGAGCTTTTTAATAATACCGTCTTTTTAGCAGTATTTTTAAGTGTATCAATAGTGTTTGCAAATTCCAGTTTGACCAGGTTCAGATTTTTGTTGATAGGATGGTTTTCAAGTGATTGTACTATTGGGGAATACAACCATTCTAAAGGAGCTTCTCCGCCATTGGTTTGCACAGTGATGGGAGTTGACAATACATCTTGTATTAGGTTGTAATTAATACGTACTCCATATTTAAAAAGCATGTCATTTAAGTTCAGGTCTTTTGGAAATGCAATGGCTGATTGAGAAGTGTTTTGAAGACTGTCTAAATCTGCTGCAACAGCATCGATGAGCCATAAGCTCTTACCACCATTCATAATGTATTGATCTAGAACATATTTTTCATTCTCGGAAAAAGGCTCTGTAGGTTTGGCTATAATGGCAGCATCAAAACGTTTAAGGTTACGCAATGTTTTATTTGGGGACTCTTTGAGCGAATCCATATTGAAAGCCGCCACTTGATAATAATTTCTCAACTTTAGGATAAAATCGGCTAGATACTTATCATCGAGCTCACCATTTCCTTTTAGGACAGCAATCTTTTTTTTATCAGCGATAGTCAATTGCATAATAGCATCAGCGAAAGCATATTCTAATTGCGCTATGGATTTATTGATGTTTTCTTCTGGTGAAAGCCCTACATTATTAATAAGTAAAGGGATCTTTACCGATTTGTTATTCTGGTAAGCAATAGCCCAAGGAAACAGTTGCGTAACTGATTTTTTTCCTCCTTTGCTCGTAGGAATAACAGTAGAAGTGAGACCATAAGCGTTTAACTCACTAATAATCTCATTGGTATTTTTTTCATTTTCAAGCGGATCAACAAAACTGAATTTTATATGATCATTATACAAAGCAAATTCTTCAAGAAGTTGTCTGATCTCAGCTTGTAAACGTTTAAATCCAGAAGGAAAATCACCTTCTAATAGAACATCGATAATGATAGGTGCAGTAGGCTTTTTAATAACTTGAATAGAAGCCTCAGATAATGTATAGCGTTCATCATGCGTAAGGTCAAAACGCTTATATAGATGTTCTGAAATATTGTTGATAAGAATTAGAATCAGTAAATAGCCCCCTATCTGAAAAAATGGTTTTTTGCTTTTTTTGGTTTTCGGAACCCGGCCTAAATAAAAATAGGAAGCCATAAGAAAAAAGAAACTGACTGAAAGAAAATAAACAATATCTCTTGTGTCTATAAGTCCACGGCCGACACTATCAAAGTGTAATTTCATTCCTAAATAAGCAATCCATGGCTTTAGAAACTCAAGGAACGGTACACTTGCCAAGCCCTCAAAGCCATAATAAAAGAAAAAACAAATGAATACAGCTGATAAAAAACTAATGATCTGATTCTTTGAAAGGATAGAGGAAAATATACCAATTGCAGTATAAGCGGCCGTTAGAAATAATAGACCAACATACGCTCCTAACGTACTTCCCAGATCGATATTTCCTTTGGGGCTTCCTAACTGCCATACAGTTATAATATATGTTATAGTGGGCAGCATGGCCAATACTATGATAGTAAGTGCCCCCAGATATTTTCCGATAACAATTTGCCAATGGCCCAAGGGTTTTGTAAGTAGGAGCTCCAATGTACCGGTATTTCGTTCTTCCGAGAAGCTCTTCATAGTAACTGCGGGAATCAACAGCAGCAATACCCAGGGAGCTAACTGGAAGAAAACGGATAAATCGGCAAAACCATAATTCAGGATATTGAATTCGCCATCAAAAACCCATAAAAAAAGCCCATTTACAATCAGGAAGAGCGAAATAACAACATACCCTGTAGAAGAAGCAAAAAAACCGGTTATTTCTTTTCTATAAATTGAAAACATTCTTGTTACTTAATTTAATCTGCTAAATTTATCAACCTATCACCAAACTATTTTTAATCTTTAAAGTTTACAGTTACCGTATCCCTAAAATCAAGCCCAAATAACGTATTGGCACCTCCAACCGTCAAAGGATTGCTCTTGTAAATTGCTAGTTCTACATACCCTGCCGAATTGAAAATAGCAAGTTTTTTTCCATCTTCCTCCCGTTTTTCTTTTTCAATGGAGAAGTTGATGGCATCACTGTAACGATTATAGATATTCCTGAATTTATAATTTCGCGCAGAAACCTCATAATCACGACCTTTACGAACTGATTCAAAGAGCTCTTTCGAAATATTGGTAACTACATTCCCGTAATTATCCACATAGATAACACTGCCAATGATTTGATTTTTTTCACTATTGATTACCGGACGTATTCCTTTGAGTTCTTTTATGCTTTTTATAGGTTTTCCGATAACCTCCAACATTCCCCCTCGTGCTATATGAGCAGCTACTTTTACAAAAACATCCAATACAGGAAAACTTGACTGTACCTTGTCATGAATATTGATCTCAACGATTTTTTCAGGAGATATTTCAGCTATAATAAGGCTCATGATACCATTATCTGCACAGATGAAATAATGGTTGTCCAACTCGAGGGCTATATGCTTGTTTTCAGGGTTTAATTCGGCATCAATCCCAACAATATGGATAGTTCCTTCCGGGAAACTTTTATAGGCATTTTGGATTATATAAGCTGCTTCCGTGATATTAAAGGGACTTATAGCATGCGAAACATCAACAATTTTTACATTTTCTAACTCGCTATATATCGCTCCTTTAATAGCTCCCACAAAGTGATCTTTTTCACCAAAATCTGTAGTTAATGTAATTATGGCCATAAAAGGTTGTTGATATTTTTTAACGTGTAAAAATGCTTTTTTGCGTATGTTTGTTATGCAAATTTATGAAACATAAAAGGATAAATTAACTTAATTAAAAGCTTTTGAACGAACTAATCGTTGAACTCACTGAAATCAGCCCAAGAGATTTTTTTGGACAACAAAATACAAATATCCAACTCCTAAAAAAATATTTCCCAAAACTAAAAATAGTAGCGCGCGGTAATAAAATAACTGCTTTTGGGGAAGAAGAACTGTTAGAAGAATTTGATCGTCGTCTGGATATGTTAGTTGCCCATTTCGGGAAATATAACAAACTTGATGAAAATACGATAGAACGAATCTTGACCAGTAATAATAAAGATGATTATGAAACTTCACAAGAAAGCAGTCAGGTACTTGTACATGGAGTAGGAGGAAGACTGGTAAAAGCGGTAACGGCCAATCAATGCAAATTGGTAGACCTAGTGAAGGAAAACGATATGGTTTTTGCCATTGGCCCGGCAGGAACAGGGAAAACCTACACTGGTGTTGCATTGGCGGTAAGAGCATTGAAAGAGAAACAAGTAAGACGAATTATATTGACACGGCCGGCTGTAGAGGCAGGAGAAAACTTAGGCTTTTTGCCAGGAGATCTTAAAGAAAAGCTCGATCCGTATATGCAACCGCTATACGATGCATTGCGCGATATGATTCCATATGAAAAATTAGAAAACTATATTGAGACTGGTGTTATACAAATAGCCCCAATGGCATTTATGAGAGGCCGTACACTGGATAATGCTTTTGTGATTTTGGACGAAGGCCAGAATACCACACATGCACAAATGAAAATGTTTCTGACTCGGATGGGGAAAAATGCTAAGTTTTTAATTACAGGTGACCCTGGACAGATTGATCTCCCCAGACGTGTTATTTCTGGGTTAAAAGAGGCACTTTTGGTGCTCAAAGATATTAAAGGGATAGGTATTTTGCATCTGGACGATAAAGATGTCATTCGACATCGCTTAGTCAAGAATATCATCGACGCATACAAAACTATAGAACACGATTAAAAAGACAAATGACAGATACAATTACAGCAACAAACTTTCATTTTCCAGGGCAGAAAAGTGTCTACAGAGGAAAAGTAAGAGAGGTATATACTATCAAGAATGAATTATTGGTGATGATTGCTACAGATAGGCTGTCGGCTTTTGATGTAGTAATGCCTAGAGGTATACCTTACAAAGGCCAGATATTAAATCAGATTGCCACTCAAATGATGCGAGCAACAGAAGATATTGTCCCAAATTGGTTACTAGCAACGCCTGATCCTAATGTAGCTATAGGTCATTTGTGTCAACCCTTTAAAGTTGAAATGGTGATACGAGGATACCTGTCAGGGCATGCCGCCCGTGAATATAAGGCGGGGAAAAGAATGTTATGTGGCGTGCCAATGCCCGAAGGTATGAAAGAAAATGATAAATTCCCGGAGCCTATTATTACACCTGCAACAAAAGCGGAGGAAGGGGCACACGACGAAGATATTTCTCGTGAAGAAATCATCAACCGAAACATAGTTTCTGAAGAGGATTATAAATTGTTAGAAACCTACACAAAAGCATTGTTTCAAAGAGGTACAGAAATTGCTGCTAAACGAGGTTTGATTTTAGTAGATACCAAATATGAATTTGGAAAAACAAAAGAGGGAAAGATTGTATTGATTGATGAAATCCATACCCCAGACTCATCGCGCTACTTTTACACAAAGGGTTATGAAGAACGACAAGTGAAAGGATTACCACAAAAGCAACTCTCTAAAGAATTTGTGCGGCAATGGCTGATTGAAAACGGCTTTCAAGGAAAAGAAGGACAACAAGTTCCGCACATGGACGATGAACGAGTGACCATTATTTCAGAACGTTATATTGAGCTTTATGAAAATATAACAGGGGAAAAATTCAAAAAAGCCGATACATCCAATATGCATGAACGTATAGAAAGAAATGTATTAGCATTCTTAAAAAATTAATAAAAAACGATTTCTATAAAACCGACCCTTTTTTCTATTTTTATGGATAAATAGATTTGTAAATGAGTGCTTATACAATTAAAAACCTGAAAGAATATTTTAGAGAATACAAAGAATCCGTAGAAAAACCGGAAAGCTTTTGGTCAACAATAGCTGAAGAAAATTTTATATGGAGAAAGAAATGGGAAAAACCATTACAGCACAATCTAGCAGAAGCAGAAGTAAAATGGTTTATTAATGGAAAACTCAACATTATAGAAAATTGTATAGACAGGCATTTAGAAAAAAGAGGGGACAAAACGGCTATCCTATGGGAGCCAAACGACCCTAATGAAGAGACGAAACACATCACATACAATCAGCTACATGAACAAGTATGTAAAATGGCTAATGTCCTCAGAGAAAAGAATATTAAAAAGGGGGATAGGGTATGCATATACTTGCCCATGATTCCGGAATTGGCTATTGCAGTGTTGGCCTGTGCCAGGATTGGCGCTATCCATTCAGTTGTTTTTGCAGGATTTTCATCTACGGCACTTGCCACCCGGGTCAATGATTCAGATTGTAAAATGGTTATCACAGCTGATGGCGCTTACCGTGGGGCTAAAACTATTCAACTAAAACATATTGTAGATGAGGCATTAAAAAGCACACCATGTGTAGAAACTACTTTAGTAGTAAAACGAATAGGAAATACTGTTCAAATGCAAGAGGGAAGAGATCACTGGCTCCAACCATTATTAGATAATGCTGATGGAAGATGCACTATAGAAGTAATGGATGCAGAAGACCCTTTATTTATATTATATACCTCAGGGTCTACGGGAAAGCCCAAAGGAATGTTACACACAACCGGGGGCTATATGGTATATGCAGGATACAGCTTTAAAAATGTCTTTCAATATCAGGAAAAAGATATTTATTGGTGTACAGCAGATATAGGTTGGATTACGGGGCATTCATACATCATCTATGGCCCGTTATTAAATGGAGCTACTACCGTCATGTTTGAAGGCATACCTTCCTATCCGGATTACAGTCGATTCTGGGAGATTGTCGAAAAACATAAAATCACTCAATTTTATACAGCACCTACCGCAATAAGAGCATTAGCAAAAGAAGGGGTTCATCACACAGAAAAAAACGACTTGTCTTCCATAAAAGTATTGGGAACTGTAGGAGAACCCATTAATGAAGAAGCATGGCACTGGTACAATGATCATATTGGAAAAAAGAAAAGCCCTATTGTAGACACTTGGTGGCAGACAGAAACAGGAGGAATCATGATAACTCCCATTCCATATGTAACCCCTACAAAACCAACGTATGCTACCTTACCGTTGCCGGGAGTACAGCCTGCACTGATGGATGAACATGGTAATGAAATTAAAGGGAATCAAGTAGAAGGCAGACTGTGCATAAAATTCCCCTGGCCATCTATGGCCAGAACTATATGGGGGGATCACCAACGCTACAAAGAAACCTATTTTATAACATTTCCCGGGAACTATTTCACAGGCGATGGAGCATTACGTGATGAAGTAGGATATTATAGAATTACAGGAAGGGTAGATGATGTAATTATTGTATCCGGTCATAATTTAGGCACAGCTCCAATAGAAGATGCAATTAATGAACATCCTTTCGTGGCAGAATCAGCTATTGTAGGTTTTCCACATGACATTAAAGGAAATGCACTTTATGGTTTTGTAACGTTAAAAGATGGTTATAATTTAAAAAAAGACAAAAAAGAACTTCAAAGAGAAATTAATGAACAAATAGCCGATCATGTAGGTCCGATAGCTAAGTTAGACAGAATACAATTTGTTTCTGGCTTGCCTAAAACCCGAAGCGGAAAAATAATGCGGCGTATCCTGAGAAAAATAGCTTGTGGAGAAATAAAAAACTTAGGGGATATATCAACATTATTAAACCCTGAAATAGTAGAAGAAATTATAAAGAATACAGAAGCATACTAGCCCTACGGCAAAGCAAAAAAGAAAGCCCTAACAATAGGGCTTTCTTTTTTGCTATTCAAAATAGCTAAAATTAGCTCCAGTTTTTATTTTAAGCAAAGATTCATAGATAAGTTTTATAACATTTTCCACATCATCTTTGTGAACCATCTCTACAGTAGTATGCATATACCTCAAAGGTAGAGAAATCAATGCCGATGCCACACCACCATTACTATAAGCAAAAGCATCCGTGTCAGTACCTGTGAATCTGGAAGAAGCCATTCGCTGGAATGGGATTTTTTTCTCTTCAGCAGTTTCGATAATCAGCTCTCTGAGCTTGTTCTGTACAGCAGGAGCATAAGAGATAACAGGTCCGGCACCTATTTTTGTCTCCCCTTGTGTTTTCTTATCGATCATAGGAGTTGTAGTATCATGGCATACATCTGTAACAATGGCTACATTGGGTTTTATAGTTTCTGTAATCATTTCAGCACCTCTCAAACCAATCTCCTCTTGAACAGAGTTGGTAATATACAATCCAAAAGGAAGCTTGATATTGTTTTTGTGGAGTAACCGGGCAACTTCAGCAATCATAAACCCGCCTGCTCTATTATCAATAGCTCTACATACAAACTTATCTTTGTTAAGAATCTGAAAAGTATCAGGATAGGTAATAACACATCCCACATGAACCCCCATTTTCTCAACCTCTTCTTTATCTTTTGCCCCAATATCTATAAAAATATTATCAAGCTTTGGTGGCGTTTCTTCTTTCTTGCCAGATCGTGTGTGAATAGCAGGCCATCCGAAAACTCCCTTAACAATACCCTTCTTAGTATGGATATTTACCCATTTAGATGGTGCAATTTGATGATCGCTCCCACCATTACGAATGACATAAAGAAGCCCGTCGTCAGTAATATAGTTTACGTACCATGAAATTTCATCAGAATGCCCCTCAATAACAACTTTATATTTAGCTTCTGGGTTAATAACCCCTACAGCTGTCCCATAAGTATCTGTTATAAAAGAATCAACATAAGGCCGTAAATAATCCATCCATAGTTTTTGCCCTTCCCACTCATATCCGGTTGGAGAAGCATTGTTCAAATACCTTTCGAGAAAATCAATGGACTTTTTCGTTAAAACAGTTTCTTTTGCCATATACTAAAAAATTATGCCTGCGAAAATAACAATATTCACATACATTTAATAATATCTGCGGCGGATAATTGTTATTTTTGAAAAGCCAAATGAAGGTTGAGTTATGAATAAATATACTTTTCTCATACTGATAATGACAATGTCTACCATTAATGGTCAGGGTAGTAGTGATATTAAAAGAGAAAAAGACTCAATCAACACATATGAGGATTTCATAATATTAAAAGGCGATTCAATAATAAGAAGAACAATAGATCTTGATGAAGTATATATATTTAATAACCTTACATTTAGAAATAGAGAAGAAAAGCTCCGTTACTATATATTAAAACGGAAAACACTAAAAGTATATCCCTATGCAAAATTAGCATCTGAACGATTGACAGAACTTAACAAACGATTGGATCAAATAGAATCAAAATCCAAACGAAGAAAATACACTAGATTAATTCAAAAATATATTGAGGGGGAATTTTCAGAAGAACTAAAAAAATTGACCCGGACAGAAGGCCAGATACTAATAAAACTGATACATAGGCAAACAGGAAAAACAACATTTTGTTTAGTAAAAGAGCTAAGAAGTGGGTGGAGAGCTTTTTGGTATAATACCACAGCAAAAGCATTTAAAATATCATTAAAAGAAAAATATCAACCTGAAAACAGGGAAGAAGACTACCTAATAGAAGATGTTCTCCAAAGGGCTTTCGCTGCAAACAGACTTGAAAAACAACCGTCAGCACTTGACTTTGACTACATGCAACTATCTAATAAATGGACAAGCAATACAATCGATAAAAAGTAGTTGTATAAAACCTAAAAAATAGCTATCTTCGTGACCCTTTCTCTAATAAAGAGACAAGATAAAAGAGGAATCTAAAAGCTAGAGAAAATATTTTCAAAAAAACATTTAAAAAGATTTGTTGAATAGTGGGATAGTTTTCTATATTTG
>NZ_JBBEXE010000010.1:0-128211 GCF_037645805.1 Leptobacterium meishanense
AGAGTTTAACGATGGGGAGCGGGAACCTATTGATGGATGGGTATATTTGAATAGATAAGATAGGAAATATTGACATTCTTTTTTGCCTCAAAAGAAAACCCCTTAATTCAAATTAAGGGGTTTGTGTTTGCTAGTGGTGCCTCCAGGAATCGAACCAGGGACACAAGGATTTTCAGTCCTTTGCTCTACCAACTGAGCTAAGGCACCAGTTGCATTATTGCGGGGCAAATATAAATGGTAATTTATTATTACCAAAAAGAAACCTTAAAAAAATGGTTTCGTAAATTTACAAACTTTTGTGCAAAAGATGAACCTAGTCATTGATGTTGGAAATACGATTGTAAAAGTGGCCGTTTTTAACAAGGGGGTAATACTATACAATGAAACTTTTAAGGTAAAATCCTTTCCAGATAAAATAGCAGTTATCTTTAGTAAATATCCTGAACTGCAATATGGTATCTTATCCAACGTGGGAATGATATCGGCGGATACTGTACAAATAATAAAGAACAAATTAAAACTTCACATACTTTCGCCAGATTCCAATATTCCATTCAAAAACAACTATACTACACCAACTACATTAGGGGCGGACCGTATGGCTTTGGTAACTGCCGCTTATTATCGTTATCCAAAACAAAATAGCTTGATTATAGATGCAGGAACTTGCATTACCTATGATATATTGGATGCTCAACAGAACTATTGGGGAGGCGCTATTTCGCCCGGTATACAAATGCGCTTCAAAGCACTTCACCAATTTACCTCAAACTTGCCTTTGGTATCGGATATAGTGCTGGATGACTTTATTGGAAACTCAACCCAAAAAAGTATTATTTCAGGGGTTATTAACGGAATTGTACAGGAAATAGAAGGAATAATAGTACAATATTCAAAAAGATATAAAGATTTAACAGTTATTTTAACAGGAGGAGATGCACAATTCTTGTCAAAACAATTAAAAAACACCATATTTGCCAATTCCAAATTTTTATTGGAAGGTCTTAATTATATTTTGAAACTCAACAAGGATAGATGACACGAAAGGTTTTTGTTGGAATTTGTATTATTTTCTCATTGTCTTATAGTAGTATATATGGACAGGAGGGATCAGCGTCCCCCTATTCCTTTTTTGGTATAGGAGAACTGCGTTTTAAGGGCGTAGTTGAAAATCAAATGATGGGAGGGGTTAGCGTATATCCGGATAGTTTATACCTCAACTTAAAAAATCCGGCTGCATACGGGAAATTACAACTTACAGCATATGCTGTTGGAGGTAGTTATAACCTACTGAACATAAAAAATGACGAGGTAAAGGAAAGTTCGTCTTTAGGGACTTTCGATTATCTGGCACTTGGTCTCCCTATCAGTAAAAAAATAGGGATTGGTTTTGGAGTACTCCCCTATACATCTGTTGGGTATCGTTTAATAAGTGTTGATGAAAGCCAGGAATTGGATGTTTTAGATCAATTTACAGGTGAAGGTGGCCTGAACAGGGCATTTTTTAGTATAGGGTATGCAATAACAGAAGGTTTGAGCATAGGTGCTACGGGAAATTATGACTTTGGAAAGATAGAAAACAGCAACTTAAGAATAAGGGAAAATGTAGAATTAGGTACTAGGGAGACAAATGCGTCATCGTTAAGTGGAATGGACTTTAACTTTGCTGTCAATTATCAGAAAGACATAGGAAAAGGATATACCATATATTCTTCTTTGCTATATGCCCCTGAAACCAACATCGCATCAGAAAATGAAAGAACCATAGCTACCATTGCATTTATTGATGGAAGAGAGATACCGGTAGAAGAAGTTGAAGTGGATTTGGATGCATTGGGTCTTGAAGAAACAGATTTGGTTTTACCTTCTAGTATTACTTTTGGGCTTGGATTGGGAAAGAAAAATAAATGGTTTGTTGGGGGAGAATATGAATTTAAAAAAAACAGTAAATTTGACAACCCTTTTGTGACTATAGATAATTTGAGATATGAAGATGCCAGCAGAATTTCTGTTGGAGGGTTTTATATTCCCCGATATGATTCGTTTACGAATTATTTTAGTAGAATTGTTTACCGGTTGGGAGTTCGTTATGAACAGACAGGGATAAACCTAAATAATTCATCTGTTGACGACTTTGGCATATCTTTTGGTCTAGGTTTACCGGTAGGGATATCAAAACTCAATGTAGGGTTTGAAATAGGCCAACGGGGAGATACCTCTTTTGGGAAAATACAAGAAAATTATTTTAATATAAGAATAGGCTTGTCATTAAGTGATAAGTGGTTTATAAAAAACAAATATCAATAACCATATAAGTTTAAAAAGATGAAAACGAAGCGCCCACTATTTTTATTTGGTTTGATAAGCATTTTTTCAGGAATAAATGTTCAAGCTCAGAATGCTGAATGTACAACAAACCTGTCTATTTTTGCTGAGCATGTAAAAGTAAAGAACTATGATGCTGCTTATGAACCATGGAAGAAAGTAAAAGATGATTGTCCGGATTTACATGTTGCAACTTATATATACGGAGAGCGTATTTTAAAAGATAAGATTAAAAAATCTTCCGGATCAGATAAAGAAACCAATGTAAATATGCTTTTGAGCCTCTATGATGATGGGTACAAGTATTTTCCTAGCAAGTTTAAGTTAGCAGATGTCCTTTCTGATAAAGCGTTATTAATGTATGATGAGAAAATAGGTTCAGATGAAGAGATATATGAATTGCTTAATAAAGCATTTACAGAAGACAGGGCTAATTTTAAAAACCCAAAAGCACTGTACCTTTATTTTTCATCACTTGTAAACCTTCACAATGCTGGTAAAAAGGATTTACAAGTAGTTTTTGACACGTATGACAATGTAACAGAACGGATTGAAGAAGAAAAAGCAGACCTGTCTCAAACTATCGATAAGTTAGTGCCGAAGGAAGAAACTGGGACTTTAACGAGTAAAGAGAAAAAGGCACTTGAAAGATCCCAGGTCAATTCAGAGTCCTATGATAAGATTGCAGGGAGTATAGATGGAAAATTAGGAGTATTAGCTGATTGTGAAAACCTTATTCCTTTATACGAGAAGAATTTTGAAGCTAAAAAAGGCGAGGCTATATGGCTTAAGAGAGCAGCAGGGAGAATGGATGCTAAAGAATGTACTGATTCGCCTCTTTTTGTAAAATTAGTAGAGGCCTTACATCAACTAGAGCCTTCTGCGAGTTCTGCATATTATCTGGGGATTTTAAATGATAAAAAAGGGAATAGTTCAGAAGCAATTAAATATTACAATGAATCTGTAGAATTAGAAACAGATAATTATAAAAAAGCAAAAACATTATATAAGATTGCTTATAAATATGAAAAAAGAGGGCAAAAATCTACTGCTAGAAATTATGCCCAAAAAGCAATACAATATCAACCTTCTAATGGAAATGCATACCTCCTAATAGCGAGGTTATATGCAAACAGTGCCAATGATTGTGGTGCCACGCCTTTTGAAAAACGTGCCATTTACTGGAAAGCTGCTGAAATGGCCAGAAAAGCAGGGAGGGTAGATCCGTCTGTAAAAAGTATTGCAGATAAAACGGCGAATAGCTACTCGCAACGAGCACCTAGTAAGCAAGATATATTTAGTGCTGCTATGGGAGGAAAAACGATTAAGTTTAATTGCTGGGTAGGTGGAAGTGTAACAGTTCCTAACCTGTAATGAGAAGTAGCTTAAAAAATAATTTCAACCTTACTGTCACAGTTATTGCTGTGACAGTATTTTTTTCATGCCAAGGGAACTACAAAGAAGTGCAAAAATTGAGTGTTACAGAAAGATTTCCCGGTGGGGTTGCCGAAAACTTTCAGTTAACATATACAGACTCCGGAGTGGTTAAAGCCATCCTGACAAGCCCATTGAACACTGATTTCTCTAATCAGGAATTTCCATACCAAGAATTTCCAAAGGGGTTAAGCGTAGAATTTTTTGATGAGCAACAGAAAAAGAGTGTAGTAACGGCAGATTATGGGATTATTTATTCAGCAACAAATTTGATTGACCTTCAGGGGAATGTTATTTTAGAAACGCATGACGGTAAAAAACTGGAAGCCCCTCAAATATACTGGGACCAGTCTAATGAATGGATCTTCACAAAAGAGAAATTTGTATTTACGAACCCTGAGGAAGGTACCATTATGCATGGGGAAGGAATTGATTTTGATAAAGAGTTTAAAGTGGCAAATGCCCATAAAACGTATGGTGTATTTTCTATAGAAGATTAATAATAATAATAGATGAAACCATGAGGTTTTTTAAATTTTTTGAAATTGTATATCTTGTAGTGGCCATTATATCCATTATTGAAGTTTTTATACAATGGAATGTGGATAGAAACAGAGCATATTTATTTGTAGTATTTGCGGTAGTTTCAGTGTTTATGTTTTTCTTTCGGCGTTATTACCGAAAGAAATTTGAAGCCCGCCATAAAAAGAAATAAATGGATTTTTCGATCCTTATTATTGCATTATCACTCGCCTTATCAGCCTTTTTCTCCGGAATGGAGATCGCTTATGTCTCGTCCAATAAAATTCACATAGAAATTGAGAAGAAGCAGAAGAACCTTTTGGCAAAGGTGCTTACAAAACTGACTCAAAAACCTTCAAAGTTTATTACCACGATGTTGGTGGGGAATAATATCTCGTTGGTGGTTTATGGATTTTTTATGGGGGAACTGATTGTTAAATGGCTGTATCCGGAATATATAGCTATTACTGAAAAACCGTTTTATGTGATTTTATGGCAGACCTTAATATCTACATTGCTTATTTTAATGACGGCTGAATTTTTACCTAAGGTTTTTTTTCAGATATATGCCAATACTTTAATCAAGCTGTTTGCTGTTCCAGCATACTTTTTCTATATCTTGTTTTCGCTTATTTCAGATTTTGTTATTTGGATATCGGATTTCATTTTAAAAGTGGTTTTTAAAACGAAAGGGGATCAAATACAATTGGCTTTCACAAAAGTAGAATTAGGGGACTATATCAATGAGCAAATGGAAGCTGTGGATGATCAGGAAGTAGTTGATTCTGAAATACAGATATTTCAGAATGCACTGGAATTTGCTGAGGTAAAAGCTAGAGAGGTAATGATCCCAAGAACAGAAATCATGGCTGTAGAGATACATGAAACCCCTAAAAACCTCATAAAACTATTTACAGAAACGGGCTATTCAAAAATATTGGTTTATAAGGACACTATCGATGATATTATTGGTTATGTGCACTCTTTTGAACTTTTTAAAAAGCCAAAAACCATAAAAAGTATTTTGCTCCCTGTAGAATTTGTTCCGGAGACGATGCTTATTAATGATATTCTAAACATCCTTATAAAAAAGCGAAAAAGTATAGCAGTTGTCCTAGATGAATATGGAGGCACTTCAGGAATTATGACAGTAGAAGATATAGTAGAAGAGCTATTTGGGGAAATAGAAGATGAACACGATACAATAGCACTCCATGAAGAAGTAATTAGTGAAAAAGAGTTTAAGCTTTCAGCCAGGTTGGAAGTAGATTATTTAAATGAAGAGTACCGCCTCGAACTTCCGGAAAGTGAAAATTATGAAACCTTAGGGGGGCTCATTGTAAACCACTTAGGGGAGATTCCCGAAAAGGGTGAAACGCTTAAGATAGGAAACCATCAATTCACAATTTTAGAAGTAAGCAATACTAAGATAGACCTTCTTCATCTCAAGATTATAGAAGAAGATTAAAAAAGCCGTAATTAATACACCTACAGGTTTTTATTGTTCCAAAAAAGTGGTATTTTCGCCCCCTGTAATTTCATAAAAATAAGAGGAAATGGCAATTCTTGAGAAAATAAGAAAACGTTCGCTTTTCTTGATATTGGTAATAGGTTTAGCATTGTTTGCATTTGTGGTCTCGGATTTATTCAGGAATGGAAACTTTAGCTCTACAAAATCCATTATAGCTGAGGTTAACGGAGAAAGTATTCAGCGTGATGCGTTTGTGCAACAAGTAGAAAACATTTCGAGACAATATGGCGCAGGAGCTTCCACTATTCAAGTTGTAAATCAAGTTTGGAACCAAGAATTACGAAAAACATTATTAGGACAACAATATGAAGAATTAGGGTTGAGCATTGAAAAAGATCAAATTATAAATGTAGTAAAAGCAAACCCTTCCTTTGCTTCAGACCCAACGTTTCAGAACGAAGCAGGATTGTTTGATGAAGGAAAGTTTGTTGAGTTTATTGCTGATTTAAAAGCAAACAACCCACTAGCATATCAACAATGGACACTACAAGAAGAAGCCTTGATAAACCTTGCAAAAGAACAAATGTATTTTAACTTGATAAGGGCTGGCGTGGGGGCCACTATCAAAGAAGGAGAGTTAAACTATAAATTGGAAAATGATAAAGTAGATATAAAATATGTTCAAATCCCGTATAGTACCATCCCCGATAGTACGGTAACTGTTTCTAAGAAAGAAATTGAAACATACATAAATGCACATAAAGAAGAATTCAAAGAAGAAAAATCCAGAGACATTCAATATGTATTTTTTGAAGAAAAACCATCTTTAGAAGATGAAGAGACTGTGAAGGATGCTATAACTGCTTTGCTTGGGAACAGCATAGAATACAATGAAGCTACTAAGCAAAATGATACTGTTGCTGGGTTTAGGACAACGAATGATGTTGAAAGCTTTGTAAACAAACATTCAGATGTACGTTATGATTCTACTTTTGTGGCAAAGAAAAGTCTTTCTATTGTTTATGCGGATAGTATCTTTAACCTAGCTATTGGTGAGGTATATGGCCCATATAAAGATGGAGATGCTTATAAATTGACACGAATGTTGGCAAGAAGACCTAATGGCTCTGTAAAAGCAAGCCATATCCTTATTGCTTATGAAGGAGCCACAAGGGCAAACCCTAATATAACCAGAACAAAAGCTGAAGCTGAAGCGAAAGCAAAGGAATTATTAGTTGAAGCCAGAAACAATAAAGATAAATTTGCCGAACTGGCAAGGGATAATTCAGATGGACCTTCAGCACCACAAGGAGGTGATTTAGGGTATTTTCAAGAAGGGGTAATGGTTCCTGAATTTAATGATTTTGTTTTTTCAAATCCAGCAGAAAGCGTAGGTTTTGTAGAAACGGAATTTGGGTACCATGTCATAAAAATTGATGATAAAGAAGATGTTATTCAGTTAGCTACTGTAGTACAAGAATTGGAACCTTCTGAAAAAACAATTAATGAACTTTTTACTACAACGACGAAATTTGAAATTGCTGTTGCTGATGGAAACTTCACAGACGTAGCAAAAGAAAATAATTATTCGGTACGCCCTGTAAATAAAATAAAAGCGATGGATGAGAACCTTCCTGGTGTTGGCAATCAGCGAGCAGTAGTGCAATGGGCCTTTTCCAAGGACACAAAGGTGGGTGATGTGAAACGTTTTAACATTAGCAACGGATATATTGTGGCACAGCTTACAGATAAAACAGAAGAAGGAGTGATGACCCCGGAAGATGCGTCAGCCAGAGTACTACCTATTCTTAGAAAACAAAAGAAAGCAGCAATTATTAAGGAAAACAATACAGCTGCCAGCTTAGAAGCGTTCTCACAGGCAAACAATGTTCAAATTAATACAGCATCAGCATTAAACATGAAAACACCAACAATTGTTGGGGCAGGTAGAGAGCCAAAAGTTGTAGGTGTTGCTTTCGGCCTACAAGAGAGTGCTACTTCCGGATTGATTGAAGGTGAAAATGGGATATATATGGTTCAGGTAACAAAAAAATCATCTGCTATAGCGTTAGACAATTATATTACCTATGCTATTACGAAAAAGACTTCAAACAGAAACAGTGTCAGTAGTTCGGTATTTAATGCATTAAGAGAAGTTGCTGAAATAGAAGATAACAGGTCAGATTTCTATTAAGATATCGGATAAAAATGAAAATATTGAAAGAGTGTCCGACGGACACTCTTTTTTTATAGATTACAAAAACATTTTATGATAAGGAACAATAGTTTTAAACCCCTTATTATAGAAATAATCCAAGGTATTTTTATTACCTGTTGCTAAGATAAAGTCACCGCCCCAGGCACCTAAACTTTTAATTGTACCATAATTATAATCAGGGAATAGGGATTTCTTAATTGTCGGAAACCCCAACATTTTTGAAATAACCTGCTCGTGCTGTTCAATAAGCGACTCAAAATCATTTAGCGTTTTTGCAACAAGGAGTTTTTCGGTAATTTTTGAAACAGCTTTTATATATGGTAATTTTGACCCTCTCAAATTTTTATACAGCGCAATTCCATCCCTGCTGTTTTGTTTTTTATTGAGGTAAACAAAAAACAGCCGGTCTTTATATAGAGGGTCAAAACGGACTTCTTTTACAATGGGATTTTTATTGACAAGTTGATATGTGATGGGCGTATTATGTTTTGCACAAGCAATATCATAGCCACTGCCCGAAAAGGTATGCTGTAAAAGTTTATATGGGTCAATAGTGGCCCATTGCGCTATATTATTTATAAGTGTAGAAGAAGAGCCGAGCCCCCAATCTTTATTAAAAGTAAGTTTTGTGGTTATCTCATATCCTTCCGGGCCGCTTAAAAATATCGAATTTAATTTTTGTGCCTCTATGAGTATTTTCAGAAGTGTAATCGCTATTTCAACGTCAGAGGTTTTAGTAATTGCTTTGGCTAGGGCATTGTTTTTTTTATTTTGAAATGTTTGCACTTTATTAAATATATTCAACTTTAATTCATCTAAATCAATAGTTGCTTCAAACCATCTTTTTCCTTGCTCATCAATGCTTTCCCAGTAAAGAAAACGGTTATTTTTAGGCTCAATAGTTAATGACTGTCCGTAAGAAGTAGGCATTGCCAAACTTAATGCCCCGTCTAGTACGACATACTCTCCGGTAAGTAACAGTTTACCATTGCTATAGAATGTTTTATGCATTATGTTTTTGCTCTATGATTGTTAAAAGCTGAAACTACTGCAGCATGGGTAGCTGTTTTATCTTTGAAATAGTTGACAAAATATTTTTTTTCGTCTTCTGTGGCACCCAATTGGTTAAGAATATTCAATAAATGCATTTTCATATGCCCTTTTTGGATACCAGTAGTAATAAGGGACCTGATAGCAGCAAAGTTTTGTGCCAATCCGGCAACAGCCACAATCTGCATTAATTCTTTAGCACCGGGGTTTCCCAGAATGTCTAAAGCCAATTTCACTAGTGGGTGCAGACTGGTTAAACCACCCACAGTACCCAATGCTAACGGAATTTCAATCCAAAACCGGAAGGTTCCGTTTTCTATAGTGGCATGTGTTAAGCTTCCATAAGTTCCATTCCTGCCTGCATAAGCATGGGTGCAGGCTTCTACTGCTCTAAAATCATTTCCGGTAGCTACTACAACGGCATCGATCCCATTCATGATACCTTTATTGTGTGTTACGGCCCTGTGCGGTTCTACTTCAGCAATGGTAACTGCTTGTATAAACTTTTCAGCAAATTCATGGGGGGACAATTCTTCATCTTCATTTAGCTCTTCTATAGGGCATGAGACTTCTGCTTTTACCAAACAATTGGGCACATAATTAGAAAGAATGCTCATAATTATCTGCAATTGCTTATCGGAATTATTACACAAGCCTTGTATTTCAGCCTCTTCTGTAAGGGTAGTTGCAAATTGCTCCAGACAACTGTTTATGAAATTGGCTCCCATGGCGTCCAATGTTTCAAATGTGCAGTGAAGCTGGTAATAATTAGGTAACAATGTTCTTTTATCCCTTAATTTGATCGCTGAGATACCACCGCCACGTTTTTCCATATTTTGGGTAATGGTTTTCACGGCGGCAAACAATTTAGGTTTTATAGACTCAAAAAAAGAGGTTAATTTATCAACCTCTCCATTGTAAATAAAATGTACTTGGCCTATTTTCTCAGTTGATAGCACTTCTGCTCTGAACCCTCCGCGTTTTTCCCAAAATTTAGCTGCTTTTCCTGCTGCAGCAATTACAGAGCTTTCTTCTATAGCCATAGGGATAACATATGTGCGGCCATTGATATTAAAATTAGGGGCTATTCCAAAAGGAAGATAGTAGTTGGTAAGCGTATTTTCTATAAACTCATCATGTAATTTTTGAAGCCCCTCATCAGTATTCCAATATTGTTTTAAAACTGCAATACCTTCCTGGATGTTTGTGAAATAATTCTCAGCAAGCCAGAGTATCTTTTTTTCTTTTGATAATTTAGAAAACCCTTCAATTTTTTGCCCCATACTATAATTGGCTTTATATGAAGACAAAGATAGTAATTAAGGGGATTAGCAAAGTATTGTTCCAAAGAACCAATAGGAACTCCTAATGTTTAACGAAAAAAGTTTATTTTTTTGTTAAATTATTAGTAAACTTGATGGTTTTTTGCTCAATCTTTAAAAACTATGAAAAAAAATATTGTTGTATTCTTTTTGTCTTTAAGTTTTTCAACTTCTTTAATTGCTCAAAATCAACAAATTACACTAGAAGAAATATGGGGAGGGGCTTTTCGGACGGAAAGTATGGATGTGCTTCGCTCTTTAAATAATGGAAAACAATATGCTGTTTTAAACGTTGATAGACGAACCAAAGCAACTACCGTTGATGTTTATGACTATGAAACGTTGGAAAAAGTAAAAACGTTAGTCTCTAGTAATAACCTAGATGCTTTAGATAATTTCTCTTCTTATGAATTTAGTAATGATGAGTCTAAGTTGCTGTTGGCAACAGATATTACTTCAATATATAGGCGTTCTACGTTGGGAAGATATTATGTGTACGATATTAAAGCAAAAACACTGAGCAGTGTTTCAGAGAATAAAATTCAAGAACCTACTTTTTCTCCTGATGCTGGTAAAGTAGCATTTGTTTATGAAAATAATATCTACGTTAAAGACTTAACTTCCGGGGAGACGAAACAAATAACAACAGATGGTAAAAAAAATAAAATCATAAATGGTGTTACGGATTGGGTATATGAAGAAGAGTTTAGCTTTGTGAGGGCTTTTGACTGGAACGAAACAGGGACTCACATAGCATACATTCGTTTTGATGAACGTGAGGTGCCTGAGTTTTCTATGGATGTTTATGGTGAAGCGCTGTATCCTACGCAGCAGGTATTCAAATATCCTAAGGCAGGAGAGGAGAATTCGGAAGTTAACTTATTTGTATATGACTTGACTACAGGGAAAGCTGAAGAAGTCTCATTAAAAGATGCATATTACATACCTAGAATGAAATGGACCAATGATCCAGAAGTGTTAAGTATACAAGTGATGAACCGACATCAAAATAAGTTAGACATCATGTCATATGATGTTAACTCAAAAACAACAAAAACAATATTAAGCGAACAAGATGATGCTTATATAGATGTTACAGATAATTTAAAATTCTTGAATGACAACAGTTTTTTATGGACTAGTGAACAAAATGGGTATAATCATATTTATCTATATGACCGCAATGGAAAATTAATTCGTCAAATTACCTCAGGTGAGTGGGAGGTTACTAATTTCTATGGATTTAGCCCCAATACGGCCAGAATATATTATCAATCCACAGAGGAAGGATCTATTAATAGAGCGGTATATTCCATAGGAATTAATGGAAAAGGAAAAAAATTATTAACCCCTCAAACAGGAAATAACAGTGCCAAGTTTAGTAGCGATTATACTTATTTTATAAATACGCACTCGAGTGCATATAGCCCTTATCGATATACATTGCATAGATCTAAAGACGGGAAGGAACTTAAAGAAATAGTTAATAATAATAAGCTTGAGGAAAAGTTAATAGCATACAACCTTCCTAAAAAAGAATTCACCACGATTAATGTTCATGGAAATGAATTGAATATGTGGATGATGAAACCGGTTGATTTTGATCCTGAAAAATCATATCCGTTATTTATGTTCCAATATAGTGGTCCCGGTTCTCAACAGGTTTCTAACAGATGGCATGGAAGTAATGATTACTGGCATATGTTATTGGCACAACAAGGATATATAGTAGTATGTGTTGATGGGCGAGGCACAGGGTATAAAGGAGCTAATTTTAAGAAATTGACTTATAAGGAGCTAGGAAAATATGAAGTAGAAGACCAAATTGAAGCTGCAAAAGTTTTGGGGGAACAATCCTTTATAGATGAAAACCGTGTAGGTATTTGGGGATGGAGCTATGGAGGCTTTATGAGCAGTAATGCCATTCTTAAAGGAAATGATGTGTTTAAAATGGCCATAGCTGTAGCACCGGTAACGAGTTGGCGTTTTTATGATACCATCTATACAGAAAGGTATATGCAAACACCACAAGAGAACCCATCAGGATATGATGATAACTCACCCATTAGCCATGTGGACAAACTGAAAGGTTCGTATTTGTTGATACATGGTTCGGCAGATGATAATGTGCATGTACAAAATACCATGCGGATGATTGAAGCATTGGTACAAGCAAATAAGCAGTTTGAATGGGCTATTTATCCGGATAAGAATCATGGGATCTTTGGTGGTTATACCCGTTTACAGTTGTATACCAAAATGACCAACTTCATCAAGGAAAATTTATAAAAAAATAATAACCAACACTTTGACATATGGAATATAAATATGGTGGATCAGAAATTAACCAAAGAACCGTATTAGGGCATCCCTCAGGGCTATTCGTTCTCTTTTTTACGGAAATGTGGGAGCGTTTCTCTTATTACGGAATGCGCGCCTTGTTAGTTTTATTTTTAACCTCAGCATTATTTGGGGACAATCCCGGATGGGGATGGGAACGCGAAGACGCATTAAAATTATATGGTATATATACCGGTTTGGTCTATTTGACCCCAATTATAGGAGGGCTTATTGCTGACAAACTACTGGGATATAGGAAAGCAGTAGTATTAGGGGCATTGATTATGACACTGGGACATGCCTCAATGGCTTTTGAAACCAGTTTTTTCTTCTATGCCGGGTTAGCTTTCTTAATTGTAGGGAACGGACTTTTTAAACCGAATATTTCTTCTATAGTAGGACAACTCTATAAAACACAAGGTAAAGAGAAAGATGCGGGCTATACCATTTTTTATATGGGGATTAATGCCGGAGCCTTTTTAGGAATTTTACTTTGTGGGTATATTGGTGAAAAGATAGGTTGGAGCTATGGCTTTGGTTTGGCCGGAATATTTATGTTCTTTGGAATGTTACAGTTCCATTATGCTCAAAAAATATTTGGAAAAATAGGTTTAAAACCTGATAAAAATGACAATTTCATAGACATTGCAGAAAAGGATGAGAAAGATAAAGCACTTCCTGCTAAAGTTAAAATAGATAGGATTATTGTAATTTCAGTTTTTTCATTATTTACGATATTTTTCTGGTGGGCATTTGAACAAGCAGGAGGTTCTATGACTGTTTTTGCAAAAGATTATACAGATCGGGTTTTAGAAGGCAATGGAGCTTTTATTTTCAAAATTATAAATACGTTATTGACTGTTGTTCCTATGCTTATTATTACATGGGTTTTAGCAATGTTATTTAAACAAACATATAGTAATTATTCACTGTCAAACATTTTTTTAGGCACTAGTTTTGCAATCATATGGGTAGTTGTTATATGGATGCTCAATAGAGAATTTGCAGCCGAAACCACTGAGGTACAAGCTTCTTGGTTTGGAATATTAAACTCATTCTATATAATCACTTTTGCGCCGTTATTTTCTAAAATATGGCAAAGTAAACTCAATCCTTCAGGGCCTGTAAAATTTGCTATAGGCTTAGTACTGTTAGGCATAGGTTTTGCAGCTTTGGCATATGGCTCTGCAGAAATTCCGCAAGGAGCTAAAACAGCTTCAGTAAGCATGCTGTGGCTTATCTTAGCATATTTATTCCATACACTTGGAGAACTGTGCATTTCGCCTGTAGGGTTATCGTATGTGAGTAAATTGTCACCTCCAAAACTGGTAGGCTTGATGTTTGGTATATGGTTTTTGGCTAATTTCATTGCAAACCTTACGGCCGGTTGGACAGGAAGTTATATTGATGCCATTACAGAGGCGTATTCAATAAGTACGTTTTTCTTAATATTTACATTAATACCTATAGCAGCAGGAGTTGTAATGTTCTTGCTTAATAAAATCTTGATTAAGAAAATGCATGGAATACGATAAAAGGCATTAAAAGTTTATTATAAAAACTCCTTTTTCACTAGTATCATGGAAAGGGAGTTTTTCTTTTAGGCAAGTAGTTTTCCATTGTGCTTTAAGGTTTTTATAATTGCTAGCATCTGCTATAATAACTTTTGGTTGAATAGTATGTATAAGGCGTTCCAGATTAATCTTAGGAGATTGTGTAAGTAAGACATACTTTGGTCTTAAATGAGGAATTTTGTAAACTCCGAAACTATCTACTTGCAATAAGATATCATTGCCTATTGGATAGATATTTTTGTTTTTATCCTTTCTAATGTTTTTAATACCATTTAGCACTTTATAATCATTAAATACATTAGTAATACAATCATTCGTATACACAATTAATTCATCACTTATTTTTTGCCCCAGTAATGTATTCTTACTATTGTTGAATACAATAAACGCATTGGTTGTTTCAGTAAGGTATTTATGATAGATAAGAACACTTTGGAACAATAAAAAAGTAGTTAAAAAGAACACAATTTGACGTGGTCTTTGTTTTTTAAGCAATAAAACAAGGCTAATAATCATAATATAAGAGACAATAAATAAGCTCTTGTCAAAAAAGATGTTTTTAAATAAAAAGGTTTCCTGTAGTGCAACCCATTTCACAAAACTGTTCATTGCATTTAATAAGAAAGAGTAGAATGTTACTAGAAATGAAGGGAGTAAATTCATCAATGCCAGAAGCACTACAATGACCCCTATTGAGAGGATTAACCCAATAAAAGGAATGATAACGAGGTTAGAAATAAAAAATAACCCGGGAAATTGATGAAAGTAAAACAAGCTAATGGGCAGCACACCTATTTGTGCAGCCAAAGTGACTGTAAGTAACTTCCAAAAATAATTAGGTATCATATATTTAGGTAACCATAATCGATATAATTGAGGCTGTATCCAAACAATGGAGAGAACAGCAGCATAGCTTAGTTGAAAACCAACATCAAATAAAAACTCGGGCTTGATCAGTAACAGAATGAACATAGAAACAAACAATGTATTATAGATATTTGTTGGTTTTCTATGGTGCATTCCCAATGAAACGAATGAAAACATAGTAACTGACCTGACTACAGATGGGGACAACCCTGCAACAAGCGCAAAGAGCCATAGCAAGGAAATTACTAGAACTAATTTTACAGTTTTTCCATACTTGAAACGTGCTAGTGGATTGAAGAGAAAATTGAGGACTAACAAAACAATCCCCACATGGAGCCCAGATACTGCTAAAATATGCACAGCTCCCGCATTAATATAATTAGTATAAATATCCTCATCAATAGTGGTTCGCTGACCCAATAAAAGAGCATTAATAATGGATAATTCATTACTCTTAAATTCATTTAAAATAAGAGCAGTATTAATATTTTTTCTCCAGTTGGCAGCCATACGGTGTATAGAGCTATTACTTTTTTTAGCTAGTACAATTGCATCTTTATCCAGGTATAATTGATGATAGATGTGATTTCTTCTTAAATATTCTTTGTAATTGAATAAGGAGGGGTTTAAAGGAGGCTTTATTTCTCTGAACAATACCCACGAGGTGATTACATCACCAACTGTTAAAGGAAGCGAAACACTATCTTTTTTGATATTCACTAAAAGTGTTCCTGAAGCATTTTGTTTGTCGATTTTTTGAATATATGCTTCATAACGTTCATAAAAGTCATTGTCCTTTAATACTTTTTTTATACTAAGTTGAGCATAGTAAGGATTATTAGTATTTAATTTTTTTGTGTAATGGTTTTGGTGGTTTTTTTGCTGATGAAATGTAATGGTAAGTACACCTACTTGAAACGTTGTCAAAAAAGCAATAATTCCAAATAAATACCCTTGTTTTAATTTCTTATCCGCATAAATAAAAAGAATGGCTAAAAGAACTAAGGAAAAGATAAATGAAATAAGAATGCTTTCCCATGAGATAGGCATATAAAGACCAAACAATATTCCTATAACAAGAAAAAAAGTAAGCTTTATGATTACAAAATTCAGTAATTTCATATACAAAACTACTGAAAAAACATATAAATTATAAAACCCTTCGCGCCTCTACAAAAGCACTGCTCCAATACCCTTCATTTAAGGAAGACACCAAGACCCCTCTAGAAGTAGTGGCATGAATAAATTTTATGTCATTCCCGTTAGCAGAGACAACAAGCCCTACATGATTGATATTATTATGGTTTTTATTGGTGTTGAAAAATAATAAATCACCTTTTTTCACTTCTTTGACTTTGATCCTTTTACCTTCTGTAGCCATCAATGAAGAAGTTCGTTGAATATTAACATTGTTTTCCTTAAAGGAAGTATAAATAAGCCCTGAACAATCCATTCCTTTGGAGGTAGTGCCTCCATATAAATAGGGGATTCCGTTAAAAGATAATGCTGTTCCAATAATTTTGGGAGCCTTGGGGGCAGCGAAAGTATTACGGGTCTTTTTGGTGGAAATAGTCTCCGTTTTAGGCTTTACCGTAACAGTTTTCTTGGTGGATTTACATGACAAAACTAAAAAAGCAAGTATAAAAACAGGAAGAATTGTTTTCATTAGGGCTGTGTTTATACAAATTTAGCTATTTTTTGTTAGAGATTTCAGCTCTTTAGATATTTGGCAAAATTTAAATCTGTGAGATTCTCATTTAAATATTTTGAAAGATCAGTTTTGCTGTTTTTTCACTGGCACCTTTACCACCCAGTTCTTTCTCTAACTCATGATAATCACTAAAAAGCTTTTTTCGATGGTTATCATCTAGGAGTTTATCAAGTTCTTTTCGTAATCGTTTAGGGTTGAAGTCATTTTGTATAAGCTCGGTAACAACTTCCTTATCCATGATGAGGTTTACTAATGAGATATAACTAAGGGTGATAACCCTCTTTGCAATTTGATATGAAATCCAATTTCCTTTATAACAGACCACTTCCGGTACCTTAAATAATGCAGTCTCAAGTGTTGCGGTACCACTTGTTACCATAGCAGCATATGCGATACTCAATAAATCATAAGTTTTATTGGCAACGAAATGAACATTTGAAGCCTTTGAAATAAATGGTTGGTAAAAAGCATAATCAATGCTTGGCGCTCCGGCAATTACAAATTGATAATCATTATAATCACCAACAATAGTGAGCATTACAGCAAGCATTTTCTTGATTTCCTGTTTTCTACTACCCGGAAGAATAGCTATAATCGGTTTTGTGGCATCCAGTCCATTTACATCTCTAAAAGCTGCTTCATCTACTTGAGGGCGTCCATTAATGGCATCAATGAGGGGATGGCCTACAAAGTGTACTTTGTAATGATGTTTTTCTTCATAAAAAGATTTTTCAAAGGGCAAGATTACATACATTTTGTCAACGTCTCGTTTAATTGCTTTTACCCGGTTCTCTTTCCAAGCCCATACTTGTGGAGAAATATAATAATGTGTATTATAACCTAATTGATGCGCCCATTTAGCGATGCGCAGGTTAAAGCCCGGATAATCTATGAAAATAAGCACATCAGGTTGAAAAGCCAGAATATCTTTTTTACAGAATTTTATATTCCTTAAGATAGTCCTTAGGTTTAAAAGAACCTCTAAGAAGCCCATGAAAGCAAGGTCTTTGAAATGCTTAACGAGCACTCCACCTTCCTTTTGCATAAGGTCGCCCCCCCATATCCTGAACTTAGCTTTAGGGTCTTGCTTTTTTAAGGCTTTCATTAAATTAGAACCATGAAGATCTCCGGATGCCTCTCCTGCTATAATGTAGTACTTCATGATTATAGGATTTTATAAGCTAAAGAAACTAAGGCAGAGAGAATAGTGGCCATCAACACCCCCTTTGCGCGCATGTCCTTATTGAACCTTAAGAATATAAAAAATACAATAAGGTTCAGGATAGCGCCCAGTGCAAACAAACTTCCCAGATAACCATTTATTTTGGCTATTTTGATGGTTTCAATAACCTTGTTTTCAGAAAAAATAAGAATGTACAAAAGAGTCCCTAATGCATTGGCAATAATGCCTGTAACAAAGCCAATAAAAAGTTCCCTTTTAATCATTTAGTGCCCATGTGTTTAAATCCTGAATAGCATGATGCGCTGTAAGGTCAAACTGAACCGGTACAACAGAAACATAACCATTTTCCAATGCCCATTCGTCAGTATCTTCCCCTTTGTCTAAATTTACAAATTTTCCTGTTAGCCAATAATAATCACGTCCTTGTGGATTTGTTCGCTTGTCGAACTCTTCTACCCAATTAGCTTTGGCTTGCCGGCATATTTTGACACCTTTAATTTCTTCTTTTTTCAATTTTGGAAAGTTCACATTGAGCACAACCCCCTTTGGCATGCCATTTTTAAGCGCATTCAATGTTATTGTTTTTACATATTCCTTAACAGCTTCAAAGTCAGCTTCCCAAGAATAATCACATAAAGAAAACCCAATAGCAGGGATACCCTCTATACCAGCCTCAACAGCAGCACTCATGGTTCCGGAATAAATAACATTGATAGAAGAATTAGAGCCATGGTTGATGCCACTTATACAGATGTCCGGTTTTCTGTTTAAAATTTCATTCACAGCAAGTTTTACACAATCAGCAGCAGTACCACTGCAAGTATACTCAATTTGAACATCATCGTCATGAATTGTAATAGGACTGCAATAGAGGGTGGAGTTTATCGTGATAGCATGTCCCATAGCTGATTGTGGGCTATCTGGAGCTACAACCACTACATCACCTATTTCATTCATTACAGCTATTAATGCTCTTAATCCGGGAGCTGCTATACCGTCATCATTTGTAACTAGAATTAGTGGTTTTTTACTCATATGGAATACTTTGTTTATTTATAATGCTAAAATACACAATTTGGGAGTTAAATAATCCTTAAGTCATGTTTAACAAAAAATTAGTAACATTGTGTAAAACTGGCATGGTTTTTTAAGTATTTTAGTAACTTAAATAAAAGTTTGATAATATGAAAAGGAACTTAATTTACCTGATGGGCGTACTGATTATATCAGTTGCCTCTTGTAGTTTCACAAATAAAACATTTGATAATCCGGATAAAGATGCGGTGCTTGTAGAGCTTATCTCTTATGTTTTAGAACGTGGCCACTTTGACCCCAAGGACATTAATGACAATTTTTCTGAGAATGTATATTATGATTATTTAGATGCAATTGATCCATTAAAAAGGTTCTTTTTGGCATCAGATATCAAAGAGTTTGAAAAATATAAATATGATCTGGATGACCAAATAAAAAATTCCAACATTACTTTTTTTAATCTCACATATGATCGTTTCATGAAACGTATTAAAGAAAGTGTTGAGCTTTATAAAGAAGTGTTGAACAGCTCTTTTGACTATACTGTTGATGAAACTATTGATGTAGACTATGAAAAACTTCCTTATGCTAAATCCAAAAAGGAAATGGTCGAGCGATGGAGAAAGCAACTTAAATTTTCAGCTATTTCAAACTATGCCTCTAAAATAGAAGATGAAGAGCGAAAAGCAAAAGATGACCCTGACTACAAAAAGAAGGCAATAGTAGACATAGAAAAAGAAGTGAGGGCATCAATTCTAGAAACGTATAATGAATATTTTGATTTTGTAAACGATTTAGAGCGTAAAGATTGGTTTTCGCAGTACCTAAATGCTATTGTGGAGGAATTTGACCCACACACCTTCTATTTTGCGCCGGATGATAAAGATAGGTTTGATACAAGCATGTCCGGTAAATATGAAGGGATCGGAGCTCGGTTACAGAAAAAAAGTGACCATATCCGGATAACTGAGGTTATTTCTGGAGGACCTGCATGGAGAGACCAAAAACTGGATGTGGGAGATGAAATACTAAAAGTAGGGCAAGCGGAAGAAGAACCTGTGGATATAGTGGGAATGCGGTTAGACGATGCTATAAAATTAATTAAAGGGCCTAAAGGAACTGAAGTTAGGTTAACCATTCGCAGAGTAGATGGCACCATAGAAGTAGTGCCCATCGTAAGAGATATTATTGAATTAGAAGAATCTTATGCAAAATCGTCTATTGTAAAGAAAGGTGAGAGGACATTCGGAATTATTAATTTGCCTAAGTTTTATATTGATTTTGATGACTATAAGGAGCGGAATGCCGCTTCGGATGTTGCTAAAGAAATAGGACGCTTAAAACAAGAAGGTATAGAAGGTTTGGTGCTCGACTTAAGGGATAATGGAGGCGGATCACTTAAAACGGTAGTAGATATGGCAGGATTGTTTATTAAAGACGGACCAATTGTGCAAGTGAAAAGTACCGGACAACGAAAAGAAGTGCTTAGCGATAAAGATAAAACCATTCAATGGGACGGGCCTTTGGTAATATTGGTAAATGAACTTTCAGCCTCTGCTTCAGAAATATTAGCTGCAGCCATGCAAGATTATAAAAGAGCTATTGTTTTAGGGAGTAAACAAACGTATGGAAAAGGAACTGTCCAAAACATAGTGGACTTAAACCAATTTCTAAGAAATAACAACGATTATGGAGATGTAGGCGCATTAAAGCTTACTACTCAAAAATTCTACAGGATTAATGGCGGTTCTACACAATTGGAAGGCGTAAAGAGTGATGTGATAGTGCCTGATCGTTATAGCTATATTGATATTGGTGAAAAAGACCAAGAAAACCCATTGCCTTGGGATAAAATAGACCCTGCCTATTATGAAGTTTGGGATGGCTATATTGATTATGAAGAAACGATTAAAAAGAGCAAGGAACGAATGGCCAATAACCCACAAATAGGATTGATTGATGAAAATGCAAAATGGATAAAGAAACAGCAAGATGATAAAGAATATCCGTTAAGTTATGATGCATACAAAAAACAATTAGAAGCAGATGATGAGAGAGCTGCTTATTTTAAGAAAATAGCAGATTATAAAACAGATTTAACATTTAATTCATTACCTTACGAAAAAGAACTGTTTTTAAAAGACACTGTTTTAAAAAAGAAAAGAATGCGATGGCAAGAGAACATGTCCAAAGATGTATATATTGAAGAAGCATTAAATGTATTGGAAGATCTTAAATTGAGTAATATAAAACGAGGAAAAGTAGCTGGAATTAAAGGCTAATGATTACATGGAGTTCTCAAACTCATTAACACAACTAACGCCCCAAAAGTTTAAGAAAAACTTTTGGGGCGTTCTTAGTTTAGCGATAATCCTTTTTTATGGTTTTATTGCAATTTTTGCATACACATTGGCTCCGGACAATTCTAAAAATGCCAATCAAATGCATATATCTATTCATTCCAAGAAACCCGGATTTGAAGTAAAGATGCTCACAATACCATCACAAACTAATGAAAAGCAACCCGTTATTGATAAAATATTTTTTGGAACAAAGAATAATAACACAGAGATTCCAATAAGTGACTATAGAATAGTAGAAAATACATTATACTATACAGAATATGCCCCATCCGGCAGAGGACTTGAAAAAGAAATTCCTTTGGGAAGTTTTTCAAAAAACATACCTAAAGAGGCAATAGCATTAACCTATATAAAGAATAAAAAGTTTTTTTTAGGAACGGATAAATACGGTAGGGATATGCTTAGCAGGATGTTGATAGGTACCCGAATTTCTTTTTCTATTGGTTTTGTTGCTGTACTGATTTCGTTACTAGTTGGATTGTTCTTGGGAGCTCTTGGAGGATATTATGGAGGAAAAATAGACGCTTTGATTATGTGGTTAATCAATATTGCATGGTCTATCCCTACACTTTTATTGGTTATTGCAATAACACTGGCTTTAGGAAAAGGTTTTTGGCAAGTATTTATTGCAGTTGGACTCACAATGTGGGTAGAAGTAGCCCGTGTGGTCCGGGGGCAGGTAATAAGCGCGAAAGAAATGCAATATGTTACTGCAGCAAAAGCATTAGGATTTAAAGACACGCGTATTATTTTCAATCATATACTTCCTAATATTATGGCACCTGTAATTGTAATTTCAGCAGCAAATTTTGCTGCGGCAATTCTTATCGAAAGTGGCTTGAGTTTTCTTGGGATAGGAGCACAACCACCTATGCCAAGTTGGGGAGCTATGATAAAAGATCATTATAATTATATAATATTAGGCAAACCATATTTAGCAATTATCCCCGGATTAGCGATTATGACACTGGTAATGGCTTTTATGTTTATGGGCAATGCGCTTAGGGATACTTTAGATGTAAAAAGCTAATTATTTCCATTCGTTGAGCCTATTGGCATCTACCTTTAGAAAGATAAAAAGAAGAATTGTAAAACCCCAGAGGGCAGACCCTCCGTAGCTAAAAAATGGCAATGGAATCCCGATAGTTGGCAATAGGCCTATGACCATACCGATATTTACAGTAAAATGGACAAATAGAATTGCGGTAATACTATAACCAAAAACTCTACCAAAGGATGTTTTTTGTCTCTCAGCTAAGAAAATGAGCCGTAATAATAACACAGTAAATAAAATGATAACTACAATACTTCCAATAAATCCCCATTCTTCACCAACGGTGCTAAATATATAATCTGTATGCTGCTCAGGGACAAAATGTCCTTTTGTACGGGTACCTTCCAAATATCCTTTTCCCGTGAACCCTCCGGAGCCTATGGTGGTTTCTGATTGATAAGTATTATAACCAATAGTCTTTCGTATTTGATCTAATTTTTCAGGGTCTTTTTCTAGTCTTAGCCATAAAGAAAATCGATCCCTATGTCGTTGTTCAAAAACATTGTCATAAATAAATTGTACAGAAAAGGAAAATCCTATAGCGACGATCAATGCAATGAACAATGGAAACACTGGCACTTTTTTTTCTGCTCGCTTCCTAAATGAATAGAAGATAAAAAGAATTATTGCAGCACTAAAGGATACAAGTGCCGGTCCAAAAATTAGTGTAGCTACAAAAAGGACTATAAAAATAAATCCTATCAGGATATATAAAGGAGAAAGTCCTTCCCTATGTAATGGAAATAGAAAAGCGGTAAATACTAAGGCGCTGCCAGGGTCAGGTTGAAGCGCAATAAGCAGCGCCGGTAATGCGATAATTAAAAATGAAGCAAATTGATCTTTAAACTTGTTTAAATTTGTTTGAATATTGCTAAGATGTTTTGCAATGAGGAGTGCTGTCGTAGTTTTTACAAATTCAGCTGGTTGAATAGTGATTCCTCCAATAGCATACCATGATGTAGCTCCATTCACATTTTTTCCAAAAAGAAAAAGCCCTAATAAAGAAATAATACCCAGTAAATAAAAAATATTAGAAAAGCGTTCATAAAACTTTACTTCTAACGCTAAGATTAAAACAATTAAAATACTACTTAGAATTATAAACAACAACTGTTTCCCATATGGTTGGCTCATATTAAAGATCCCGGTACTCTCATCACTTATGGTGGCTGCATAAATGTTTAACCACCCTATAAATACAAGTAAAAAATAAAGGAGTACGGTAAGCCAATCTATTCTTGGAATGAGCTTATTCATTTATTTTGAAGGGTTTTCCACTATATGGTTTGGCATATTCTTCTTCAAGGCTTTTTGTTAGCATTAACCACTCTAAGTCAGTTCGGGAAATAGCCCCTTTGATATGTTTTTCAATCATTAATGAAGCAATGGGCCCTGCATACCTTGCTCCCCAGTAACCGTTCTCAACAAATACAGCAATAGCAATCTTTGGGTCTTCTACTGGTGCAAAAGCAACAAAAATAGAGTGATCGGTCAGCTGAACTCTTTTGCCGTCTATTTTAGTAAAATTCTCTGCAGTTCCGGTCTTGCCTGCTATGTTTATACCTTTTACCTGTAATCCTTTTGCAGTCCCTTTTTTATATACATCATACATGCCTTGCACAACAGGTTCAAAATGCGCTTTCTTAATAGTTGTTCTTTTAGGAATAGTATAACTAGCATTATTAATGGGATTGTCATCAATTTTTTTAATGATATGTGGCGTATAATAGAACCCTCTATTAGCGATAGCTGCTGTAATATTTGCTAATTGGATAGGTGTGGTGAGTACTTCACCTTGTCCTATGGCATTGGACATGGTATTGGTTGCAAACCAATGATTTTCACCATAGACATCATTATATAGTCGGGGTCCGGGAACTTTTCCGGATTTTCCCACTGGAAGGTCATAACCAAGATAATCTCCGAGGCCAAAGCTTTTTACATGCTTCTCCCATACTTTCATACCTTCTTGGGAAGAAGGGTATTTTTCAATGACTCTTCTATAAGCATTTCCAAAATAAGTGTTGCACGATTTGTAGATACCCCTGTTCATATTGCTTTGTGCACGATACCCATCATTACAATGGCATCGCATAAAAGCATTTTTTCCATACCGGAACCCACCATAACAGGTAAAAGAAGTTTCTGTAGTAACCACACCTTCTTCTAAGGCAATTAGGGCATTTAGTGTTTTAAAAGGAGATCCGGGGGGGTATAATGCTAAAAGCCCTCGATCGTAAAGAGGTTTTGCGATGGAATCATAATAAAGCTTTGTGTAATTTTTAGAGCGCTTTCGGCCTACTAACAATGCAGGATCATATGTAGGGGCAGAAATCAATGCTAAAATCTCTCCTGATTTTGGATCCAGTGCAACAATACCTCCTCGTTTATTTTCCATTAACTTCTCACCATAAGCTTGTAAATTGGCATCAATAGTTAAGGTTATATCTTTACCGCGTACAGGTAATGTGTCATACATACCTTCTTTAAAAGGCCCAATATCCCTGTTGAATCGATCTTTTTGAATGAATTTTACACCTTTACGCCCCCTTAAAACATCTTCATATTGTTTTTCTACACCTTGTCGCCCTATCAATTCTCCTGATTGATAGTAAGAGTTGTTTTTGAGATCCCTGTCATTTACTTCACTAATATATCCTAAGATATTGGCGGCAATATTTGTATTGTAATAGCGAAGTGACCGTTTTTGAATATAAAACCCTTCATATTTGCGCATCTTCTCTTGAAGTATGGCATATTCTTCTTTTGATAATTGAGGCACAAATACAGAAGGTAGTCGGGGAGAATATGATTTTGCTTTGGAAAGCTGTTTAATGAACACTTCTTTAGAAATATTTAATAATGTACAAAACTCAAGCGTGTCAAGTGTTTTTACATCTTTCGGGATTACCATTACATCGTATGCAGGTTGATTGGCAACCATTAAAGCTCCGTTTCGGTCATATATATAACCTCTTTCAGGGTAATCATATATTGATTTAATGGCAGTATCCTCTAAAATATTTCCTACGGGGGGATTGATAAGCTGCAAATAAGAAAGCCTGCTTATATAAATAGTAGCAATGATAATTATAATAGATGACAACAATAGTTTTTTCATGATCGTTTTCTTGCAAAGAAAGGAATCGCCAACAAACAAACAAAAAGTGTAAAAACACTAGAAAATAACGTTTTTTTAAGGATTGTAAGTATATCCGTAAAGCTAAAAATTTCTAATGAGAAGAGAATTAAATGATGTGTTAAAATTAAGATACTCAAATATGCCAAGCGTTGTCCTAAAGGAGTATTGGCGATCTTAATATTTTGGTGTTCTATAATGGTGCCAAAAGAGAAATTTATGATTATAGGTCTCATATAGGCAACACAGAGACAGGCTGTAGCGTTGATCCCTCCACTATTTCCAAAAAAATCAAGGATAAGTCCCATTACAAAAGAAGAAATAAGAAATAGTGTCCTGTTATCATCCTTTACGGGATATAGAATGATAAAAAGGATATAAACATAAGGATTGATATATCCCATAAAATTAATGTTATTGAATATGAGTATCTGAGCAGACAAAAGGACTACAAAACGAATAATATTTATAGTGGTTTCATTCCTCATTACTATATGCCTCTAATTTTTTGATCTCATCAGTATGTTTATTCTCAATGATATATACATAACTTATATTGGTCATATCATTGAAGAGCTTCACATTTATTGTATAGTAATTTTCAGAAATATCAGGATTAAAATCTTGAATCGTTCCTATTAGGATTCCTTTTGGAAATATAGTGGACATTCCTCCGGTAATAATGGTATCACCTACTTTAACAGGGGCTAGAGATGGAATATCCGTAAGTTGTACTATGGTGTGGTCTTTTCCATTCCACTTAAGTGTTCCAAAGTGACTGGTGTTTTGAAGTTGAGCATTGATTTCCGATAATGAATTCAGGACAGATTGAATTACAGCATAGTTTTTGGAAGTATTATCTACAATTCCAACAATACCCTTAGATGTTATAACTCCCATATCTTGTTTTATACTGTCTTTTTCTCCTTTATCGATGGTAATATAGTTCTTAGTCTTTGCATAGCTGTTGTGAATAACAGTGGCAGTTTTCACATTGTATAGATGAGGGGAGAAAGCCTTGGGTGTATTTATGGAGTCGCTAAATGTATCGTTGTTTATTAGCAGACTACGAAGTCTTTTATTTTCCTCGATTAAAGTTTGGTTGGTTTCTTTCAGGTCAAAGTACGCATAAACGTTATTTACAGAATTATATATACTGCCGGTAAACCAGTTGGCTGAGGTTATGAATTTACTTTTATGATATGAGTGTGATTGGAATGTAAATACAAGCGATAAAGACAATAAAAAAATAAATAAAAAGAAATTTCTGTTTCTTATAAAGAAGCTTATAATGTTCAGCATGCCATTCTAACCGTCTTACTTGATGAGGATACTTTTATATTTTTCTATATTCTTGAGAGCAATACCTGTTCCCCGAACAACTGCTCTTAATGGATCTTCTGCGATGAATACAGGGAGGTCTGTTTTTTGTGAAAGGCGTTTGTCCAACCCTTTTAACATAGAACCTCCACCTGCTAAATAAATCCCTGTATTGTATATGTCAGCAGCAAGCTCGGGAGGTGTTTGTGACAAGGTTTCCATTACAGCATCTTCTACCCTTAAAATAGACTTGTCTAATGCTTTGGCTATTTCTCTCCAAGTAGTGGAAATTTGCTTAGGCTTTCCGGTCAACAAATCCCTTCCCTGAACGCTCATTTCATCCGGAGGGGTTTCTAAATCTTCAGTAGCAGCTCCAATTTGTATTTTAATATTTTCTGCAGTAGTTTCACCGATATACAAGTTGTGCTGTGTACGCATGTAATAAATAATATCATTCGTGAAAACATCTCCTGCAATTTTAACAGATTTGTCACAAACAATTCCGCCAAGGGCAATAACTGCAATCTCTGTAGTTCCTCCCCCAATATCAATAATCATATTTCCTTTGGGCTGCATAATATCCAATCCGATACCAATAGCTGCCGCCATAGGCTCATGGATGAGGTACACTTCTTTCGCATTTACACGCTCTGCAGATTCCTTTACCGCACGCATTTCTACTTCTGTAATTCCGGAAGGAATACAGATAACCATTCTCAGAGAGGGTGTAAACCATTTTTTCTTTAGGGCAGGAATGTTTCTAATAAACATATTGATCATCTTTTCAGATGCATCAAAATCTGCGATAACACCATCTTTTAATGGTCGGATAGTTTTTATATTCTCATGAGTTTTTCCTTGCATCATATTAGCTTCACGGCCTACGGCAATAATTTTTCCGCTGGCACGGTCTCTGGCAACTATAGAAGGGCTGTCAACTACGACTTTATCATTATGGATGATAAGTGTATTTGCAGTTCCTAAATCGATAGCTATTTCTTCAGTTAAGAAGTCAAAAAATCCCATGTAACTCTTTGTTTATTAGTGTTATCCTGTTTTTAAAAAATGATGGTTTTCAAAGGTACTAAATTAATGTTTAAAATGACGGATGCTTGTAAAGACCATCGCCATATTATTTTCATTGCAATAATCAATGCTTAGCTGATCTTTGATAGATCCTCCGGGTTGAATGACTGCTGTAATACCTGCTTTATGTGCAATTTCTACACAATCGGGAAATGGAAAAAATGCGTCACTTGCCATTACAGCTCCCTTCAAATCAAAACCAAAAGACGTCGCTTTTTCAATGGCTTGCTTCAAAGCATCTACTCTGCTTGTCTGACCCGTTCCACTAGCAATAAGTGTATTGTCTTTTGCCAATACAATAGTGTTTGATTTTGTGTGTTTACATATTTTGGAGGCAAATAATAAATCAGCTATTTGAGTTTCAGAAGGCTTGGTTGTTGTAGGGTAGGTTAAGTTTTCCTTAGCATCGGTAATCAAGTCTTTATCTTGAACTAATATGCCATTGAGTGAAGTGCGGACTAGTTGTGTTGGAAGCTCAAGCACTTTTTGAACCATGATAATCCGGTTCTTTTTTCCTTTAAGGATTTCTATAGCTTCTTCTGAAAAAGAAGGGGCTATCACTACTTCGCAGAAGAGTTTGTGTATTTCCTCAGCTGTCTGAGCATCAATAGGTGTATTCGAAATCAAAATTCCACCAAAAGCAGATACTGAGTCTCCAGCTAGTGCATCAAGATAAGCTTGTTTAATCGTATTTCGGGTCGCTATTCCACAGGCATTGTTATGTTTTAAGATAGCAAAAGTGGGCGGAGCCTCTCGGAATTCTGCCATTAAGTTAACGGCTGCATCTACATCTAACAAATTGTTATATGACAATTCTTTTCCATGGAGCTTGTCAAATAGAGCTTCAAAATCCCCAAAAAAGAACCCTCTTTGGTGTGGGTTTTCTCCATACCGAAGGACTTTTCCTTTTGTAATACTGGCTTTGTAAACTAATTCTTCTTCATTAAAATAATTAAAAATAGCGGTGTCATAATGTGATGATACATTAAAGGCCTTTGCAGCAAAACGCTTTCTGTCCGCTAAAGAGGTTGTGCCACTTCCATCAGCTATCAATTTCAAAAATTCAGCATAATCTTCTACGGAAGCCACACACATAACATCCTTAAAATTTTTAGCAGCAGCCCTAATGAGGGAAATACCGCCAATATCTATTTTTTCAATAATATCTTGTTCTGAAGCACCACCCGCCACTGTTTTTTCAAACGGATATAAATCCACAATCACAATATCAATTTGAGGGATTTGGTATTGCTCCAGCTCAGCAACATCCGTATGGTTATCCTGTCGGTTAAGGATGCCTCCGAATACTTTTGGGTGCAATGTTTTTACCCTTCCTCCCAAGATAGATGGATAACTGGTAACGTCTTCCACTGGAACGACATCAATGCCCAATTCACGGATAAACTTTTCAGTCCCTCCAGTTGAATATAAAGTAATTCCAAGCGCATCTAATTTTTGAACGATAGGAGCCAGTCCATCTTTATTGAAGACGGAAATTAAGGCAGATGTTGCCAATTTTAAATCTGTCATTATTACGGTATTGTGATCGGTTGCAAAAATAGTTTTTTTGCTTCAATATCAGAGAGCTATATAGAATAAATCACTACAAAAATTATAAAATACCCGCTACTTTTTCATTTACAAATTCCAGAAACTGTTCATCTGCTTTCGTAAAAGGGTTTAAAGTGTGGGAGTCGATGTCAATTTGCCCAATATTTTCACCATTGACAAATAATGGAATAACGATTTCCGATTTAACATCAATACTACAGGCAATATAATTATCCTGCCCTTTTACATCCGGAACCACAAAATTTTGATTGGAAATGGCTACCTGCCCGCAAATTCCTTTTCCAAAAGGAATGATAGTATGGTCTGTTGGCTCACCAGCGAAAGCCCTGAGCTTTAATTCATCCTTATCCCCATTTTTAAAATAAAAACCTACCCAATTATAATACGGAACAGAAGACCGTAACAATTCGCAAATGGCAGTTAACCGCTCATTAACGGGAGTTTGAGAGTTGTTTAATAACTCAGAAACTTTTTGTTTTAGTGTTTCAAAACTCATAGCTTGTTTTTCTTTTTAACAAAAGTATTTAAAAAAGAACACTAAATGAAGCAGGATGTCCTATTAAGCTAACTGATTGTTAATGAAACCATAAAAACAATCAATATTGTAAATATTTACTACTTTTGTTTTAGCATGAAGCAGTTATTTCATAAAATAGCGGCATTTTCAATGGCACTTTTGGTGCTTATTTCTACGGTTTCCTTTACTGTAAGCAGCCATTATTGTGGTACGTATTTAGTAGATAAGGCAGTATTCTCAGAAGCACATAAATGTGGTATGGAGAAAGACCTTTCTCCTATTGAGGCTTGTGAGGTTACCAAAAAATCGTGCTGTAAAGATGAAGTAACCCACGTGAAAGGGCAAGATACGCTAGACAAAATCTCTCATGATGTAACTTTCCAAAAAATGTTTTTAGAAGTATTTGTGTATAGTTATGTCAATCTTTTTGAAAGTTTAGACCAGTATATTATCCCGTTTAAAGAGTACTCACCGCCACTTCTGGTGAGAGATGTCCATTTGCTGGACGAAGTTTTTCTTATTTGATTTTAATGTTATTGTTTTTAGAGCAACATGCTTAAAAAAGTATGTGCTTTTGTCATTTTGACCCCGATGTCTATCGGGAGAGAAATCTATGTTTGTCGATAAGCATTAAACCATTTAAGAAGCTATGTTAAACAAAATCATCCGATATTTTTTAGAAAACAGGTTAATTACCATTCTATTGCTCTTAATATTTATGGGCTGGGGATTGATAACGTCTCCTTTTAATTGGGATACCGGTTTTCTTCCTAAAGACCCTGTTCCTGTCGATGCCATTCCTGATATTGGTGAAAACCAACAAATTGTTTTTACGCGTTGGGAAGGCCGTTCTCCTCAGGATATTGAGGATCAGATAACGTATCCACTAACTTCGGCATTATTAGGGGTTCCGGGAGTAAAATCCATTCGGAGTTCTTCCATGTTTGGATTCTCTAGCATTTATGTTATCTTCAATGAAGAAGTCGAGTTTTACTGGTCGCGCTCCCGATTATTAGAAAAGTTGAATGCACTTCCGGCAAATCTGCTTCCTGATGGTGTACAACCTTCATTGGGGCCAGATGCAACTGCATTAGGGCAAGTATATTGGTACACATTGGAAGGGCGAGACTCCTTGGGAAATGTTACCGGAGGTTGGGATTTGCAGGAACTCCGTAGCATTCAGGATTTTTATGTGAAATATGGTCTGGCAGCCACAGATGACGTTGCTGAAGTGGCTTCTATAGGAGGTTTCGTGAGAGAATACCAAATTGATGTCAATCCGGATGCATTACAAGCCTTTAACATAGGTATTGACAAAGTCCTGAAAGCTGTAAAAAATACCAATCGGGATACCGGGGCAAAGACTATTGAAATTAATAAAGCCGAATATTTGGTAAGAGGTTTGGGCTATATCAAATCAACAGAAGATATTGAAAAAACGGTGGTAACTGTTCAAGATAACAAACCCATACTTATTAAAGATATCGGAGTGGTTACCGTAGGCCCGGCATCAAGAAGAGGGATACTAGATAAAGAAGGGGCTGAGGTGGCAGGAGGAGTTGTTGTAGCACGTTATGGGGCCAACCCATTGGAAGTGATTACCAACGTAAAGAAAAAGATCAAAGCGATTGCTCCGGGGATGCCTGAGAAAATATTGGCAGATGGCACAAAAAGCAAATTAACTATTGTTCCTTTTTATGATCGGACACAACTCATCAATGAAACCATCGCAACTCTGGAAGAAGCCCTTTCCGAAGAAATCTTGATAAGTATTATTGTAATTATTGTACTGGTTTTTAACCTCAGGGCTTCCGTACTCATATCAAGTTTGCTCCCCATAGCGGTACTCATGGCATTTATCATTATGCGTTATACAGGGGTAGATGCCAATGTAGTGGCACTCTCTGGTATTGCCATTGCTATTGGTGTAATGGTAGATGTGGGGATTGTTTTTACGGAGAATACCATTCGTCATTTGGAAAAAGAACCGAATAAAGGAGCTGGGAAAGAAAAATTACAAACAATTATTTATAAGGCTACTGTAGAAGTAGCACCAGCAGTGATTATTGGATTGGCAACAACAGTGGTGAGTTTCCTCCCTGTATTCTTTATGGAGAATGCTGAAGGAAAATTGTTTAAACCATTGGCTTTCACTAAAACTTTTGCCCTTACCGCTTCTTTTATTTTAGGGATTGTTGTATTGCCAACGCTCTCATATATGATATTTTCTTTGGATTTAAGAAAAAGACGTATAGCAAGGATATGGAACTTTTCATTAATGGTTTCCGGAATTGTACTATCACTGGTGTTTTCTATGTGGCTTCCATTGGCATTAACAGTTATTGGAGCTAAAAACGTTTTTCAACATAAACTCCCCGCATATTTTGGGAAACATTCTAATGAAATCACATTGGGAATTGTTTTGCTAACTACGGTTTTTTTCTTGACTAAAGGCTGGTTGCCACTGGGAGATGAAAATAACATGCTGGTCAATTATGTTTTTGTGGTTTTCATGGTAGGGAGCACATTAGGGGTTCTTTATGCAATTATATACTTCTACGAGCCTATCTTGAAATGGTGCCTGAAAAACAAAGGTAAATTTCTGCTGATTCCATTAATGACTATTCTGTTAGGAATTATGATATGGCAAGGAGCTCCAAGAATGTTAGGGTTTGCCGTTTCAGGTTTTGATAAAATAGGGATTAATATTAAAAACACATCATTTTGGCAATCCATATCAAAGACATTCCCCGGAGTAGGAAAAGAATTTATGCCTTCATTAAACGAAGGAAGCTTTTTGTTAATGCCTACTTCTATGCCGCATGCAGGGATAGAAGAAAACAAGCGGATATTACAACAATTAGATATGGCGTTGGCCAACATTCCTGAGGTAGCACTGGCCGTAGGGAAGTTAGGACGAGTAGAAAGCGCACTCGATCCGGCACCTATCTCCATGTATGAAAATATAATTAATTACAAACCTGAATACCTTACTTTGGGCTCGGGGAAAAAAGGGATGTTCAAAACAGATAGAAAAGGACGGTTTATTCTAAAGTCTGGAGATACACTCACCAATAAAGAAGCAATTCTATATAGGGCAACGGAGAAAGATTTAATTCTTGATAAGAACGGAAAATATTTCAGGAATTGGCGTTCACATATTAAAAGTCCCGATGATATTTGGAATGAGATTGTTAAGGCGACCCGTTTGCCCGGAGTTACCTCTGCACCAAAGTTGCAGCCTATAGAAACCCGCTTGGTAATGTTACAAACAGGTATGCGTGCCCCTATGGGGATTAAAGTGTATGGCCCTGACTTAGAGACTATTCAAGATTTTGGATTCAAGTTAGAGCAGTTGTTAAAAGAAGTTCCTTCTGTAAAAACAGAAGCTACTTTTGCCGATCGTGTAGTAGGAAAACCGTATCTGCAACTGGATATAGACAGAGATGCAATTTCCCGGTACGGATTGCATGTTGAAGACGTTCAAAGAGTGATAGAAACAGCCATTGGAGGGATGCAAATAACCACAACGGTGGAAGGCAGGGAACGTTTTCCGGTAAGGGTACGTTATCCTCGTGAGCTGCGTGATACACCTGAGAAGCTAGAAAAAATACGTGTACCTACACCATCAGGAGCACAAATACCATTGGGGGCATTGGCCACAATAGAGTACCTTAGAGGGCCACAAGTTATTAAAAGCGAGGATACCTTCTTGACCGGCTATGTCCTTTTTGATAAAAAAGAAGGCTACTCAGAAGTGACGGTGGTAAACGATGCGGCTTCCTATATCCAAAAAAGCATAGCTTCAGGGGCGTTAAAAGTCCCCAAAGGAGTAAGTTATAAATTTTCAGGAAGTTATGAAAATCAAGTACGTGCTACAAAACGCCTATCTATTGTTATTCCGTTAAGTTTACTAATTGTTTTTATGCTCCTGTATTTTCAATTTAGAACAGTAATTGCCTCTGCTATTCATTTCTCAGGGGTCTTTGTTGCCTTTGCCGGTATAAATATGCGCGATTTATTTCAAATGCACACCATCAATTTGAGTGTAGCAGTATGGGTTGGTTTTATTGCGTTGTTTGGTATCGCTACGGACGATGGCGTATTGATGGGGACCTATATCCATCAGGTTTTTGAAGAAAAACAACCCAAAACAGTCCCTGCTGTACGGGCTGCTGTTCTAGAAGCAGGGCAGAAGCGCGTCCGTCCGGCCATTATGACAACAGCAGTCACCATTATCGCATTATTACCTGTATTGACCTCTACAGGAAAAGGCGCTGATATTATGGTGCCCATGGCAATACCTACAGTAGGGGGTATGACAATTCAGTTAATGACCATGTTTGTAGTACCGGTATTGCAAGCTTATTGGAGAGAAACCATTCTAAAAAAGAAAAAAGTATGAAATCGAAAACCATTCTAATTTTCCTGTTCATAGCCGGATTTTCATTTTCACAGAATTTGGAAGGTTACCTAAAGATTGCTGTTGAAAACAATCCAGAACTCAAAGCGGCCTATGCTACGTTTGAAGCTGCTATGCAACAAGTACCACAGGCAAGTAGTTTACCTGATCCGGTATTTTCTTTTAGCGTACTGGGAGAAATGGCGGAAACGCGTGTAGGCCAACAACAAGCACGTTTTTCGCTGATGCAGCAATTCCCTTGGTTTGGTACCTTAACGGCTAAAAAAGATGTGGCTAGCTCCATGGCAGCCTCCAAATTTCAAGAATACTTGAATATCAAAAATGAATTGTTATTCAAGGTTAAAGCTGCCTATTATGAAGTGTATGAATTGCAGGAGACTATTAAATATCAGGAAGAAAACCTTAAAATCATAGCATCGCTAAAAGAATTGGCATTGAGCAAGTTCAAAAATGGAAAAGCAGCAATGATAGATGTTATCCGCGCAGATATGTTATATAACGATGCGAGTACAGGATTAGCAGTGTTAAAGACAAAACAACGCCTTTTAGCAGCCAATTTCAACACATTGCTCAACAGGGATATAGAGGCAACAGTTAATGTTTCAGGATTTACAATGGCCGATATACTTCCTGTAAAAGATAGAGGAGTGGAATTGAATGAACATCCGTTAGTAAAAATGACTGACGATAAAATAGCCTCAGCTATAGCACAAGAAAATGTTGCCGTAAAGAGTGGATTGCCAAAAATTGGTGTGGGTGTTGAATATGGAATTGTTGCTAGGCGGACAGATGTAGCCATTACAGATAACGGAAAAGACATGTTCATGCCCATGGTTTCAGTATCACTCCCTATTTTTAGAAAGAAGTACAAGGCTGCTAAAAAAGAAGCGTCCTATAAAAAAGAAGCCTATGAGCACATGAAAGAAGCAATTCAGGATAAATTGATAGCTGACTATGAGGAAACGGTATTTGAAATGGAAAATACGGTACAATTAATGGCACTTTATGAGAAGCAAATAAAAAATGCCGAACAGTCCGTTCAATTATTGTTAAAAGCATATAGTACGGCAACTTCTGAATTTGAAGAACTGTTAAAAATGCAGCAACAACTTTTAAAATACCAACTAGCAAAAACAACTACACTTAAGAAATATCATACAGCAGTAGCTAATTTGGAATACCTGAACACAACATCAGAAAAATGATGAAAACACCAAATGAACAGAAATCTCTTGAAATTGGTAAAAGCATATTTGTTAGTGAATAGAATGAGAAATAGATAAAATAAAAACAAGAAAATGAAAATAGAAACGAAACAGCTCATAATCATATTGATAACATTGATAGTTGGAGTTATTCTAGGAAGTGTTTTTTTTGGGAGAACTCCTGAAAAAGAAGGGCTAAACAATAGTATGACAACCGAAGCGCATCATGATATCTGGACCTGCTCTATGCATCCACATATACAATTAGAAGAACCGGGGCAGTGCCCTGTCTGTGGGATGGACCTTATTCCTTTGGAAGAAGAGACACCTCTTTTTGACCCCAATGCTATTCAAATGACCGAAACAGCTATGAAACTGGCCAACGTACAGACAGTACGTATAGGCCATGAAGAAATCTCCAAACAGCTTCGGTTAAATGGGAAAGTAGTAGCTGATGAACGTAAAATATATGCACAATCAACACATATTTCAGGTCGGATAGAACGATTAATGGTCAATTTTGAAGGAGAATCGGTGAGAAGAGGACAGGCTTTAGCAGAGGTTTATTCCCCTGAACTCGTAACAGCCCAGGAAGAACTGCTTCAGGCATACACCATCAAAGATGCACAACCGGAATTGTTCAATGCAGCAAAAGAAAAACTCCGGAATTGGAAAATAGGGGCATCTCAGATCGATAGAATAGTAACCGCAGGAAAACCAATAGAACGTTTTACCATTACTGCAGACATAAGTGGCATTGTAACTGCTAAAAAGGCAGTGTTGGGCGATTATGTGCAACGTGGTATTCCACTGTATGAAATAGCGGATCTATCCAAACTTTGGATTGTATTTGATGTGTATGAACGAGATATTCCATGGATAAAAATAGGTGATGAAGTTAATTATACCATTTCATCAATCCCTGGAGAAATAGTTACAGGAAAAATTACTTTTATAGATCCTGTTATAAACCCAAAAACAAGAGTAGCGAAAGCACGTATAGAAGTTTTAAACAAAGAAAACCGTTTAAAACCGGAAATGTTTGTATCAGGAGTGGTTACAAATAAAATGACCAATACCAATAAGAAGGAATTAATACTTCCTAAAAGTGCTATTATGTGGACAGGAGAGCGGTCTATTGTGTACGTGAAACAAACTTCGGGAAATATTCATGAATTTGTGCTTCGCGAGGTGGTTTTGGGGCCGTCTTTGGGAGATTCGTACCTCGTAAAACAAGGATTGGATGTAGACGAAGAAGTGGTGGTTAACGGAACTTTTACAGTAGATGCAGCCGCACAATTAGCAGGAAAGCCCAGTATGATGAACCCGGAAGGAGGAGTTTCCATAAATGAGCATAATCATGGAACCTCTCATATTGAACAGAAAGAACAATTACCAATTGTGATAACTAAAGAAACTAAAACAGCATTAGAAAAGATAGTAACCCAATATGCCAATGTGAAAGATGCTTTGGTAGCTACAGATTTAGAGCGTACAAAAGAAAACATAAAAAAATTTCAAAGCACGATTGATCAAACAGATATGAAATTATTTTTAGGAGAAGCACATATCGTTTGGATGCCCTTGGAACAAAGACTAAAGACCCATATTAAAGCAATTAGCGAAAAAGCGGCTATTGATGAAGTAAGGGAGGTATTTGATGAACTATCCGAAACTATCATAGAAATAGCCACTGTATTTGGACCATTTTCCAGAACTTTGTATGTACAGTATTGCCCTATGGCAAAACAGAATAACGGGGCTTATTGGCTTAGTTTGTCAAATGAAATAAGGAACCCTTATTTCGGAGACGCCATGCTTACCTGTGGAGAAGTAAAAAATGAAATTAAATAACTATAAAAACTAAATAAAAATGAGAAAGCAATTAATTATATGTAGTATCGCTATAGTAACCGGATTTTCATCTTGCAAAGAAAAAAAAGAAGAAAAAATTATTACGGTAGAGCAAAACCACCATGAAGAACCCATGGATCATAATAAAGAAAAAAACCATGATAACATGCATCATGAAGAAACCGCAGCTTTGTCTTTTAGCGACCCCAAGATCGCAAACGTGTATGGACACTATATCCATATAAAAAAAGCGTTGGTGTTTACAGAAGCCAAAGAAGCAAAAAGTGGTGCAAAAATGTTGGTAAAAGCCCTTTCAGAAGTGCCCAATAACGAAGCTGCTTTAAAAGAAGCTAAAAAAATTGAAGCATCAGGTGATATAGAAGTGCAACGTGTGGCATTTTCACCTTTATCAGCTGAAATCAATAAACTGATAGAAGGAAAAATAACCTCAGGGGCCGTCTATAAACAATATTGCCCCATGGCGTTTGATTTTAAAGGAGCGTATTGGCTGTCTTCAGAATCAGAAATAAAAAACCCTTACTTTGGCGATAAAATGCTAAACTGTGGAGAGGTAAAAGACACCATTCAATAATTGAATGAAACATACCTATCACATACATGGAATGACATGTAATGGCTGTAGAGAGCATGTAGAGGATGCGCTGAACAGTGTAAAAGGAGTTGTTTGTGCAGCGGTTGATTTAAAAAATGCTTCTGCTACCATTGAAATGGATACACACGTTTCCTTAAAAAAGCTGCAAGAAAGTTTAACCCAAGCAGGAGGAAACTATACCATTGCACTGTTGGGGGAGAAGGGAACTTTTCAAAAAAATAAATCAAAACCAACAGAAACCGGGGTTTATTATTGCCCTATGTATTGTGAGGGTGACAAAACGTATGATACAGCAGGAGATTGCCCAGTATGTGGTATGGATTTAGTTCCTTTAGAAATAGATGGTTCCGAAGAAAAGAAAACGTACAATGCACTTCTCAAAAAGTTTAAAGTAGCAGTAGCATTTACGCTCCCCATTTTTATCATCGCTATGTCAGAGATGATTCCGGGCAATCCTTTTGAAAAAGCAATGAAAATTGTTTATTGGAACTGGGTGCAGTTTGCATTATCTATTCCTGTAGTGTTTTATGCTACCTGGCTGTTTTTTGAAAGAGCCTACCGCTCTATCGTTACCCGGAGACTGAATATGTTTACTTTGATAGGTATCGGTGCCGGTGCGGCATGGCTTTTTAGTGTTGTTGCCTTATTGGTTCCTGATGTGTTTCCTGATCAATTCAAAACCCCCAATGGTACGGTGCACATATATTTTGAAGCAGCTACCGTTATTTTAACATTGGTATTGTTGGGACAATTATTAGAAGCTCGTGCACATAGCCGTACCAATGCTGCTATCAAAGAATTACTCAAACTAGCTCCTAACACAGTAACACGCATCCGTAATGGAAAAGAAGAAGTAATTGCATTAAATGCAATTCATAAAAGGGATGTGTTGCGTGTAAAACCAGGAGAAAAAATCCCGGTAGATGGAAAAATCATAGAAGGCAACAGTAGTATTGATGAATCCATGATTACCGGAGAGCCTATCCCTGTAAATAAAAAAGAAGGAGATGATGTAAGGTCTGGAACCATTAATGGGAACAAAACCTTTATCATGAAAGCTGAAAAAGTAGGTGATGAAACCTTACTAGCCCAGATTATTAAAATGGTCAATGAAGCTAGCCGTTCAAAAGCCCCCATACAGAAGTTAGCAGATGTGATTTCCGCTTATTTTGTTCCCATAATTATTGGAGTGGCAGTAATTACCTTCTTCATATGGAAACTATATGGGCCAGAGCCTTCTTATGTATATGCCTTTGTAAATGCCATTGCCGTATTGATCATTGCGTGTCCTTGTGCATTAGGATTGGCCACTCCCATGTCGGTAATGGTAGGTGTTGGAAAAGGGGCACAATCCGGTGTGTTGATTAAGAATGCGGAAGCCTTAGAGAAAATGAACGAGATAGATACCCTTATCATAGATAAAACAGGAACGGTTACCGAAGGAAAACCCTCCGTTGAAAATGTAGTTACCATACAAAGGGTAATTGATGAAATGAACATGGTTCAATATATAACTTCTCTAAACAACGTTAGTGAGCACCCTTTAGCGAAAGCGACCGTTGCCTACGGAAAAACCCGAAATGTAATACCTTTTGAAGTAAAAGATTTTGAAGCATTGACCGGAAAAGGAGTTGTGGGAAAAGTTCAAAATAAAAAAATTGCCTTAGGAAATGTAGCATTGCTCAACAGCATGAATGTTACTATTGCTGATGAGGTGAGAGAAGAGGTGGCTAAAGAACAGCAATTGGGTAAAACGGTCTCCTATGTAGTGGTTGAGAATATGTTGGCAGGGTACATAATTATTTATGATGCCATCAAAAGTGGAAGTAAAAAAGCTATTGAAAAACTGAAAGAAGAAGGAATGGAAGTGATCATGCTGACAGGGGACAATAAAACAACAGCTAAAGCAGTAGCCGATACATTGGAGTTAACTAATTATAGAGCCGAGTGCCTTCCTGAAGACAAACAAGAGGAGGTTAAACAATTACAAGCTAAAGGAAAAAAGGTAGCGATGGCAGGAGATGGGATCAATGATGCACCCGCACTAGCACAAGCTGATGTGGGGATTGCTATGGGTACCGGAACAGATGTAGCTATTGAAAGTGCCTCTATTACATTATTAAAAGGTGATTTAGAAGGTATTTTAAAAGCGAGAAAGCTAAGTCATAAAGTAATGCGAAACATCAAACAAAATTTATTCTTTGCATTGGCCTACAATACATTGGGTGTTCCGGTGGCAGCCGGGCTGTTATATCCTGTGTTTGGTGTGTTGTTATCGCCCATGATTGCCGCTTTAGCCATGAGCTTTAGTTCGGTTTCCGTGATTGCAAATGCATTGAGGTTGCGAAGTGTAAATATTTAGTATAAATTAAAATTATTAGAATTGTCATTTCGACTGTAAGGAGAAATCTCAATTTTTAATGGATGCTTATAAAGATTCAACAATTATAATTTTATGGTAGGAAGAAAAACATCCTTACGGATACGAAAGATACATCGTTACTTAGGTTTATTTCTCGGAGTTCAATTTATTTTTTGGACGTTGGGAGGGCTTTATTTTTCATGGAGCAATATGGATGAAATTCATGGGGATACCTATAGAAATCCGTCTAGTTATTTAAATGCTTCCGATTCGTTAGTTTCCCCGAGTTTAGTTATTCAAAAAATATCTGAAAAGGTTTCAGTTGATAGTTTAAAAAGTGTACAACTTATAGAAATACTAGAAAAACCTGTTTACAGAATTCATTATTTTTCAGAAGGAAAAGTAGTTGCCCAATTGGCAGATGCATCATCGGGAGTACTTCGGAGTTCTTTAACAAAGGAAGAAGCAGTATTAATGGCACAACAAGCATTTAAACCCCATAATATGGTTGAGTCAGTGGAATATCTAACAGCTACAGGAAAGCACCATGAATATAGAGCGCGGAGCTTGCCTGCTTGGGCAGTAACTTTTGAACATCCGTCAAGGACAACCATTTATATCGCAGCTGAGGAAGGGGTTATAGAACGTTTCAGAAACCGTAACTGGCGTATTTTTGATTTTTTCTGGATGATGCACACGATGGATTATGAGGGAAGGGACCATTTTGGGAATTGGTTACTTCGCGCCTTTTCTATATTAGGTTTTGTAACTGTATTTTTTGGATTTTTGTTATGGTTTGTTACATCACCCACAATTAGAAAAGCGATAAAAACTAAAAAGCCTTGAGAATATCAAGGCTTTTAATGATCTATTAGATGGTATTACATCATTCCCGGCATTCCGCCACCACCCATTGGAGGCATTCCGCCTGCGGGGTTATCTTCTTTAATATCTACTAAAGCACATTCGGTAGTAAGGATCATTCCGGCCACAGAAGCGGCATTCTCCAAAGCAACTCGGGTTACTTTTTTAGGATCAATAATCCCTGCTTTTAGCATGTTTACATATTCTTCAGATTTAGCATCGTATCCAAAATCATTTTTGCCTTCCAATACTTTAGCAATTACTACAGAACCTTCGCCACCTGCATTTTCTACAATGGTCCTAAGAGGGGATTCTATAGCACGGGCAACGATTTGTACGCCTGTGGCTTCATCTTCATTAATGGTTTTTACTTTGTCAAGTACAGCTTTCGCCCTTACTAAAGCTACACCACCGCCGGCTACAATACCTTCTTCTACGGCTGCTCTTGTAGCATGGAGTGCATCATCTACACGGTCTTTTTTCTCTTTCATTTCTACTTCAGATGCAGCACCTACATAAAGAACAGCTACCCCTCCGGCCAATTTGGCCAGACGCTCTTGAAGTTTTTCTCTATCATAATCAGATGTAGTAGTTTCTATCTGAGCCTTAATTTGATTCACCCGAGCCTTAATGTTTTCAGGGTCACCGGAACCATTTACGATGGTAGTATTGTCTTTGTCAATAGCTACTTTTTCAGCAGTTCCAAGCATATCCAAAGTGGCATTTTCTAGTGTAAAGCCTCTTTCTTCAGAAATTACAGTACCTCCGGTTAATATGGCAATGTCTTCTAACATTGCTTTTCTTCTGTCACCAAATCCGGGTGCCTTTACAGCAGCTACTTTTAATTGTCCTCTTAGTTTGTTGACAACTAAGCCTGACAGTGCTGTTCCTTCAAGATCTTCTGCAATGATAAGTAATGGTTTTCCTGACTGGACAGCTTTGTTTAGGATTTCTACAAAACTTTCATCAAGGTTGGAGATTTTTTTATCTGTAATAAGGATTAACGGATTTTCCAGTTCAGTGACCATTTTCTCCGCATCAGTCACAAAGTATGGAGAAATGTAACCACGATCAAACTTCATCCCTTCTACTACATCTACGTACGTCTCGGTTCCTTTAGCTTCTTCTACTGTAATTACCCCTTCTTTACCAACTTTTTCAAAAGCTTGTGCTATTAGGTCTCCGATATTGCCATCATTGTTTGCAGAGATGGCGGCTACTTGTTTTATTTTTTCTGAGGAATCGCCTACAGCAGTAGCTTGTTTTTCCAAATCCTTTACGATACTTTCTACAGCTTTATCAATACCTCTTTTAAGGTCCATTGGATTGGCACCTGCAGCCACATTTTTCAGGCCTTCTTTTACAATTGCCTGTGCTAAAACTGTAGCAGTTGTAGTTCCGTCACCTGCCAAATCATTGGTTTTAGAGGCTACTTCTTTTACCATTTGTGCTCCCATGTTTTCGGTAGCGTCTTCTAATTCTATTTCTTTAGCAACGGTAACACCATCTTTTGTAACGGTGGGTGCTCCAAAGGACTTACTAATGATTACATTGCGCCCTTTTGGCCCTAATGTTACTTTTACAGCATTGGCCAGTGCATCTACACCTTTTTTAAGGCCATCACGTGCATCGATGTCAAATTTTATATCTTTTGCCATTTTTCTTGGTTTTTTAATTAAAAGTCTGAGTTTTTAAGTTATTAGATGATGGCTAGAATATCACTTTCACGCATCATCAGATAGTCAGTGCCTTCTAGTTTTAGTTCTGTTCCTGAATATTTTCCGTATAGTACAGTATCACCAATTTTAACAGTCATTGGGTCATCTTTAGTTCCGGGACCTACTGCTACGACAACTCCCTTTTGTGGTTTTTCTTTTACCGTGTCGGGGATAATAATACCTGAAGCGGTGGTGGTTTCTACCGGAGCAGGTTCTACAAGAACCCTGTCTGCTAGTGGTTTAATATTTAGTTTAGCCATTATGAAGTAATTTTTAATTGATTAATTTTTTCGTGTTTATATTGACAGAAATTATGCCAATCACCATATAACCTGACAAAGCGATAAAAAAAATGCCAGCTTGTCATTTTGCCGGCATTTGTATATTTATGTATCATGTAAGTTTTACTCGGTGGTTGTAGAATCCGTCACAGTTGAAGGGATTTCAGCAGGGCTTGTTTCAGGAACGGTATTCTCAATGTTTTCATTATCTAATAGTTTAGAGTCTGTATTAGAATTACCTGATTTTATAGTAATATTTGAAAGTAGTATTAATGCCCCTAATAAAGTTGCCAATGTCCATGTGCTCTTATCTAAGAAGTCGCCTGTTTTTTTAACGCCTCCTACAATTTGACTGCCTCCACCCCCGAATGATGATGACAACCCGCCACCCTTAGGATTTTGTACCATGATGACTAGTACTAATAAAAAGGCTACAATAATTATCAAGACCAAAAAAATTGAAAATGTACTCATCTCTTGTACCTGTTATTTTTTTACTGTAATTTTTCTATTGCTCGAATTTGGTCTGCAAAGAAACCACTTTTTTCCGGATATTTCAAACTTAAAATTTTATAAGCTTGTATTGCTTTTTTATATTTTTTTTGTTCCAGATATACTTTTGCCAATGTCTCTGTCATCAACTCATCCGGTATTATTTGATGTGTTTCAGCTAAATTTTTATTGGAAGTAGCTTCTTTATCGGGAACTATTTTAGGGTTGGTTTCTATAAATTTATCAATAAGTTCAAATTTTTTATTTTTTGGTGCAATCGGTTTTTTTTGTTCTTTTTTATTTCTTTGAATGAGCTTGGTTTCTGTAATTCTTAACCATTCAATAAAAGGATGTTTTTCATTTTTTTTAAAAGTTATAGGTTTTCCTACTTGTAAAGTTTCCTCTGGAGTTCTTGATTTTTCTTTAATAACTTCTTTTTTCTTAAAGAGATGAGGGTCTAGCACGGCATCAGCTTCCTTTTTAGTCCCTAAATATATCTTTTGAGCAGTTGTTTTTTCTTTTGAACCAGTTGTTTTTGACCGCTCTTTTAATTGATTTGTTTGGATGGTATTTGCTACTTCATGTTGAAGGAACTTTTCAGAAGTGATAAAATCAAACAATACGGTTCGGTCTGTGGTATGAGCAGCGGTATTTTTTAATGCTTCGTTATATTTATGACTGTTCTGATTTTTCAATGCTTTTAGATAAATGGACCTTGCAGCCTGGAAGAAAGGATAATCTTTAATGACATCTTCTAAGTAAGGAACATGCTCTTTTGTTACTTTTTCTGGATATTGAATTAAGGATGTAAAATCGTTTTTATCCATTATAAATCTATATAGTCTCTACCAATCGGCAAGAGAGGCATTAAAAATGTCTTGTGTTAAACGGTCAAAAATAGCTTCAAAAGCAGTTTGTTTTATGGTGTTTATCTGAGTTGCGGCAGGATAGTCAAAAAAGAATGAAAAGCGCCTTTCAAAATCTTTACCCTCCTCCAAATTGTTTATGTACCTTACATTTACGGCAATAGTAAGCCTGTTTTGGGCGGCTGTTTGATTGGCTGTGGCACTGTTGGGTGAAATCCGATAGTCCACAATTTCTCCTTCATAAACAAGATTTCCATTGGCATTGACAAGATCTAAATTAGTCTGACTTAGAATAACGTCCTGTAATGCAAGTGTAAAATCCCGATCTAATCCGGGTTCTATAACAGGAGCATTGTTTTGAAAAAAGTTAACTTGGAAGGTTTTTGCGTTCCCTGTGCTCCCCCCTGTAAAATTGTACACACCACATCCATGGAAAATAAAAATAAAAAGTATAATGTACAAAAAATGCGTTGCTCGATTCATACGGTAAATATATTCAACAAATTACAAATCATACTGTTTTATTTTTCTGTAAAGTGTTCTTTCGGAAATACCTAGTTCGGAAGCAGCTGCTTTTCGCTTGCCTCTATTGCGTTCCAATGCTTTTTTAATGAGTTCTATTTCTTTTTCTTGTAAAGAAAGGGTTTCTTCTTCCTCAATTTCTTCAGCAAAGTGATATTTATCTTCTCTAGAGGCAACAGGGTCTTCTGTTTTTTCAGGGATGTGAACAACTTCTACAGGGTCTTCTGCATTTTCATACGGAATGGTTTCTTCATCATTTCCATAGATTTTTTGAATGAGGCTTTGATTGTCTTCTTGTACCTTTTTGTTATCGCCAGTTTGCATGAGCTGCATCGTAAGCTTTTTCAGGTCGTTCAAATCACTTTTCATATCAAACAACACTTTGTACAAAATTTCACGTTCATTGCTAAAATCACTTTCAGATTTTCCATTACTTATTATGGCAGGCAAATTGCTTTGTGTTCCTGGAAGGTAACTGGCTAAGGTATTTGCACTAATGGTTCTCTTTTCTTCCAATACAGAAATTTGTTCTGCTACATTTCGAAGTTGCCGTATATTTCCGCTCCATCGATATTTCAATAATGAAGCTACAGCATCTTCTTCTAACCGTATGGAAGGCATTTTATATTTTTGGGCAAAATCAGCTGCAAACTTTCTGAACAATAGATGGATGTCTTCTTTTCGTTCGCGCAATGGTGGTAACAAAATTTCAACAGTACTCAACCGATAGTACAAATCTTCTCTGAATTTTCCTTTTTTAATGGCTTCAAACATATTGATGTTGGTGGCAGCTACAATTCGTACATTGGTTTTTTGCACTTTTGACGAACCTACTTTGATGAACTCACCATTTTCGAGTACACGTAATAACCTTACTTGTGTGGTTAGGGGGAGTTCACCTACTTCATCTAGAAAAATGGTCCCTCCGTCAGCTTCTTCAAAATAACCACTCCTAGTTCCCGTAGCTCCGGTAAAAGACCCTTTTTCATGCCCAAACAATTCACTATCGATGGTCCCTTCAGGAATAGCTCCACAGTTCACAGCGATGTATTTACCATGTTTACGGTGTGAGAGCGAATGAATTATTTTTGGAATGCTCTCTTTACCAACACCACTTTCTCCGGTAACCAATACGGAGATGTCAGTGGGGGCTACTTGAATGGCTTTTTCAATAGCTCTATTGAGTTTAATGTTGTTTCCAATAATTCCGAAACGTTGTTTTATAGCTTGAACAGATTCCATGTTTTATAAAGTCAATATTCTTATGTTATCTCAACCGAAGGGAGTGATTGGTCTATTCGTAATGATTTTTAATTATTGTCTGAATACCCAACAGCCTCACCGATAAGGGTTGCTGAAGTGCATTCATTTATTTTTACATTGACAAAATCACCGATTTTATAATTTCCTTTCGGAAAAACAACAACAGTATTTTGTGTATTTCTTCCCATCCAGTGGGCTTCCGATTTTTTGGAAACCCCTTCAATCAGTACTTCTTCCGTGTTACCCAAATGTTGCTGCGTGCGGTACAATCCGTGTTTTTGCTGTAGGTTGATGATTTCTGAAAGCCTTTGTTTTTTTACATCTTCCGGAACATCATCCTCCATTTTTCGGGCAGCAAGCGTGCCAGGCCGCTCAGAATAAGCAAACATAAATCCGAAATCATATTTAACATACTCCATTAAAGAGAGTGTATCCTGATGATCTTCTTCTGTTTCAGTAGGAAAGCCAGCAATCATATCTTGTGAGATGGCACATTCGGGAATAATCTCTCTGATGGTATCAATTAACTTGAAGTATTCCTCGCGGGTATGCAGGCGGTTCATCTTTTTTAAAATACGGTTGCTTCCGCTCTGAACCGGTAAATGAATGTATTTGCAAATGTTCCTATGAGCAGCCATCACATGCAATACATCTTCTGTCATATCTTGTGGGTTTGAGGTAGAAAACCGGATACGCATTTTTGGTTGTGCCGTGGCAACCATATCCAGAAGCATAGTAAAATTAACCGCTGTCGCTTTCTGTATTTCCGAAGCGTTATCAAAATCTTTTTTTAATCCTCCGCCATACCATAAATAACTATCTACATTCTGACCCAATAGTGTTACTTCTTTATAACCTTTATCCCATAATTGGTTGACTTCATCTACAATAGATTCCGGATCTCGGCTACGTTCACGCCCTCTTGTAAAAGGTACTACACAAAAAGTACACATATTGTCACAGCCTCGTGTTATGGAAACAAAGGCACTCACTCCATTACTGTTTAACCGAACGGGTGCAATATCGCCGTAAGTTTCATCTTTAGAAAGAATTACGTTTACTGCATTTCTTCCTTCATCAATTTCCTGAATAAGATTGGGCAAATCTTTATAGGCATCAGGACCTACCACCATGTCCACAATTTTTTCTTCTTCGAGAAACTTATTCTTCAAGCGTTCCGCCATACAACCCAAAACTCCTACTTTCATGTTCGGGTTAATCTTTTTTACAGCATTAAATTTCTCTAGGCGTTTACGGACTGTTTGCTCTGCTTTATCTCTTATGGAACAAGTGTTCACCAGTACTAAATCAGCTTCTTCTAGTTGCTGTGTAGTGTTGAACCCTTCATTGGCTAATATGGAAGCAACAATTTCACTATCAGAAAAATTCATCTGGCAGCCGTAACTTTCAATATACAATTTACGTGTATTGACAGTCTTTTCAGGCATTACAAGACTTTCACCTTGTTTTCGTTCATCAATTACTTTTTCCATCGCGCTTAAATGATGGACAAAGATAAATTAATTTAATGAGGTGTCAAAGTGTCAGGTTTTTATTTGTCAGAATAGTCTCAAATTTAGTTTCTTTGAAAAATTATTTAAAAAGGAAATGTTGCGCTATATATTAATTTTATTTCTGTTATTGTCATATGTGGCCTTTTCTCAGGAGGTGTTGTATAAAAACCAACTATCGTTTAGATCGGATAATGATTCTTATATATTTTCTGATCGTTATTATTCTTTTGGAAGCCATATACGCTACAGCAGGAGGCTTTCTTCCGATTTTATTTTTAAAAACACAGAGCAGCATACACTTCAACTTAACCTTACTATCGGTCAAATGGCATATACGCCGGATAATTTTACAGAGACAGATACGAATTTATTTGATTATCCTTTTGCCGGTTGGATGTATCTTTCAGGGGAAGTTATGAAATCAGATGAAAAACATCTTTTTGGACTGAATCTAGAGATTGGCGTAACAGGAGAAGAATCATTAGTGCGCCAAATACACCAATGGTATCATGATTTTATTAATATTGATCATCCTAGTTATGTAGCACAAATACCAGGAGAAGTAATGATGAATCTAAAGGGGAAATATGTTTATGATATGATCCTTACGGATGATCAGAGCCTATTTTTGAGTTTTGCTACAGAAGCGTCTTTAGGGACCAAAGATATTTTTCTAGAAGAAGGGGTTACCTTGTCATTCGGAAACCGAAGAAAATTAAATAATACGGCATTGCAGAACATGATTAGTACCAGTGGGTCTGAAAACTTTGGGCACCTTACAATTGCGTACAGATATGTGGGCCATAATACGTTGATAGAAGGAAGTTTTTTAAATGATAATGCTCCCTTTACATTGGATGCAAAAAACAGTGTTGTAAGTGTGCGGATAGGAGCGAGTTTTAGAAAAAATAAGAATACATTTAAAATACAATATAGTTATAATACAGAAGAAACATCTTTGTCTGAAAACCATCGTTTTTTGTCCTTATTATACGAATTGAGTTTCTAAAAACGCTGTCCTTACCATAAGGAATTAGTAAAATCTGTTACTTTTGTACTTTCAAAAAAGTATGCATGGCTAAGAATTTAGTAATTGTAGAGTCGCCTGCGAAGGCAAAAACCATTGAAAAATTTCTAGGAAAGGATTACAAAGTAGTATCCAGTTTTGGTCATATTGCTGATCTTCCGTCCAAAGAAATGGGAGTAGATGTCACCAAAGGTTTTAAGCCAAAGTACATTGTTCCAAAAGACAAAAAAGAAATTGTTAAGAAGTTGAAGGAGCTGGCAAAAAAAGCAGAAACTATATGGCTTGCTAGTGATGAGGATCGCGAAGGAGAGGCTATTGCATGGCACTTAGCAGAAGAGCTTAAATTGGATAAAGAAAAAACCAAGCGGATTGTTTTTAATTCAATTACTAAAAATGCCATTTTAAAGGCAATAGAAAACCCTCGTCAAATAGACCATAATCTGGTAAATGCACAACAAGCTAGGAGGGTATTGGATAGATTGGTAGGCTATGAACTATCTCCGGTGCTTTGGAAAAAAGTAAAAACAGGCTTATCAGCAGGAAGGGTGCAGTCAGTTTCTGTGCGGTTGATAGTAGAACGTGAACGGGAAATACAAAGATTTGTCCCAGAGGCATCCTATAAAGTTGTTGTTGAGTTTAAAACTGATACAGGAAAAACGTTTTTAGCAAAACTCGGAAAATCCTTTGCTACAAAAGAAGCTGCTGAAGCATTTTTAGAAAAAAACAAAACAGCTATTTTTAAAGTAGCGTCATTAGACACTAAGCCTGCAAAGAAATATCCTTCGGCACCTTTTACTACCTCTACTTTACAACAAGAGGCTTCGCGGAAATTATACTTTTCTGTGGGTAAAACTATGAGCGTAGCGCAACGGCTGTATGAAGCAGGGTTGATTACTTACATGCGAACAGATAGTGTAAACCTATCTAATGAGGCCATAGCAGCTGCTAAAAACGAAATAGAAAAGTCGTTTGGAAAAAAATATAGCAACTCAAGAAATTATACGGGAAAAACAAAAGGAGCACAAGAAGCCCATGAAGCGATTCGTCCTACAGACATATCAAAGCAAATAGTCAATGTAGAAAGGGATCAGGCTCGTTTATATGAATTAATATGGAAGCGTACCATTGCCTCTCAAATGAGTGCAGCTGAATTGGAGCGGACTAATGTTAAAATAGCAACAAGTACACATGACGAAATGTTCACCGCTAATGGTGAAGTATTAAAATTTGACGGTTTTTTAAAAGTCTATATTGAAGGCACAGATGAGGAAAATGAAGAACAAGAAGGAATGCTACCTGAGTTAAAGGTTAATGAAGAAGTATATCCGAAGTACATTACTGCTACAGAACGTTTTACAAGACCCCCATATCGTTATACAGAAGCTTCACTGGTTAAAAAGCTAGAGGAACTAGGTATTGGCCGTCCGTCAACATATGCTCCTACAATTTCAACCATACAAAACAGAGGCTATGTACAAAAGGGGAGTATTGAAGGGCAGGAAAGAAGCTATACACAGCTGATGTTATCAGGAGATACTATAAAAGAACAAAAACTTACAGAACGTATAGGTTCAGACAAAGGAAAATTGGTGCCTACAGACATAGGGATGATTGTAAACGATTTTCTAGTAAATCATTTCTCAGGAATATTAGACTACCATTTCACAGCTAAAGTAGAAGAAGATTTTGATCACATAGCTTCCGGAAAAGAAGATTGGACTTCAATGATGAAAGATTTCTATGGGGATTTTCACCCACAAGTAAAAGAAGTAGAAGAAACAGCAGAAAGAGAAAAAGGAGAGCGCATTTTAGGAGTTGACCCTGAAACGGGCCGGCAAGTGAGTGTCCGGCTAGGTCGCTTTGGTTCCATGGTACAGATTGGAACGGCAGATGAAGATGAAAAACCCAGATTTGCAAGCCTTCTTCCCGATCAGTCTATAGACACTATTACATTTGAAGAAGCATTGGACCTATTCAAGCTGCCACGATCGCTAGGCGAATATGAAGGTGAGGAATTAGCCGTAAATGTGGGCAGGTATGGGCCTTATATCCGATATGGTAAATCGTTTGTTTCCTTAGAAAAAGAAGACAGTCTTTTTGATGTTACATTGGAGAGAGCGATCGAATTGATTAAACAAAAACAGAAGGCAGATGCTCCTATAGCAACCTATAAAGGCTTAGGTGTAATAAAAGGGAAAGGTCGTTTCGGACCTTTTATTAAATGGAACAATATGTTCGTGAATGTAAGCAAGAAATATGATTTTGAAAATCTTTCTGCTGATGATATTGAGCAACTTATAGAAGGAAAACTAAAAAAAGATGCTGAAAAAGTTATCCATAATTGGAGAGAAGAAGATATTCGTGTAGAAAAAGCAAGATGGGGACGTTCAACGATTATTAAAGGAAGAACAAAAATAGAGCTCCCGAAAGAAGTGGATGCAACAAAATTGACGCTGGAAGAAGTAAAAGAGATTCTTAAAAAACAAACACCTGCTAAAAAATCAAAATCAAAAAAATAATAAATGAACGTTGATTTTCTCTCTCCGGTAGAAAAAGTGGTATTGGCCCACAATCAATTACTGCCTAAACAAGCGCTTGGAAGATCAATAAAAATTCACACTGAACAAGAAGGAATCCCTGATCTTTCAGGTATTCAAATTGCTTTGATAGGAATCAAAGAAACCCGAAAAGCACATTTTCAACCTAACCAAAAAATCAGCTTTTCAAATATGCGAATAGCTTTGTATGAGCTATTCTATGGCAATTGGAATACTTCCATAGCGGACCTTGGTGATATTGAAAGTGGTGATACTGTGGAAGATACTTACTACGCAGTCAGTACCGTTATGAGAGAACTGCTTCAAAAAAAAATCATCCCTGTTTTAATAGGAGGAGGGCATGACCTTACATATGCTACGTACAGGGCGTATGATAAATTAGGTCAAATGGTTAATTTGGTTTCCGTAGATAGCAAGTTTGACTTTGGAGGGACAGATGAGCTGATCTCTTCGGAATCATACATGAGTAAAATTATAGTAGAAAAACCTAACAACCTGTTCAATTTTTGTAATATAGGATATCAAACGTATTACAATGCACAAGAAGAGATTGATTTAATAGATAAGCTTTTTTTTGATGCTTATCGATTAGGGCAAATCTCAGAAGATATTACCATTGTAGAGCCCTTATTGAGGGATGCAGATATTGTAAGTATAGATATGACTGCAGTGAAAAGCACTGAGCTATTGGGTAAAAACCATATATATCCAAACGGTTTCGACAGTAGGGAAATATGTGCTATTGCCAGATATGCAGGGATCAGTGATAGCGTTTCATCATTTGGAATTTATGAAAACGAAAATACCCCACAATGCTCTCAGTTGACGGCACAAATGATATGGTATTTCGTCGAAGGGGTAAATTACAGAAAAAATGATTATCCGTATACCTCCCATGAATCTTATGAAAAGTACATAGTGCCAATAGAAGAAGAGGAACTTTCTTTTTATAAAAGTGATATTTCCGGCCGTTGGTGGATAGAAGTACCATTAATTCCAGACTTAAATAATAAATTAAAAAGACATGCGTTATTACCTTGCACCCACCAAGATTATTTAGATGCGTGTAATCAGATAATCCCTGAAAGATGGTGGAGAGCTTATAAAAAAACAATTGTATAAAGATGAATTCGGTCAAAAAACATTTAAGTATCGATGAAATGAACATATTTTTGGAAAAATTGTTTATTTCAAAATATTTAAATAGGTTTACGGTCTTGAATCTTGAAATTAAACTTAACCAGTAACCAGTATTTATGAAGAAGCTATTTATAGTTATAATCTCAGGATTACTTTTGTATAGCTGTGGTTCTAAGAACAGAGGGGAATTAGTGGGTGTAAAAGGTAAAAAATGGCATCCTGAGAAACCCTATGGTATGACCCTCGTCCCCGGTGGTGCTTTTATAATGGGGAAAGCAGATGATGATTATGCAGAAGTCCTTAACGCACCCACCAAAACAGTTACCGTCCGTTCCTTCTACATGGACGAAACAGAAATCACAAACAGCGAGTACAGGCAATTTGTAGAGTGGGTAGAAGATTCCATTATAAGAACACGTCTTGCAATTTTAGCCGATGAACTAGGAGAAGTTCCCGGTAATGGAGGGATTGGTGAATATGCGTTTAAAGATGCGGATACTTCAAAACTTTCTGTGTATGACAAATATATGCTTGACAATTATGTTGGCTTTGGTCCTACCGGTTATGAAGGCAGGATGCTTAATAAAGATATTGACTTAGAGTGGAATGTAGATGATTATCCTGATGAATACTATGCAGAAGTAATGGATTCTATGTATTTGTCTGCAGAAGAAACCTATAATGGTGTCCCTACCATAGATGTAAAAAAGCTCAAATACCATTATACATGGATGGACATTCAGGCAGCAGCAAAAGATAGAGAAGGAAAAACCAGAAAAGATTTTATACGTACTGAAGAGATAGGAATATACCCAGATACTACCGTATGGATAAAAGACTTCAATTATTCATACAACGAACCTATGCACAATGACTATTTCTGGCATGATGCATTTAGTGATTATCCTGTTGTGGGAGTCAGTTGGGACCAGGCAAGAGCGTTCTGTGCATGGAGGACAAAGTACAAGAATGATGATCAACGTTCGAGAAACCGTCAACATGTCAATCAGTTTAGGCTTCCAACCGAAGCAGAATGGGAATATGCAGCAAGAGGTGGATTAGAATCAGGTATTTATCCTTGGGGAGGCCCTTACATTTTGAATGACAGGGGGTGCTTCATGGCTAATTTCAAACCTCAACGAGGAGATTATGCTGCAGACAATGCCTTGTACACCGTAGAAGCAAAGTCATATGAACCTAATGACTATGATCTGTATAATATGGCGGGAAATGTTTCTGAATGGACAAACTCCTCATATGACCCCAATGCCTATGAATATACTTCAACGATGAATCCCAATGTATATGATGATGTAAATAAGCGAAAAGTTATAAGGGGAGGATCATGGAAAGATGTGGCATATTTTCTAAGAGTAAGCTCTAGAGATTATGAATATAAAGATTCAGCAAGAAGTTATATAGGCTTCCGTACCGTTCAGGATTATTTAGGAACAGAAGCAACGAAAAACACAAAATAATTAACCCAATCAATAAATTATACTTAACTTAAAAACAAATTATTATGGCACAGTCAAAATCATCTAAAAAATTATTCAACCTAGCATATGGTTTAGGAGCTTCCATTGTAATTCTAGGAGCATTATTTAAAATCCTTCACTGGGAATTAGGCCCTTTAAATGGAGGATCACTATTAGCGATAGGATTGATCACCGAAGCAGTCATTTTTGCAATATCAGCCTTTGAGCCTGTAGAAGAAGACCTAGATTGGTCATTGGTATACCCTGAACTTTCAGGAGGATCGTCTAAAAAGAAAGACGCTGCACAAGCTAAAGAAGCGGAAACGATCTTATCGAAAAAACTAGACGATTTATTAAAAGAAGCAAAAATAGATTCAGAATTAATGTCCAGTCTAGGACAAAGCATCCGGAAATTTGAAGATGCAGCACGCAATATGGGACCTTCAGTAGATGCTATCAACTCTACTAAAAAATACAGTGAAGAACTTTCTTTGGCTGCTGCACAGATGGAATCTTTGAACAGTTTGTACAAAGTACAATTAGAAAGTGCAAACAGACAAGCCAGCATTAATGAAGAGGTAACCAGTAATGCAGGGAAATTAAAAGAACAAATGGAGTTTTTAACATCTAACCTTTCTTCACTAAACAATGTGTATGGAGGAATGTTATCTGCTATGAGCAAAAACTAATTAGTAAGACCCCTAACTATTAAAAACCTAAAACTGATTAGAAATGGCAGGAAATAAATTATCCCCAAGACAAAAGATGATAAACCTCATGTATTTGGTATTCATCGCCATGTTGGCATTGAATATGAGTAAAGAGGTATTGTCTGCTTTTGGACTCATGAACGAAAAGCTCCAATCTTCTAATACAAAAACAACAGAAAATAACTTAGCCTTTTTTGAAGGGTTAAAAATAAAAGCAGAAGAACAACCTGAAAAGTTTGGAGAACTCTTCCAGAATGCTGCAACTATAAAGACAATATCAGAAGAATATTATAGCTATTTGGAAGAGTTAAAAACAGAAATGAAAACCGGCTTAAAAGATGATAAAGATTATGAAGTAATGGACAAATCGGATTTTCTGGATCAACAGTTTTTTGAAGGAGATAAGTATTCTTCAAAAGGACAAGAGTTCGTTGATAAAATGAACAATTATCGAGAAGGTGTCATAGAAGCACTTCCCGATACATATAACGATACAGAAGAAGCTGTTAAAGCGAGGTTCAGTACCGGAGAAAATGGAAAGGTAACCAATCGTGATGGCCGTCCGGTAGATTGGTTAAACTATCATTTTGAAGGATTTCCGTTAATAGCGTCCTTAACAAAAATCACGCAGATGCAAGCTGATATAAAAGCAACTGAAGAAGATGCGCTTTCTAAAATGCTTGAAGGACAGCTTCGTACAGAGGTATCTATGACCAATTATACCACACTTTTGGAGCAACCCAAATCAGCCTATTACCAAGGCGAAAAATTTGATGGACAAATTGTGCTTGGTAGAACAGATGCAACCACAAAGCCAAACGAAGTAGAATTATTTCTTGATGGGCGCAAGCTTTCAGCAAATGATTTCACTATGGATGGAGGAAAAGTAAAATTAAACGTCAATGCCGGGAGTGCCGGTGACCATAAGATAACCGGAAACCTATATTTTGACCAAGATGGAGAACGATTGGCTGTTCCAGTAGACCAAACCTTTGCAGTAATAACAAAGCCCAATGCAGCCGTTATTTCAGCAGATAAGATGAACGTAGTTTATAGAGGCGTTGCCAATCCAATTACAATTTCTATCCCGGGAGTACCTGACAATAAAGTTACAGCAGCTGCTCCGGGACTTTCAAAAGTTTCAGGAAGCAAATATGTAATGAATCCTGGAACAGGGAGAACAGTAACAATAACAGCCAGTGGAACACTCCCTGATGGGCAAGTAGTGAGAACGCCATCTGAATTTAGGATTAAAGATATTCCTAGACCATCCGGGACTATCCGTGGTGAATTTGGAGAAGTTAAAATGCCAAGGAACAACCTTGAAATATCAACGATTGGAGCTATCTTGGAAGATTTCGACTTTGATTTGAACCTTGCAATAAGCGGATTTAAATTTAAAGTTCCCGGGCAACCTACTGTTGAAGTACGGGGAAATAAATTGGACACCAGGGCGAAAAACACCCTGAAGAGAGCTAGAAGGGGAGATGCCGTTCAAATATTTGATATTCAGGCGTATATTACAAATAATAGGACTTATAAACTTAAGAAAGTATCTCCTGTCGTAATTGAACTTACAAATTAACAGTAACAGGTATCGTATGAATAGGAAAAACATATATCTATCAATTATCGGAATCTTTGTAATCGCAGAACTTTTTGCGCAGGCTAATTTGCTTAATGCTAAGCTTCCTAGTGAAATAGGCGTGAAGACAGAAGAACAAAAATTAGCTGACAATGATGGGCCGTTACCCTATGGATATGTAGATGATCGAGATATTCTATGGTCAAAAACTACATGGGAAATCATTGACCTTGATGAGCGTGTAAACTTCCCGTTCTACTACCCTTTAGATACTATAGGAATAGGTACTGACAGGCGTTCATTATATGACAATATAATGATAAACATAAGGAACGGAAACTTAAAAGAAGTATATACCGATTCTTATTTTACGGAAAAAAGAACGTTAAAAGATCTTGAAGCAACACTAGTGAAAATAGACACTACAGATGCAGGCTATGAACAGTATAATGCAGGCGAGCCTATTTCTCCGGAGTATATAAATAAACGAAAGTTGACTGCTGCTGATATAGAGGAATGGCGTGTAAAGGGCTTATGGTATTTTGATAAGCGTCATGGAGAGCTGAAATACCGGATTTTGGGAATTGCTCCTGTGGCACCTGATGTGAATTTCATAGATAGCGAAACCCCTGATTTGGTAGAATTGTTTTGGGTATGGTACCCTAGTGCACGCCAGATTTTGTATGATGCAAAAGTGTTTAATCAAAAAAATAGTGCTAAGCCGATATCCTTTGACCATCTTTTAAATGCCCGGCGCTTTAATGGGTATATCTATAAGGAAGATAATGTATATGGCGATCGTGAAATTTATGATTACCTAAGTGATAACTCACTGTTCCAACTATTAGAGTCACAGAAAATCAAAGAACAAATCCGTGACTTTGAACAAGATATGTGGAATTATTAATTCCTAGAAAAGTAATATAAAAACGCTCACATCTGTGGGCGTTTTTTAATTTAGCAAGATGATAGATTATATAATTGTTGGATTAGGGTTGGCTGGAATTTCTTTTTGTGAAATTTTAGAAAAAAACAACAAATCCTACGTTGTGTTTGATGACGATTCTCAACAATCCTCAAGAGTTGCAGGAGGGTTGTACAACCCGGTTATTTTAAAAAGATATACAAAAGCTTGGAAAGCAGGAGAACAATTAGAAATGGCATTGCCATTTTATAGGCAATTAGAAGCAAAATTCAACAAACAATTTGATCATCAGCTTCCGGTATATAGACGGTTTGCTTCTATAGAAGAACAAAATCGTTGGTATGAAGTGTGCGACAAACCGGAAATGGCTTCATTTTTGTCAACCCAACTAATTAAAGACTACAATAGCTGCATTGACGCTCCATTTGGATATGGGGAGGTATTAGGGACCGGAAGAATAGCTATTAAAGCACTACAAAAAGCCTACAAAGAATATTTATCCGATAATAAAAAATACGTTTCAGAACCATTTGAATATGAACGTCTGGAAATAGATGGCAATAAGCTTAGCTATAAAGACATAGCTCCAAAAAAAATAGTTTTTTGTGAAGGGTTTGGCATGATAAAGAACCCATTTTTTAACTATTTACCATTGAATGGAACAAAGGGAGAATTGATCACAATAAAAGCTCCCAAATTGATATTGAGCGAAGTAGTAAAATCAGCAGTTTTTATAATCCCATTGGGAGATGATCTATACAAAATAGGAGCAACATATAAATGGAAGGATAAAACCAACAAACCAACTAAAGAAGCAAGAAAAGAACTATTGGAAAAGCTTGCAACCTTTTTGAAATGTGATTTTGAAGTGATCAATCAAGAGGCAGGGATACGTCCAACAGTTGCGGATAGAAGGCCTTTAATAGGACAACATCCAAAGCATAAAAATATATACCTGTTAAATGGATTAGGTACGAGAGGTGTCATGGTAGCCCCTTATGTTTCAAAGCAATTGTATAACCACATTGAATATAGAGAAGAAATAGATAAGGAAATAACTATTGAGCGTTATGAATCAAAATATGTTAATACAACGAGTTAAAACTAGGTTATTTTGAAGAATTAGCGTTGTATTTTATAAAAAAATTGATCCAGATATTTCTGGAAAGCCGCATAATAACAGGCATAAAAGCAATCAATGTGGCGACGATAACAATAAAAGCCACTTTTAACCCTGTGCCGATAAAAAGATAAGAAACCATAAAAGCTGCTAAGGCAAAAGCAATACCTACGGCATAGCTCACGTACATAGCTCCGTAGAAAAAGGAAGGTTCTATTTTGTACTTTAATCCACAATGGGAACATGCAGTGTTCATCATAAGTGTTTCAGAAGGAATGTACATATTCTTAGACCGGTACATGCTTTCAGATTGACACTTTGGACAGGTTCCTGTTAAAATACTGTAGAGTTTCGTTCCTTTTTTTAACATTTGCAAAATGTTTTTTACAAAAATACAATAGGAATCTATTAATTGAGTAACTGTAGTTACAAATATGTTGAACATTCATAATATATCGGTAGTATTTGGGGGAGAAAGTCTTTTTGAAGAAGTGACTTTCAGGTTAAATGCAGGTGATAAAGTAGGCCTAATAGGAAAAAATGGAGCAGGGAAGTCAACCATACTTAAACTTTTGGCAGGCGAAATAACCCCTGATACAGGAACAATAGCATCTGATAAAGATGTAAAAATAGGTTTCCTAAAACAGGATATTGACTTTGAAAAAGGCAGAACCGTTTTAGAAGAAGCCTATGAAGCTTTTGTAGATATAAAAAAACTAGAAAAAAAGTTAGAAGAAATAAATACCCAATTAGTTGAACGGACCGATTATGAAAGTGAAGCGTACCATGATTTAATGGTGGCCCTTAATGATACAACTCATCAGTATGAGATAATAGGAGGATACAATTATGAAGGCGATACTGAGAAAGTATTGATAGGCTTAGGCTTCAAAAGGGAAGACTTTCAAAAGCCGACAGAAACATTTTCGGGGGGGTGGCGCATGCGGATAGAATTAGCAAAATTATTGCTACAAAACAACGATGTGTTATTGTTGGATGAACCGACCAACCACCTCGATATAGAGTCCATCATCTGGTTAGAACAATTTCTAAAAAACTATAACGGAGCAGTGGTCATTGTATCACATGACAAGATGTTTTTAGATAATGTGACCAATCGTACTATTGAAATTTCATTGGGTAGGAGCTACGATTATAATAAGCCTTACTCAAAATATTTATTGCTGAGGAAAGAAATTAGAGAACAGCAGTTAGCTACTCAAAAGAATCAGGAAAAACAAATACAACAAACAGAGCGGCTAATAGAAAAATTCAGGGCAAAAGCCTCCAAAGCCTCCATGGCACAGTCACTTATTAAAAAGCTTGACAAAATAGACCGAATAGCGGTAGATGAAGAAGACAATAGTGTTATGAACATACAATTTCCGGTAGCTGTTCAGCCCGGAAAAGTAGTTGTTGAGGCGCATAGCATATGCAAGCATTATGGCAACAATCAAGTTTTAAAAGATATAGACCTTTTAATAGAAAGAGGTGCGAAAATAGCTTTTGTAGGACAGAATGGACAGGGAAAAACTACGCTAGCAAAAATAATCGTTGGTGAAATACCACATCAAGGGGCCTTGAAACTAGGGCACAATGTACAACTAGGCTATTTTGCACAAGATCAAGCAGCATATTTAAATACAGAGAGAACAGTACTTGACACGATGATTGACGCTGCCAATGAAACCAATAGGGCTAAGGTGAGAGATATTTTAGGCTCTTTTCTCTTTAGAGGAGATGAAGTAGATAAGAAGGTAAAAGTGCTTTCAGGAGGCGAACGTAACCGGTTGGCATTGGCTAAAATGTTACTCCAGCCATTTAACGTATTGGTAATGGACGAACCTACCAATCATTTAGACATTAAATCGAAACATGTTTTAAAACAAGCCCTCAGTAATTTTGAAGGAACCTTGATATTGGTTTCACACGACCGGGATTTTCTTCAGGGACTTACAACCAAAGTGTATGAATTCAGAGATAAAAAAGTAAAAGAGTACCTGGGGGATATTGATTTTTATCTTGAAGAACGGAAAGCGCAAAGCTTTAGAGTCATAGAAAAAAAGGAGAAAACAATAAAACAAAAAGAAACGTATTCAAAAAATAACACCTACGAAAACCAGAAAAAATTAAAATCATTAACTAATCAATTGAGTAAAATAGAACGAAAAATCACGGAAATGGAAGAAGAAATTGCCCAGGCAGACCATAAACTGGCAAGCGACTATGAGACTATTAGCAATTCTTCAGATTTTTTTATTGATTATGAAGTTAAAAAAGACCAATTAAAGAAATACATGGAAGAATGGGAAAAATTGCAGGAAGCGATTGATAATTTGAGTTAATTTTAGGAAAGTTTTAACCATCAATAGCATAAATAAAAAATAGTTTTGTAAACCAACCATCGTATACATTTGTCATATGAGAAAGATCATACTTTCTGTTTTAGGGATTGCACTTATCATCCTCTCCATTTTTTTAGCAAAACTCATTATCGATAGCAAAAAGAAGCCCAAACCTAGAGAAAATAAGATAACAAAAACAGTATTTGCCGATACCATAACAAATGGTGAAGTACCGATTGTTATAAAATCTCAGGGAACACTAACCGCTAAAAGGCGTATTGAACTATTTTCAGAAGTGCAAGGCGTTTTTAGGAAAAGCAGCCGGCCTTTTCTCACAGGGCAGCTATACAAACAGGGAGAAACACTGCTTTATATAGACAATGCTGAATACTATGCCTCGGTACAAGCTCAAAAAAGCAACTTGTACAATATAATTGCGGCTGCTATGCCGGATATCAGGCTTGATTTTTCGGAAGCATATCCAAAATGGCAACAGTACTTTAACAATTTTGACATTGATAAACCTGTTTCCAAGCTACCTGAAGCAGCTTCAGACAAAGAAAAATATTTTATAGCTGGAAGGAACATAACCGGGACGTATTACAATATCAAGAACCTAGAACAACGATTGTCCAAATACACTATTTCTGCACCTTTTACAGGAATATTGACTGAAGCATCCGTAAGGGAGGGGACGTTAATACGAAACGGTCAGAAATTAGGGGAATTTATAGATCCTTCCGTGTATGAGCTAGAAGTGTCTGTAAGTAAATCATATAGTGATTTTTTAAAAACAGGAGCAAAGGTTACCATGTATAACTTTGACAATACAAAGACTTGGGAAGGAATCATTAAGCGGATAAATGGACGCGTTGACCAGCAATCGCAGACCATTCAGGTATTTATAGAAGTTTTGGGGGCCGGATTACGTGAAGGTATGTACCTGCAAGCTGCATTGAATACAAAAAATGAAACAAACGCTGTAGAAATATCCAGAACATTACTCTTGGACAATAAAGAAATATTTATAGTAAAAGACAGTATGTTACAAACGCTTCCTGTGAAACCGGTTTATTTCTCAGAAAAGAAAGCTGTTGTAAAAGGAATTCCCGATGGTACAATAATTTTAGCTAGGCCTGTGCCAGGAGCTTATTCCGGAATGCAGGTGAGTATATACAAATCAGAAGAACAATAACCTGCACACATGAGAAAAATAATTGCTTATTTTATTAAATACCATGTGGCTGTTAATGTTATCATTATTGCCTTTTTTATTTTTGGAACCGTAGGGGCACTTTCCTTAAAATCATCTTTTTTTCCATTGGTCGATTCCAAAATAATTAATATAACAGCAGTGTACCCGGGCGCTTCCCCACAAGAAATAGAAGAAGGGATCATCCTTAAAATAGAAGATAATTTAAAAGGGTTGGAAGGCATAGATAGGGTGACTTCTGTTTCCCGGGAAAATTCAGCGGGTGTTACTGTAGAGATCATGAAGGGAGAAAATATTGACTTTATGCTGCAAGAAGTTAAAAATGCAGTAGATCGTGTCCCTTCCTTTCCTGTGGGGATGGAGCCCATCATAGTAGCTAAACAAGAAGCGACACGGCAAACAATCAGTTTTTCAACCAGTGGAGAAAATATTCCTTTAGTTACACTGAAACAAATAACCCGGGAGATTGAAAATGACCTTAGAGGAATGGAAGGGATTTCACAAGTAGCAATTTCCGGCTATCCTCAGGAAGAAATTGAAATAGCTGTCAAAGAAGATGCACTTATTGCCTATAATTTAACCTTTAGTGAAGTAGCCCAGACAGTTTCCCGTGCAAATATTCTGGTAACGGGAGGAAACATCAAAACCAACACAGAAGAATACCTGATACGGGCAAGCAATAGGTCGTATTATGGAGATGAGCTTGACAACCTTATTGTAAGGGCTTTGCCCAATGGAAATATCATCCGGTTAAAAGATATAGCAAAAGTAAGAGACCGTTTTTCAGAAACTCCAGATGCATCCTACTTCAATGGAAAACTATCAGTAAATGTTATAGTGAGCAACACCAATACAGAAGATTTAATATCTACAGCTGAGAAAATAAAAGAATACATTACTGAATACAACCAAAAGCACAATAACATTCAATTAGATGTGGTAAGCGACTCTTCTATAACACTTACTCAACGGACACAGTTATTGGCAGAAAATGCCATGATAGGAATCTTATTAGTGTTATTTTTTCTATCCACATTTCTGAATACCCGTTTAGCATTCTGGGTGGCTTTTGGGTTGCCGATTTCCTTTTTGGGAATGTTCATCTTTGCCGGAATGTTTGATGTTACCATCAACGTATTGTCCTTATTTGGGATGATTATTGTAATAGGCATTTTAGTAGATGATGGAATTGTAATTGCCGAAAATATTTTTCAACACTACGAAAAAGGAAAATCACCTATAAAAGCAGCCATAGATGGAACCTTAGAAGTAATTCCACCTATAGTGTCTGCCATTGTTACTACGTTACTGGCATTTGCTACATTCTTTTTTCTAGATAGTAGAATAGGAGAATACTTTTCAGAAGTATCAACGATTGTAACACTTACGCTAACGGTCTCACTATTTGAGGCACTGGTTATTCTGCCTGCCCACTTAGCACATTCGAAAGCACTAAAGAAAAAAGAAAACAATAGGGAAGTAAAACCAAATAGGATAGCTATGTTCTTTGCCAAAATGAGGCAAATAAACAAGATAGGTGATAAAATCATGAGGTATTTGAGAGACAAAACATATAGCCCAATACTTCGCTTTGCGCTTAAAAATCAATTATTTACTTTTTCAATCTTTATTGTCTTTTTTGTACTTACCATTGGTGCTATAGGAGGAGGAGTTATAGGAACCACATTATTCCCCAGTATTGCCAGCGACCGTATAAATGTGAACCTAACGATGCCACAGGGTACAAATGAACGTATTACAGATTCGATCATACAAACGATCGAAACTGCAGCTTGGAAAGTAAATGATGAGTATACTACAAAGCAAACAGGTAACAGGCAAGTGATAGAGAATGTCATAAGGAGAATTGGTCCCGGAAGTTCGGTAGCCTCATTGACCATTAATTTATTGCCGGGGGAATTCAGGGATGCTTCAGCTCCTGACATTACATCGACCTTAAGGGAAAAAGTAGGCCCTGTAATAGGGGTAGAGAACCTGATCTTTAATTCTGGAGGAAACTTTGGAGGGAGTCCGGTATCAGTTTCCTTATTGAGTAACAATATTCAGGAATTAAAAGTTGCTAAAGAAGAACTAAAAGCAACACTTTCAAAAAACCCGTTGCTCAAAGATATCAATGACAATGATCCGGCTGGAATAAAGGAAATAAAGATTAATTTAAAAGAAAAAGCATATCTATTAGGGCTAGATTTACAGTCGGTGATGAATCAAGTACGCGCTGCTTTCTTTGGGTTTCAGGCACAGCGTTTCCAGAGAGGACAAGATGAAATCCGTGTTTGGGTACGATACGATAGGGAAAACCGCGAGTCTATCCAATCATTGGATGCAATGCGTATTGTAACACCTACAGGTGAGCGTGTACCTTTAAGTGAAATAGCAAGTTATGAGATAGCTAGAGGGGATATTGCCATCAATCACTTAGATGGATTAAGAGAAATACAAGTGAGTGCCGACCTTAAAACCCCGGGAGAGAGCGCTACAGATATTCTGGAAGACATAAGAACAGTGATTATTCCTGAAATACAGTCTAAATACCCTACGATAAAAGCTTCTTTTGAGGGTCAGAACAGACAGGCCAGTAAATTGCAAAACTCTGCAAAAGCAACTTTTCCGGTTATTTTGTTTTTGATATATGCTGTTATTGCATTTGCCTTCCGTTCCTACAGCCAGCCATTACTTTTATTAATGATGGTTCCATTCAGTGTTATAGGGGTTGCATGGGGGCATTGGCTCCATGGCTTTTCTATAAATGCACTATCATGGTTGGGCATTGTTGCTTTAATTGGGATTATGGTAAACGATGGCTTGGTGCTGATAGGAAAATTCAATACCTTTTTAAAAGAAGGAATGAAATATGAAGAAGCGCTATACGAAGCAGGAAGATCCCGTTTTCGGGCTATCTTTTTAACATCTATCACAACGATTGCTGGATTGGCCCCTTTAATTCTTGAAAAAAGCAGGCAAGCGCAGTTTTTAAAACCAATGGCTATTTCCATTTCATATGGAATTGCCATAGCAACAGTATTAACTTTATTAATGCTTCCTATATTTTTATCAGTGAGCAACTATATAAAAGTAACAGCAAAATGGTTAATTACAGGCAAATCAGTGACAAAAGAAGAGGTAGAACGTGCCATAAAAGAGCAAAAACAAACGGATGAAGCACATTAATCAATACATATCCATTATACTTCTAGTTGCAGGAGTACATATAGTTTCCCCACAAGAAGTGCTCAAAAAACAAATGGCAGTAGAACTGGCATTACAAAACAATTTTGATATACAAATAGCTGAGAACAATGCTCAGATAGCTGAGAACAATGCAGGAATATTAAATTCGGGGTACTTACCCAGCATTACAGGAAATGCAGGAGCTGCCTACAACAAAGACAATCTGGAAAGTACCTTTAGAGATGGTAACACAGTTGAACTTAACGGTGCAGAGACAACCCGTTATAATGCTTCAATTAATTTGAATTATACCTTGTTTGATGGATTGGGAAGATTGTACAATTACAAAACATTAAAAGAACGCTCGGCTCTTTCCGAGTTGCAAGTGAGAGAAACCATAGAGAATACGATTCTTCAATTGTTTTCGGTATATTATGAAGTAGCCCGCATAACCGAAAATGTAGCAAACCTTAAGAAAACATTAGCTATTTCTAAAGACCGTTATACAAGGGCAAAATATCAAAACGAATATGGGCAAAATACAGGATTAGATCTATTAAATGTACAAGTAGATGTAAATACAGATAGTATAAACCTGATAAATGCTGAACAAGCTCTACGCAATGCTAAGCGGGACCTTAACTTGGTATTAAACAGAGACCTGTCAACTGCCTTTGAGGTAGATACTTTAGTTGCTTTTATTCCAGACCTTGTAATGGAAGATCTTTATAAGCAGGCAAAAATTAATAATGTACAGTTATTGCAAACGGCACAAGGTTTAAAAATAAATGATTATACCATAAAGTCACTTAAAGGGAATTATCTCCCAAGTATTGGTTTAACAGGTTCTTATGGCTGGAATAAAAATAACAATAACTCTGCATCTTTTGTAACACAGTCTACTTCAAACGGGTTGTCAGTAGGGGCTTCTTTAACATGGAATTTATTTGACGGCGGCCGTACGATTACCTCAGTAAAGAATGCTAAGATCACTTATGAAAATCAAGAATTGCTCCAACAGCAAACAGAGATGCAGGTAGAACGGAATATTAAAAATGCCTGGGAAACTTATAAAAACACGTTATATGTTTTGGAAGTCCAGAAACAAAATGTACTTACAAACCAAGATAATTTTGACAGGACACAAGAACGCTATAAAATAGGACAAGTAACTTCATTAGAATTTCGACAAGCACAATTGAATTTGCTCAATGCAATTAATGCACAGAACCAAGCAAAATATACAGCTAAACTAGCTGAGTTACAGGTTTTGCAAGTAAGTGGACAGCTATTAAACATTGCGTTTTAGTATTACCTTCATTAAAAAATCATGCATAGTTAGTTTTATAATTAAGGCAGTTATTAACTAATTAAATGTTTTTCAAAACAAAAACTATTTTCGGCATGGGTGTATGGAGGGTAGTTTGGAATTATTTTATAACCTAACTTTTTATACAAAGCGATAGCTTCCGGCTGCCTTTTTCCAGTTTCCAAAATACATTTTTTATAACCCAATTCAATTGCCCAATGCTCTAGTTTAGTTAGTATTTTAGAAGCAACCCCTTTGCCTCTATTTTTAGGGGGCACATACATGCGTTTTATTTCTACAATTCTAGTATCATATTTTTTAAAAGCACCACATCCTACTGGCTTATCGTGCTCATATGCTATAATTACATGTTTTATGCTATCAATTTTATTAAACTGATCATAAAAAGCATGCTCATCCCCATCCCTGATGGCAAGATCAGCGTTTAGATGTTTTACAAGATGGGTAAAATCCTGATTTTTAGAATCTGTTTTTATAAGAGTAATCATGAAAAAAAGCTTTGAAAAAGATAACTACTTATCTAAGATATCAAAAATCGCAGAATATATAAAAAGACAAGAATAGACTTCATTAAATTGAAGTCTATTCTTTTTTCAGATACTATATTCAACAAAGAATATTATTGTGGGCGGCGCATTCTTTTTTGATGGTAGGCAAAAACTTTACCCATTATTTTCCATTTTCCATCAAGATTTTGCCATACCATATAGTCCGTATATAATTTTTTGCCGTCTTGATAAATTTCATTAACTGTTACAGCAGCATCATCTGTTACATTAACATCTAATAACTTGTATTCAATGTTTTCAAATTTCATATTCTTTAGCATATTAACCCAAGTATCAAGATCAAATTTTTTAAGTGTTCTCCCTTGAGGACTCATCATAGGTGCGTGAAATTGAAAGTCTTTATGAAAACCATCTCTGATGGCCTTTTCATTAAATTTTCTAAAAACCCCTTCTACATATGATTCTACTAATACAGCTTCGATAGCCGCTTTTGCATCAGAAGGTTTAGTCTGTGCGGTCATTGTGAACATTGGTGCGGCTACCAATATAAGAACTAATTTTTTCAATTGTTTTTTCATGATTACTTGATTTTAAAATTATTGTATAACATTATTTAATTTCTATTTCTGATTGAAAAATACCTCCTGGGACACGACGCTTGTTCGGGTTGTCAGGATCATGGTACGATACACCATCTACAATAAAACGATAATAGTGCTTACCGGTAGGAAGGTCAATTTTAGTGACCCATTTACCCTTTTCTTTTTTTAATGGATACTTAAACATGTTCCCATTAGTAAATGCGCCATGTACGGTTACCACATGGGCATTTTCATGACCCTTTAACTGAAATGTTGTTTTTCCGCCCATAGTAGGCTCAGGCAGTAATCCCATATGCTTTAATAGTAGTCCTGTAAAAGCATCTTTGATGAAAGTTGCACCATGAGGGTCTCTATTAGATAATATTGCAATTGCATATCCTTCATTCCAATATATCTGTAGCTCCCCATTGGCGCCTCCGCCACCTCCGCCATGACCGGTTGTTTGAATGCCAAAGATGTTGTTTGCATAAAATCCGTATCCGTACATTCCTCTACTTCTACCATCAACCCTTCCCTTTATCATTTCTTCAGTATTCTTTTTGCTAAGTAGCTCATAATTTTTTAAGCAATTAGAAAATTTTATCCAATCAATCACAGTAGAATATCCGCCACCACCTGAATTTCCATCATGGTCATATTCTACTAGTTCTGGTTCACCATTTCCTTGATTCATCCAATTAGAATAATGAGAGGCCATATTCTTTAAGTTTTTGTCATTAAGCTTAAATCCGGTATTTTCCATTTTAGCAGGATCAAAGATGTTTTTTTGGATATAATCAAAATAAGATATCCCAGTCACTTCTTCAATAATCAAACCTAAAACAACATAGCCGGCATTGCTGTAAGACATCCGTTCTCCAGGTGTAAATGCTAAAGGCTCATTTACAAATTGAGGGAGATAATCTTTTAGCTCAACTAAATATTTGGAGGCAGACATTCTTGGTAAAGAAGTAATCCCTGAGGTATGTGTTAATAAATGTTCTACGGTTATTCTACTGGCAGCATCTTTATTTGGATAATCAGGAATGATATCAATTAGTTTGTCACTTAATTTTAATTTTCCTTTTTCTACTAACTGCATAATGGCCATACCTGTAAACATTTTTCCCATAGAAGCATAATTATACTTTGTTTCAATGGTATTTGGGGTCTTTTTTTCCTTACTTGACAATCCGTAAGTTTTTTCAAAAATGTGTTTTCCATCTTTAGCAACAATAACGCTTCCGGAAAAATCCATATTCTTCAAAACAGCTTCAAAGTCGCTAATTAAAGCTTTCTGGTTAACCTTCTGAGCATTTATGCTCAGAATTGAAATGGCCAAGGCAATGATTGTTATAAAATTAGTTTTCATGATTTTTTATTAAATGTTAATTATTATTAATCAAATCAAGTGCTTTTTCTAAGGCTTCCTCAGCGGGCACTTTATGATGAGGTTCTATTCCAGTAGATTGAAACCCTTTCCCTGTGGAGGGATTCCATACTCTTCCTTGAGGTAAAAACATTTGAAGACTTTCACCTACAGGGACCATGCCTCCAAAATGTCCACCGCCACCAGTGTTTTCACCTACAATGGTCACACGATTGTTATTGTTTAGGCCAAATGTGAATGACTCTGCAGCTGAAAAAGTACGCTTACTAGTGAGAATATAAACAGGAATATCAACCAATGTTTTTCCTGAAATATTTTCTAATGTCCACCTTTCTTGTGGGGCATCCCAACCTCTTCGATAGGAAGTAGAAAGATGAGTAGGAGCATTAAAGAGATATGATGATAAATGAAGAACCATTTCCGGAGAGCCGCCAAAGTTTCCTCTTAAATCAATAATTAAAGCATCTACATCTGATAAAAAAGCCATAGCAGCATCTGCTTTTTTGATTGCTTCCGGTTCGGATGAAAACATGGAAAACTTTAAATAACCAATATTATTAGGTAAAATCTCTACATGGTCAAAACCATAATTATTTACATTTGGCACACCTCTTTGTTGAGGTGTTCTTCTAACAACCCTTCTTTCTGCATTTGGTGTTTGCCCTTCAGGTGTAGTTCCGCCAGGAACCATTCTCACAACCCTTCTTCTATTAGCTCCAGGCGCTTCTCCTTCTGTAAACCGTACATATAAATGCCTGTCATTGCTTAGATCAAATAATGTTTTAGTAAGTGCTTTAGAAAATGATTTTTTGCTTTGAACAGTATCAAAAATTCCTTTTTTGTATAGCTTTTTTAGAGAGGTTGCTATCTCTTTTCCTTTATCTTCATATATATATCCCTCTATTAATTGTTTAGAAATAGAGTCTATAGTCACCTTTATTTCTTTTTTATTAATTTCTTGACCATATGAATTAGTCGTAAAAAAACTAACACTAAAACCAATAAATAGTATAAGTAATATGAGTTTCTTCATTGCTTAGTACAATTAATTTTTTGTAAATGTATAGCAGTAATAATATAGATAATAACTTTACTAAGTTTGAACTGATGAAATATGGGAATATTTATGCAAAGTGCAATTATTTATGTGCCAAGTACTTCACATATAAAACAAGTCTTTTTGAACAAAATTCTCAATATGTTTTATTTAGCGCTATTATATGCTGTATTTTTGAAGTTAAATGAAGATAGATAAAAAAAATTATTTTTTTTTCCTCCATGCTCTTTTTTGGGCAATTACTTTTTGGGGCACATATAACATACTGGCTACTGCGAAGTTTTATACCATGAAAATGCACCCTGTTAAGGGAAAGGAAATTGCACTAGAGACTATCCATGAGCCAAACTATATCTACATTATATTAGTAGATGTTTTACTTAAAATGATCATGGTTTATGGAACGCTGTATATACTTATACCTAAATTTATTCCAAGTAAAAGATATCATCATTTTGTTATCTCGGCAATAGTTCTTTTCTCTATTACATTAATGGCAGGGCTCTTTTTTGAACAATTTTTTTCTGGAAAGTATATAGAACAAGATCTTTTTAAAAATTCATCTCGATTTTTAACTAATAGTATTGTTTTCCATATTGGGATATTTTCATTAGCACTAGGATATTACTTTTCTGTAAATTGGTATAAAATAGAAAAGCAACGTCAAAAACTGGAAAAAGAAAAGCTAGTATCTGAGTTGAAATTTTTAAAATCACAAATAAACCCTCACTTTTTATTTAATACGCTCAATAATATTTTTGCGATAGCCAGAAAGTATGAAAACCCACTATTGGCTGATTCTATTAATAAGCTTGCACACTTGATGCGATATATGCTATATGAAAATGATGTTGAAAAAGTTTCGTTGGATCGCGAAATTAAGTATTTAAAAGATTTTATAGAATTACAAAAATTAAGGTTATCAAATAACCAGTACAATACCATTGAATTTAATGAATCTGGCAACGTCAATAAATATACCATTGCTCCATTGCTCCTTATCCCGTTTGTTGAAAATGCTTTTAAATATAGCATTAGTTCAACAAGTAAAATAGAGATAAAGATAGCATTGAATATAGAAAATGAGACGTTAATTTTTACTGTAGAAAACTCTGTAAACTATAATAATGTTAACAACCATGAGGATAGTGGGATAGGCTTAAAAAATGTAAAAAGAAGACTAGAGTTGATCTATCCCGATAAATACAATCTCGAAATAAAAGAACAAAACAAACGATATTTCGTAAATTTAAGGTTAGAATTAGATTCAGAAATTATTCAATAAACAGGTATGAGATGTATTGCTATTGATGATGAGCCGATGGCACTTGAGATTATAAAAGATTATATAGAAAAAATCCCATATATTAAATCATGCCATACATTTACGAATGCTATAGAAGCACTCGCTTATGTTCAACAAAATAGAGTAGACCTTATTTTTTTGGATATTAATATGCCAGATTTATCTGGGATACAATTCTTAAAGGCATTAGACACAAAAATACCTACAATACTTACTACAGCATATTCGGAGTACGCTCTTCAAAGTTATGATTTTGATGTGGTAGATTATTTACTTAAACCAATAGCTTTTGACAGATTTTTAAAAGCTGTTCAAAAAGGACTAAAAGTGCTAAATATAAGTAATGATGTAATTACTGAAGATAATAAGGTAACAGAAAACGATTTTATTTCGATTAAAAGTGGCTCGAAGATATATCGAATAAAAACTTCTGAAATAAAATATATTGAAGGGGCAGGGAATTATTTAAGCTTTATAATGGAGAATAGAAAAATATTGTCTCTTATGAAAATGGATGAAGCTATTAATACATTGCCTTCTTATTTCGTTAGAACCCATAAATCATACATTGTCAATACCAAGCAGATTAATGTTATTGAAAATGACAGTGTAACAATAGGAAGTAAACGGATTCCCATTAGTAAAACATACAAAAATAATATACCAACCCTATAGACATAAGACTGTCTACCCAACAGCAATTTTAACCACATACCCTTCGCTACCCCGTACATTAAAAACAATGCCCTCTTCAAAAATGAGATATTGCCCTTTGATGCCCTTTAAAATACCGGTATATTGAGGTGTTTTATCTAGGTTTAAACTTTTTACTTTTTTAGGATATTCTAATACAGGGTAGTTGAGTTCGTATACTTTTTGGTTATTTTCAAGATAATACGGCTTCACCTCTTCGGGAAGAAAATCATCTAGCCGGTCTTTTTCAGCAATTAAGTCAATAGAGGTGATATCATTGGTTAACATTTTTCGCCAATTTGTTTTATCGCTCATGTGTGCTTTTAAGGCAACTTCCGTAATACCGGCCAGATATCGATTCGGAACCTCCACTACTTCAATGGCGGTATGTGCACCTTGGTCAATCCATCGTGTAGGCACCTGCACTTTTCGGGTAACACCTACTTTCAGATCACTCGATACAGCTAGATAGACAACATGTGGTTGTAACTGCATTTCTTTTTCAAATTCCAAATTGCGGTCTTCTTGCCCTAAATGGGCTTTGCTCAATTCAGGGCGCATTACCCAGTCACCTGTGCGAGGCGTTTCAAAAAAACAGCTTTTGCAAAACCCCTGCCGATAGATAGGCAGGTCTAAATGGCAATTAAGGCATTCGTGTTTTACAAAAGAAATGGTTACTTCCCTATCAAGCAACTGATTTAGATTGATAAAATCATTTTCCATATCCAAGTAATATTGAATAGGGGTTCCTTGTTCCGTTTTCATTTTTGTTAACACACCTTCGAACATGCTAAAAGATTTAGTACTTTTAAACTTTAAAGATAGTATAAAATGCCAATACCGCTGTTTAATTCTATTGCCTCTTGGCTACTAAAAAAACGTATCCACCAAATAGAACTTTTTTTAAAATACCCTGCGGAAGTACAAACCGAAGTATTAAATCAGCTCTTAACACTTTCACAGCATACAGAATTTGGCAAGATGCATGGATTTGAGGGAATGAAAAATTATGAAGCATTCGCTTCAAATGTACCTATAAACCATTATGAAGCTATAGAACCCATGATTGAACGCACCCGGAAAGGCGAACAAAACATTTTTTGGCACACACCTGTAAAGTGGTTTGCAAAAAGTAGTGGGACTACTAATGCAAAAAGTAAGTTTATTCCAGTGAGTGGAGAAGCTTTGGAAGACTGTCATTACAAATCTGCGAAAGATCTTTTATGTCTGTATTTAAACAATAATGAAAACTCGCAATTGTTTACAGGCAAAGGCCTTCGGTTAGGGGGGAGTAAAGAGTTATATGAAGACAATGGCACCTATTTTGGTGATTTATCAGCCATTTTAATAGATAATATGCCTTTTTGGGCTGAATTTAGTAGTACCCCTAGCAACAAAGTATCTTTAATGAGTGAATGGGAAACCAAATTGGAAGCCATCATCAATGAATCCATCCATGAAAATGTCACGAGTATGGCAGGTGTCCCTTCTTGGATGCTGGTGCTACTTAACAGGGTGATAGAAAGAACTGGAAAAGAGCATCTTTTTGATGTATGGAAAAACCTAGAAGTGTATTTTCACGGTGGCGTGAATTTTGGGCCATATAAGGAACAGTATAAGAAGCTCCTTCCAGGGGATCAGTTTAAATATTATGAGATTTATAATGCCTCTGAAGGCTTTTTTGCAATTCAGGACCGAAATGATTCTGATGAATTGTTATTGATGTTGGATTATGGTATTTTTTATGAGTTTATTCCGATGGACACCTATGGAACTACAAATGAATTGGTAGTGCCATTATGGGAGGTAGAAACGGGAAAAAATTACGCAATTATTATTACCACTAACTCAGGCTTATGGCGTTACAATATTGGCGATACGGTGCGTTTCACTTCAATAAGCCCATACCGGATAAAGGTAACGGGAAGAACCAAGCACCATATCAATGTTTTTGGAGAAGAGTTGGTCATTGAAAATACCGAAGAAGCACTTAAAAAAGTTTGTGAGGTTACAAAAAGTGAAATTGTGGATTATACGGTAGCGCCAGTTTTTATGAAAGGAAAAGAGAAAGGGGCACATGAGTGGTTGGTTGAATTTAGAACATCGCCAAAAGATTTAAATCAATTTGAAAGTATATTAGATGAAACATTAAAGTCGTTAAATTCTGATTATGAGGCAAAGCGATACAAGAATATGACACTTAAAAAACCTGTATTTAATGTAGCCCGTAAAAATCTTTTCCACGATTGGTTAAAATCAAAAAATAAATTGGGAGGGCAACATAAAGTGCCTCGATTATCTAATGACAGGACTTATTTAGAGGAGCTATTAACATTAAATCAATAAAAATAATAAACCTCATAGGTTTTTTTTAAAGCCTATGAGGTTTCAATATCAATGTGTTTTTTTACGAAACTGCCTTTAGTTTTTTAATGGTATCTCTTGATAGTTTTTCTTTAGCATATGTTTTGTCTACTACCAATGAGGTTTCTTCTGAGCTAGGGAGCTCAAACATCGCATCAGTTAGGATAGCCTCACAAAGTGAACGTAAACCACGAGCTCCAAGCTTATATTCTATGGCTTTTTCTACGATATAATCCAAAGCACCGTCAGTAATGGAAAACGCAATGTCATCCATTTCAAAAAGTTTGATGTATTGCTTTATAATAGCATTTTTAGGTTCTGTTAGAATAGCTCTTAGGGTCTTAGCATCTAACGGGTTCATATGGGTAAGTACAGGTAACCGGCCAATAATTTCTGGAATTAAACCAAAGTCTTTTAAATCTTTGGGAATAATGTATTGTAGCAGGTTTTCATTATCGATATGCTCTTCACTTTTAGAAGCACTATACCCGACAGCTTGCATGTTAAGCCTTCGGGTAATGATGCGTTCAACGCCATCAAAAGCACCTCCGGCAATAAAGAGTACATTTTCGGTATTAACTTCTATAAATTTTTGATCAGGATGCTTACGTCCCCCTTTTGGAGGAACATTTACTGTAGTCCCTTCCAATAATTTCAACAATGCTTGTTGAACACCTTCTCCGGACACGTCACGTGTAATGGATGGATTGTCACTTTTACGGGCAATTTTATCAATTTCATCAATAAAAACGATACCCCTTTCTGCTTTTTCAAGATTGTAATCGGCGGCTTGTAGCAAACGGGTCAAAATACTTTCTACATCCTCTCCTACGTAGCCGGCTTCAGTGAGTACAGTAGCATCTACAATAGCCAAGGGCACATTGAGCATTTTTGCAATGGTTTTGGCCATAAGTGTTTTCCCGGTACCGGTTTGACCAACCATAATGATATTACTTTTTTGGATATCAGTATCATCGCCCCCTTTTTGCAATAATCGCTTATAATGGTTATAAACCGCAACAGATAAGACTTTTTTAGTGGCTTCTTGTCCAATGATGAATTGATCTAAAAATGCTTTAATTTCTATGGGCTTCTTTAATACCAATTCATTGGAAAGTTCACTTGTTTTGGACTGTCTAGATTCTTCTACGACAATCCCATGTGCTTGCTCGATACAACGATCACATATATGGGCATCTAGCCCGGCAATTAATAAATTGGTTTCCGGTTTTTTTCTGCCACAGAAGGAGCATTCTAATTCTTCTTTTGCCATGAGGATTATTTTTTAAATAGGGGGCAAAATATCATTAGGTTTTTACCAATATTTCATCAATCATGCCATAATCTTTGGCTTCATTGGCTTTCATCCAATAATCGCGATCACTGTCTTCATGAACTTTTTCAAATTTTTGCCCGGAATGTTTCGCGATTATTTGGTACAGTTCGTCTTTTAATTTTAATATTTCCCGTGCGGTAATCTCAATATCACTTGCTTGTCCTTGTGCACCTCCCAATGGTTGGTGGATCATCACCCGGGAGTGTGTTAGCCCGCTTCGTTTTCCTTTCTCTCCTGCACAAAGTAATACAGCAGCCATTGATGCGGCAATACCCGTACAGATGGTCGCTACATCAGGTTTGATGAATTGCATAGTATCATAAATACCCAAACCTGCATATACACTTCCACCCGGGGAATTAATGTATATCTGGATGTCTTTTGATGCGTCTACACTCTCTAAGAAAAGTAATTGTGCCTGTATAATATTTGCAATTTGATCATCTATGGCAGTTCCCATAAAAATAATCCGGTCCATCATTAGCCGGGAAAAAACATCCATTTGTGCTACGTTCAATTGCCGTTCCTCTATAATATAAGGCGTCATACTACTAACAATTTTATTGTAGTACATACTGCTAACCCCATGATGTTGGGTAGCATATTTTTTAAATTCTTTTCCGTAATCCATAAAGGTCTGTATGTTTTTATACACTAAAAATTATAGTGTCATTTAAGATTGAGGAATTGGTTTTATATGCTTTCAAATATAAGTAATTAATTTTTCACCTTACCCGTAAACCTCTTTTACAAAGTTTTCATAGGTGATTTCCTTAGTTTTCAGATTTGCTTTTTCTTTGTATAGGGCTAATAGTTTCTGGCTCATTAATTGTTCTGAAAGCCTTTTTGCTTCTTCCTGATTGGAGAGTATACGGCCAGCAATGTCGTCAACATCTTTATCATCAGGGTTGCTTTGCCCGAATTGCATCATTTGTTTTTTAATGTATTCCTTTGCAAAGTCTTTAAGCTCATCAAAAGTGATGTTGAGGTTGTTTTCTTGAATGATTTTGCCTTCAATGAGTTGATACCTAAGGCCTTTTTCAGATTTTTTATATTCTTCGTCAGCTTGATCTTCAGTTAATGGGTCTTCTCCGGTAGCCTGAATCCATTTTTTAAGAAACTCTGTAGGAAGGTCAAATTTTGTGTTGGATACCAGATATTCAGTAATGTCATTAAGGAGCTTTTGATCGGATTGCTGTACAAATTGTTTTTCACTGTCTTCTTTGATTTTGGCTTTTAATTCCTCTTCAGAGGTTACCACATCTTTTCCAAAAAGCTTATCAAACAATTCTTGATCTAATGATGCCAATTCCCGTTCATTAATTTCCTCTATCTGGAAAGTAACATCTATTGCCAGATTATGTGCGTCATCATGGCTAATCCCCAGATGTTTTATGAGTTCATGATCATCATTAAACAATCCTTTGGTATTGAAAGAAATAGTATCGCCTATTTTAGCACCTATTAATTTTTGGACATTCTTTTTCCCTTTCAAATTTTCTGTTGACAGGGTAGTTTTTTGGCTGATGTCTTTTTCTTCATTAACAAACGTACCGGTTACTTCATTTTCTTTTTCAACAGTATCTTTAGAAATAAGTTTTCCATACTGCTTTCGAATACGGATTACTTGATCATTGACCATTTTTTTATCTGCGATGATCTGATAGTGAGGGATTGTTTTTTTGCTTTTTAGCTGGATATCAAAGATAGGAGCCAGCCCAAGGTCAAATTCAAAGGAAAATTCTTCAGCTTCCCAATCAAAACCTTCTTGTGGTTTTGGTAGTGGATTGCCCAAAACATCTAGTTTTTCCTCAACAAGATATTTATTAAGCGACTCCTGAAGTAATTTGTTTACCTCATCTACGAGAACAGCTCTTCCGTATTGTTTTTTAACCAACCCCATAGGAACATGGCCCTTACGGAACCCGGGAATATTGGCTTTTTTTCGGTAGTCATTTAAAATTTCGGCAACCTTATCACTATAATCATCTTTTGTGATGGCAACTTTCACAACTGCATTCAGGTCATCGATATGTTCTCTGGTAATATCCATAAGTATTGTATATATAAAGTTAAATCAGGAAAACCCTAATAAAAATTAGGCTTGCAAAATTAGAACATTTTTACAAGCTAGCCAAGTTTTTAATACGCTGAAATTCAAAGGATATGTTAATGTTATTTACCCTCTTTTAAAAGTGAAAATAATATAGATTGAAAGAATGACAACAACAAACTGAATATTACGGCCCACCATATTGTAGAAACGCTAAAACCGCCTACAAGCTTATCAGCAAATATGATAATGATGGCATTTATGATAAGTAAAAACAATCCTAGTGTTACGATGGTTACCGGCAATGTAAGGATGACTAAAATGGGTTTTACGATAACGTTTAACAGACTAAGCACCAATGCTACAATAATGGCTGTCCAATAAGTATCTACACTAACTCCTGGCAATACTTCAGAAAGGACTACAACTGCTATAGCTGATAATAATGTTTTTAAAATGAATTTCATTATGCTTGTTTTTACATTTTATAAAGATACAATATTCATTCTAAGCACGTAAAAAGTCAAAGGATAATTTGAAAAACTGCTCCGGGTTTTCAGCATGCAACCAATGCCCCGCATTTTCAATTGTGGCAATAGCCGCTTTTGGGAAATGATATTTGATGATAGTTTCGTCTTCTGGAGCAATATAGTTAGATTTGCCACCTTTTAAGAAAAGAGTAGGGCCTGAATAATGCGCTGTGCTTGAAAGGGCTTTACCAAGTGACTTAATAGTAGCGGTAAGTACTTTAAGGTTGAACCTGAATGCAAATTGGCTTGGGGTTTTCCGATAAAGACTTTTTAAAAGAAATTGCCTGACTCCAAGTTCAGGAATGTATTTGGCCAACTGTTCCTCTGCTTCGCTTCTATTGTTTACTGAATTACAATCAATAGCATTTAGTCCTTCTAATATAGTTTGGTGATGGACAGGATAATATTTAGGGGCGATATCAGCTATAAGCAGTTTAGAAACATTCTCGGGATAACTTGTGGCAAAGAACATTGCTGTTTTTCCACCCATGGAGTGACCGATGATATGTGATGTGTTAATATTATAATGTTGCATATAGTAAAGAAGGTCATCAGCCATCACCTCATAAGAAAATTCATTAGAGTGAAAACTCCGCCCGTGGTTTCTCTGGTCAATAAGATGCACTTGAAAACCATTTTCAGCATAGCTGTTCCCTAGTGTTTTCCAGTTATCGGACATACCTAGAAAGCCATGCAAGATAATAAGCGGAAGCCCTTCTCCTATAATATTAGAATGTAATAGCTGCATATTACGCCAGTTTATGAAGGTACATATTTACAACATTTTCAAATCCATAATACAAGGCCTCTGAAATGAGGGCATGCCCTATGGACACTTCCAGAAGGTTAGGGATGTTTTCTTTAAAAAAACGAATGTTATCTATATTCAAATCATGCCCCGCATTGATTCCTAGGCCTAATTCAGAAGCTAGCACAGCTGCTTTCCTATATGGAGCGATGCCTTTTTCAGCGTCTCCTTTTTCGTAAGCTATTGCATAAGCTTCCGTATAAAGCTCTATACGGTCTGTACCGGTTTCTAGTGCTCCTTCAATCATTTTAAGATCAGGATCCACAAAAATAGAAGTTCGGATGCTATTCTTTTTAAACTCTTGGATTACCTCTTGTAAAAAGATTTTGTTCTTTATAGTGTCCCAACCAGCATTAGAAGTAATAGCATCTTCAGCATCGGGTACTAATGTTACTTGTGTAGGTTTTATGTCTAAAACCAGACCAATAAACCTTTGAATGGGGTTCCCTTCAATATTAAACTCTGTATGAACAATGTTTTTAAGGTCTCTTGCGTCTTGATAACGAATATGACGTTCATCAGGGCGCGGGTGAATGGTAATCCCTTCTGCACCATATTCTTGAATGTCCTTGGCTACTCGCAAAAGATCGGGCACATTAGCACCTCTGGAGTTTCGGAGTGTGGCTATTTTATTGATATTGACACTAAGTTTTGGCATAATTTTTCCATCAAAGTATAAATGAGTGACAAAAATACAAAGTAGCTGCTGCTTATTGTCACAGAAATTAATTAATTTGCTGAAGAATTGATTAGGATGGCCAATACGAACGCATACATACGATATGATATTCAACCTTTAACCCCCACTACCTCAGTAGCAGATGTGAAGGCTATTTTTGCAGTACATACATATACGCATATGCCCGTTGTTGAAAATGATTTTTTAATTGGGAACATTTCTGAAGATGACATCCCTGCATTTGAGGATGAGCACACTATAGAAGAATATAGGTACACATTAGATGCCTTTTTTGTAAAAAAAGATACTATTTGGCTAGATGTGCTGGAAGCATTTGCCCGGCATGACACCAATGTAATGCCTGTTCTGGACGAGAAAAATGAATATATTGGATACTATGAGTTGATAGATATTGTATCATTATTTAATGAAACTCCATTTTTGAATGAGCCTGGAGGGATTTTAGTTGTTGAGAAAGGCATGAAAGATTATTCATTTAGTGAAGTTGCTCAAATTATAGAGAGTAACGAAGGAAAGCTTTTAGGGGCATTTATTTCTGACAGCCATGATGATATTGTCCAAATCACAGTAAAAATATCTGGTTCAGGGCTAAATGCCATTATGCAATCATTCAGGCGTTATAATTATGTCATAATTTCAGGCAATGAAGATGATCTTTACCTAGAAGAGTTAAAAACTAGATCAGATTACCTTAAAAAATTCCTTGATATATAATGAAAGTAGGAGTTTATAGTTATTTCCGACATGATGGTTCCGAAGAGTATGTAAAGCTGCTTTTGGAAGAGCTGGCGAATTACAATATGGAAGTATATGTTGAATCAAATTGTTGGGAAAATGTAAATCAAGAAGAGATTAGCACAGAAGCATACAAGACATTTGAATCTTATGAAGATTTAGATGATTCTTTCGACCTGTTTTTTAGTGTTGGGGGTGATGGAACTATCTTAAGAACTATTTTGTATGTCAGGGACCTTAATATTCCTATTCTGGGCATTAATACCGGAAGGCTAGGGTTTTTGGCAACAGTACAAAAAGAGGATATCCGTAGGGCAGTGAAAGATATGGTTGAAGGGAACTATGAAGTTGTAGAAAGAACATTGTTAGAGGTTCAAACTGATACGGTAATTAATGGTATAGGTGAACTTAATTTTGCATTAAATGAAATAGCAGTGAGCAGAAGGAATACAACTTCTATGATTACAGTAGAAACATACTTGGACGATGCATATTTGACGTCCTATTGGGCAGATGGGCTTATTATAGCGACACCTACCGGCTCTACCGGTTACTCTTTGAGTTGTGGCGGGCCCGTAATAGCACCTGATACTTCGGGATTGGTGATTACTCCTATTGCACCACACAATTTAAATGCACGCCCTTTGGTAATTCCTGATAATGTTACAATAAAACTTAGCGTTTCAGGAAGGGAGAAAACACATCTTATTTCATTAGATTCCAGAATTGCCACTACCAATAATCAAACAACATTGATTATCAAAAAAGCTCCGTTTACTATAAAAATGATAGAGCTTGCTTCCGAAAGCTTTTTAAAAACTCTCAGAAAAAAGATGCTTTGGGGAGAGGATAAGCGCAACTAGGCAATAAAATCATCTAAAAATTGTTTATCAAACACATCGTTTGTGCTTTAAATTGCTATTGAGCAACGAGAATTAGTATATTTGCAAACTCTTAAAATTTATGGGGAAAAACATATTGATGATTATTGCTCTTATTGGAGCAAATGTAGGGGTCGCCCAAAACCATGAATTGGGTGTTTTTATTGGAGGGAGTAATTATGTAGGGGATATAGGCCCTACTAATTATATAAACCCAAACAATATTGCTTATGGGGTTTTATATAAATGGAACAGAAACAGTAGATTTTCGTATAGAGCGAGTTACACGATGACAGATATTGAAGCAAATGATTTGGATTCAGATAGTGGCTCTAGACAACAAAGAGGATTAAAGTTTAAAAATACAGTGAGGGAATTATCGGCAGGAATTGAGTTTAACTTTTTGGATTTTGATTTACATAATTTTAGAAATCCTATTACTCCTTATGTGTATGGAGGTATTTCATATTTCAGTTATACATCCTTATCATTTAATGTCTTTGGGGAAACAGTAGACAATGGTAACAAAAATACATTTGCTATTCCAATGGTAGTGGGCGTTAAGGCTAAAATAGGCCGACATCTCATATTAGGAGCAGAAGTAGGAGTAAGATATGCACTTACAGATAACTTGGATGGTAGCAACCCGGAGAACCTTCCTAGTTTGAGATTTGGAAACATTAATAGTGATGACTGGTATGTGTTTTCGGGAATAACACTCACATATAGTTTTGGTAGAGACGCATGTTTCTATAATCATAGATAGACAAGATAAAAGGCATCATGAGCCAGAAAGACCTCATTAACAAAAAAACACTTCCCAAACATGTAGCCATCATAATGGATGGGAATGGGCGTTGGGCTAAACAAAGAGGAAAGATGCGAGTCTTTGGACATGAAAATGGAGCTAAAGCAGTAAAAGAGGTAGTAGAAGGAAGTGCTGAAATAGGAATCAAAAACTTAACATTATATGCTTTTTCTACTGAAAATTGGAAACGGCCAAGGTTGGAAGTTGAAACATTGATGCGCTTGTTGGTAACCCATCTCCGAAAAGAAGTGAAAACATTGATAGATAATAATATTCGGCTCAAGACAATTGGAAATTTATCTACACTTCCCAAACAAACACAAAGAGAATTAATAGAAGTCATTGAAAAAACCAAAGAAAACACACATATGACACTCACAGTTGCATTGAGCTATGGTTCAAGAGAAGAATTGAAAAATGTTTTTAAGTGTCTGTGTGCCAAAGTTAAAAATAATATAATTTCTGTAGAAAATATTGATGAATCAATTATAAATGCACATCTTTACACCCATGATTTGCCCGATGTTGATTTATTGATAAGGACAAGCGGAGAACATAGGGTAAGTAATTTTTTATTGTGGCAAATAGCATATGCCGAATTGTATTTTACAGACATATTATGGCCGGATTTTAAAAAAGAAGATTTATATTCGGCCCTGTTAAATTATCAAAATAGAGAACGGAGGTTTGGAAAGACAAGTGAACAGCTTAACTAAAAACACTTTTTTTATAAGCGTTTTTTGGTTACTATTAGGAATATTTATTTTATGTAGTCATTCGACAAATGCCCAAGAGACTACCTTTGATAAAGGCAAGAAATATATTTTAGGAGGTATCGAAGTTACAGGTATAAAAAGTTACAATGAACAAACAGTTGTAACTTTTACAGGACTTCGAGTAGGCCAACCCATCACTATTCCCGGAGAAGAAATAAGTAAAGTACTCAACAAACTTTGGAAACTGGAACTATTCAGTGATATCAACTTATACATCACCAATATTGAAGGGGAAACAGTTTTTTTAGAATTAAACATTAAAGAGCTTCCAACACTTTCAGAAGCAAAAGTTACAGGAATAAAAAAACGAAAAATAAAGGACATCGTAGATGATACTGAGCTTAAAAAAGGCAAAAAACTAACAGAAAGCTTTTTGACAACAACCAAAAACTATATTATAAATAAATATAGAAAACAAGGGTATCTCAATGCAAAAGTGAATATGGTTTCTACACCGGATACCACTGACACAAATTCAGTTAAATTATTGGTCAATATAGATAAAGGAGATAAAGTAAAAGTCAGAAATATTACGTTTGAAGGAAATGAAAAGTTAAAAAGGAAAAAATTGCGTTCTGCAATGAAGAACACTAAAGAAAAATTTCCTTTGCGGTTTTGGAAAAAGTCAAAATTTATTGAAGATGATTACAAAGAAGACTTAACGGGTATTATAGATGCATATAAAGAAAGAGGCTATAGAGATGCTCGCATCACATATGATACAGTTAAATATGATAGAAAAGGAAACACCATTGATATTGATATAAAAGTAGAAGAGGGCAATAAATATTATTTTGGAACTATTGATTTTGTTGGCAATACCGTATATACAGATGAGCAATTAAGGCAAGTATTAGGTATTAAGAACGGAGAAACCTACAATGGTGTACTTCTTAAAAAACGAGTTCAAGATAACACAAAACCGGATGCCCAAGATTTGACAAACCTATATCAAAACAATGGGTATTTATTCTCAAGGATCAACCCGGTAGAAGTTTCTGCAGAAAATGATACGATCGATTTTGAGATTAGAATTATAGAGGGAAAACCAGCTTATATCAACAATGTCCGGGTTGTTGGGAATGACCGAACCAATGACCATGTTATTTACAGAGAGATACGGACTAGACCGGGACAATTGTACAGCAAAGAAAATATTATAAGAACCATAAGGGAATTAGGCCAGCTAGGGTTCTTTGACCCGGAACAAATAACTCCGGACATCCAGAATGTAGATCCTAATGCAGGAACTATTGACATCGAATATGGATTGGTTGAAAGTGGGGCAAGCCAGGTAGAATTGCAAGGAGGTTTTGGAGGAGGAGGTTTTATCGGGACCTTGGGGTTGTCATTTAACAATTTTGCTATAAAAGACATCTTTAATAAAAAGGCATACAAGCCCGTGCCTATGGGTGATGGACAGAGATTATCCTTGCGTTTACAAGCTAGCAGGTCATTCCAAACCTATAGCTTTTCATTTTCAGAACCATGGCTGGGAGGTAAAAAACCTGTACAATTCTCAGCGTCATTATCACATACAGTTCAATTTTTGTTCAACCCATTTAATAGAGATGTTGACCGTGACAGAAGATTTTTGATTACAGGGCTTACTTTAGGGCTGGCAAAGCGATTGGAAGTTCCTGACAACTTCTTTACATTATCACACGCAATTAGTTTTCAACATTACAATCTAAAAAATTATAACACAGCGTTATTTACATTTGGAGATGGATTCTCAAACAACATAGCATACACCATAGCATTAAGCAGAAACAATACCTATACAAACCCCATCTTTCCTCTTGGAGGTTCTCAGTTTTCAATTAGTGCAAAAGTTACAGCACCTTATTCATTATTTAATGATATTGATTATGGTGATTTAGAAAACCAAGAAGAATTCCAAGTAAAAGATGCTCAGGGGAGAATTATTGGAATAGACGGCCGACCCATTTCTGAAACTGGATTAGATCCAATTCCAGATAGAGGGAAAATAGATCAGGAACGATTTAAATGGTTAGAATTCTATAAAATTAAATTTAATGGTGCATGGTATACCCGGATAATTGATAAACTGGTATTAAAGACCCAAGCAGAATTTGGATTTTTAGGAGCATATAACAATGATCGTGGGGTAGTTCCTTTTGAACGTTTTTTCTTGGGAGGTGATGGGCTAGGTAATTTCACACTAGATGGAAGGGAAACTATTGCACTGAGAGGATATCCTAATCAATCATTGTCTGACCCTGATGGATCAACCATCTACAATAAGTTTTCATTGGAAATGCGATATCCATTAACACTTAAGCCTACAGCATCTATTTATGGACTTACATTTTTAGAAGGAGGCGCAGCATATAACAATTTTCGGGAATATAATCCGTTTCAATTACAAAGGTCGGCAGGAATTGGAGTGAGAATATTCATGCCTGCATTTGGTCTTTTAGGAATTGATTTTGGCTATGGGTTTGATGATATCAATGGTACAGGACAAGCCAATGGTTGGGAAACACATTTCATAATAGGTCAACAATTTTAATGTTTGGCATGATATTTTCTACACTTAAAACATATAAAATATGAAAGCCAAGATTCTTTTATTAATGGTAGTAAGCTTTGGAGTACATTTAACATTTGCTCAAAGAGGAGTAAGAATAGGTTATATTGATATGGAATATATTCTTCAAAATGTAGAAGAATATCAAGAAGCAAATACCCAACTCGATTCTAGAGTTCAAAAGTGGAAACTAGAAGTAGAGCAAAAAAAGAATGAGATAGATCAAATGAAGAAAGATTTAGATGCTGAAAAAGTATTATTAACAAAGGAACTGATAGCAGAAAGAGAAGAAGATATAAAAATATTAGAAGAAGAGATGTTGGAGTATCAGCAGGACAGATTTGGCCCTAATGGAGATTTGGTGATCCAAAAAAGACTGCTTATTCAACCAGTGCAAGATCAGGTGTTTAATGCAGTTCAAGAAATTGCGGGCAACAAGAGATATGATTTTATTTTTGATAAATCTGCAGATGTCGTAATGCTGTATTCTGATAAAAAATACGATATTAGCGACTTGGTTTTAAGAAGTATTGACCGCACAAGAAAAATAGATGAACGAAAGGGGAATAATAATAAAAAAAGCGAAAAAGATAAGTTTGAAATAGAAAAAGAACCCAGTCCAGAAGTTCAAGAACGTATAAAAGCAGCAGAGGAAAAAAGAGAAGAAAAAGCCAAAACCCTCGAAGAGAGAAGACAAGAGAAGATAAAAGAAAGAGAGGCATTAAAAAAAGCATATGAAGAAAGAAGGAGAAAACTATTAGAAGAACGCGAAGCAAGAAAAAAAGCAGCCAAAGAAGCTAGAGAAAAAAAGAAAGACAGCATTAATTAAAAAACAATACGAAAATAAATAACACTTAAAATTTAATACATTAGATATCATGAAGAATTTAAAATCATTTGTAATTGTTATTGCATTATTCATAGGAACAATTGGGTATGTAAATGCACAAAGTAAAGTAGCGCATATTAATGTTCAAGAGTTAGTTTCACAGATGCCCGAAATGAAAGCAGCTCAAGCAGAGCTAAAAAAGCTTGAAGAAACGTATAAAGCAGATCTGTCTAGTTCGGCAAAAGAACTTCAGAATAAACTTGTTCAATATCAAAATGAGGCGGTGTCAAAAACACAAGAAGAAAACAAAAAGCGCGCTGAAGAAGTTCAAGGAATGGAAAAAAACATATTAGAAGCAGAACAAGCAGCAGGAAAAGAACTTCAGAAAAAACAAGTGGAACTTTATGAGCCAATACTTAAAAAAGCAAATGACGCTATTCAAAAAGTTGCCAGAGCACAAGGTTTTGAATATGTGTTAGATGCCTCTCCGGGAGGGGGAGTTATAATGGCTGACGGGAAAGATTTGCTCGCAGATGTTAAAAAATAGTTAGGTTTTTAGAATTTTATTAAAAAAAATAGTTAAGATTATAAATAGAGCCGGTTTTTTCCGGCTTTTTTATTTTACGTGAATTACTGATTTAATGTCGAATTATGGTTTTACCACCTTTCTTATAATTGAAATACATATATTACTTAATATATAATTTTTTTCTTTCATTTTTAAAAAGTAATGACTCTTCACTTTAAATTATTTTTTATTTTAGCTATGAACAATTTAGTAGTTTTAAACAGCCATATTATAACTTAAACTCTTTGAAATTATGCCTAAAAAAAATCATACTAAAGGCGAATGGGTCATAAAAGAAGAAAGTAACCATCTATGTATCTATGCTGAAAATGGAAAGCTTATAGCTCAAGTTAAAAAAAACATTGGAGATGCAGAAGGTGAAGCGGAAGCAAATGCTAGGTTGATTTCCGCAGCTCCAAAATTAGTTCAGATAGCAGAGATGTTTTATGATGATATGTTGAATTCAAATAAAAGAGGGACTATCATTTGGAATGTAACCGAGAAAGTGTTAAAAGGTTTATATAGCGCAACAGTTAAAAATGCTGAGTGGGAACCAGAGGAAAAATATTTATAACTCTTACATTCTGATTAAAAATGGCATCAGTATTTTTATTCGAATGTGAAAACTAATAAAGGCATATAGGCCTTGTCCAGTAATTCCTTAATAAGATGTTTTCCATTTTTGAAATGAACTTTATCATTAGTCATAGAAGCCACTAATATCACTTCTATAATCAATGGTTAACCGATCATATATATTTAACCTATAAGTATCTGCTTTTTTTATAGGTATAAGACAATTTTAATTGTAAATACATTCCCCTTAACCTATTTAATATTCCCGAAAAGTATGTTATTGAGCAAATAGTTATCTTCAAGCTCTATAATATAAATTAAAAGTCTTCAATTTCAAATGACATTTGTTGCCCCAATGGAGGTATAATTAAAAACTAAAAGCTAACTGATTTTGATCATTTTTTATTTGAAACAATTAGACCACCTTTACAAAGAATAGACAAAAAAGAACTGACTAAAGAATTAAACGATGACTATAACATCAAATGAGCTTATTCTACGGCCTCGGTTTAAATTAGAATTATCCCGGTCAAATGAAGATGTATTACAATTATTTGAAAAAAAACATTCTAAAAAGTCACCTTTTGTTGTAAAACGGATCGATAACCACGTGTTTATAAAGCTTACAAAAGAAGAAAGTCATTTTTGGTCACCTCAATTGCACCTAGAGATAGATGAAGTTAATAATTCAAAGAGTGAATTATATGGCTTATTTGGCCCTAATCCTACACTTTGGACTTTTTTTATGTTTTTGCACTTTGGGATAGCTACTATTTTTATCATTTTTGGTGTTTGGGCATATTCAAACTGGTCATTAAACCAATCATATGCTATGCAATTAGGGGTTATGGTCTTAATGGTGTTTTGTTGGGGAGCCCTATATTTTATAGGACGAATGGGAAAAGCAAAAGGCAAAGTCCAAATGAACATGCTCTATACATTTATGAAAGATGTTATTAATGATTGAGAATACGTAAAAATTATTTAGAACTGTATCCAAACCTTCTAAGTTGGTTCGGGTTGCTCCGCCAGTTTTTATTTACTTTCACGTAAAGTTCTATGTGAATTTGTTTACCAAAAAATTTTTCTAAATCTTTTCTCGTTTGTACCCCTACCCTTTTTAGAGCACTTCCTTTATGTCCTATGATAATGCCTTTTTGTGTGTCACGTTCTACCATAATAACCGATCGGATCCGGATGATATCTTTTTCTTCTAGAAACTCTTCAGTCGCTACTTCAACAGCATAAGGGATTTCTTTTTTATAATTTAATAGGATTTTTTCCCGGATAGTCTCATTTACAAAAAAACGTTCTGGTTTATCCGTTAATTGGTCTTTAGGATAGAAAGGAGGTGCCTCGGGGAGTAAATCAATAATGCGGTTAAAAATCTCTTGAACATTAAAGTTTTTTAAAGCAGAAGTGGGATAAATCTCTGCATTGGGGACTTTTTCTCGCCAAAATGTTACTTGTTCCTCCAATACTTCTTGAGACGAAGTGTCTATTTTGTTGATCAGAAGTAAAACAGGGATTTTTGTATTTGTAATTTTTTCGAAAAAACTATTATCCTTTAAGGTAGTTTCTCCAATTTCTACCATATAAATTAATATATCAGCGTCATCAAAAGCAGACTTAACAAAATCCATCATAGAAGATTGTAATTCATATGCCGGTTTGATTATTCCGGGGGTATCGGACAATATCACTTGAAAATTTTCACCATTGACGATACCCAATATGCGATGGCGGGTAGTTTGTGCCTTCGATGTAATTATAGATAATTTTTCACCTACAAAAGCATTCATTAAAGTTGATTTACCCACATTAGGGTTTCCAATAATGTTTACAAACCCTGATTTATGAGTACTCATACTTTCGCTTTTTTAAATATACTTTTATCGATTCATTAACCTTTGGGGCTAAATAAATTACAGCTATCATATTGGGAATGCACATAATAGCAAATGCTAGGTCAATTAAATTAATTATGAGATCTAGTGTAGCTATTGCGGCAAATATGATGCTAAAGATATAAATATAGTTGTAGAATTTGCCTATTTTTTCGTTGGTTAAGAAAGATAAACATTTAGTACCGTAATAAGAATATGTAAACAAGGTGCTTAAAGCAAAAGCAGCAACAAGAACCATAAGTATTTCTGCTCCATACCCAAAAAGCAACTTCTCAAAAGCGTTTAATGTCATAATAATTCCATTGCTTTCACCATCTGTATAAACCCCGCTGATAATAATAATAATTGCAGTAAGCGTACATACAATAATAGTGTCGATAAAAGGCCCCAACATGGCTGTTAAGCCTTCATGAATAGGCTCCGATGTTTTTGATTGTCCATGGAACATAGGAGCATTTCCAACACCCGATTCATTGGAGAAAACAGCACGCCGGACCCCTAAAATTACTAACCCCCAGAAACCTCCTTGTGCAGCAGCATTAAAATTAAAAGCTTCTTTAAAAATAAGACTAAAGGAAGGAAATACTTTTTCAGGATTTAACCCCATCATTATAATTACTGAAACAAAATAAAGGAACACCATAAAAGGTACTATAGCGGTAGATACACGCACTATTTTTTTTAACCCTCCAAAAATAACAATGGTAGTAAAAATGACCAAAGTGATTCCTATAATAAGCTGCCAATTAAATGTTCCCAAAGCCAAAATAGTTTCATTTGGTTGAACAACGTGGATAACGGTTTGTGTGAATTGATTTACTGTAAACCCAGGTAAAACACCAACCAAACCTGCAATACAAAAAGTAACAGCTAAAGGTTTTGCCTTAGGTCCCATACCGATAGACATATAGTACATAGGCCCTCCTATTACAGTATTTTTAGTTGTTTTCCGGAACATAACTGCAAGCGTACACGAATAGAATTTAATACACATACCAATAAGTGCAGTAACCCACATCCAAAAAACAACTCCCGGCCCACCATAGTAGATTGCAATAGCAACCCCCGAAATGTTTCCCAAGCCTACTGTTGCGGCTACTGCTGAAGATAAGGCCTGTATATGGGTAATTTCTCCTGTTGCGTTAGATTTATCATACTTTCCTGAGACTATTTTTATAGCATGAATAAAATATCGGTACGGAATCCATCGCGAATAAAACACCAGATAAATACCGCCCCCTATAACAAAGAACAGCATAATCCATTCCGCATAAGATATAAGAATGCTTAGAAGTTGGTTAAGTACATTCAATAGAATAAAGATTTGCTCATAAAAGTAATTAATAAAAAATAAACATAAATAGTATAGGTTTTCAACTCAAAAGTTGTATGCTTTATCCTCTTGGAAATTAGGTACATAGAACCTTTAAGAAGAATTTAGAATTTGAATCCTTGAAAAGTTTAAAATTCCTTGTATATTTGCAGTCCACATCGCGGGATAGAGCAGTAGGTAGCTCGTCGGGCTCATAACCCGAAGGTCACAGGTTCGAGTCCTGTTCCCGCTACAAAGAAGCTTCTTGAGAAATCAAGGAGCTTTTTTTATAGAATCAATGAGGGACTTCTTTCTACAGTGCTTCTTTTTGAGGTCTAATAGGGATAGTGAGCTAACCCTGTTCTCAGGAACAAAAGCAAAAGGCCATTAAACAAATGATAATGTAGTTTTTGATTATTTGGGAATCACTTTTTTATGTTTAATTTAATCCGAAATTTAAGAAACATACATGATTTTTATAAAGTAAAACTCAAAAAACAATTATTCAATCTTCATACAAATGAAAAAAACAAAAAATATTTTATTAGCTATTCTAGGTGTTTTATTAATTACTACTAGTATTATGTATCGTAAATACCGTAGAGCTCAATTGAAAGCAGAGCAACAAAAAGTATATAGGGAAGAGGCTGAAAAAATGTTAGAGTTTAAACGAAAACGGGATAGTATAGAGCGTAAATCTAAATTTGATTCCGCCCAAAAAAAACAATTAGATGAGTTTAATAAAAATTTTGATGAAGTAGCCGAAAAACGTAAAAAACTGGAAGAAACTATTAAAAAATTGCAAGAAGAAGCTAAAAAAACAAAAGAATAGAATGCAAAAATCTGCAATAATTGAATGTAATATGTATCATTTATAGAAGATTTTAGGTAAATTTATAAACTTAAACCCTGTTGTGATTATAAAAAACCCAAACATGAAAATGTTTGGGTTTTGTTTATATAGGAGGCCTTTTTTCTATCAATTCGCCCCAAAAATTAGTATTTTGCTTCAAAAAAGTAGCATTAGCCACTTTTTATATGTTTTTAACACATCAGTTTTTTACTATTAACCTTTATATTTTTATTTGAACCTAATAATTGTTTCTAATGAATAAAATAATTTTCATTACAGGGGCTACCTCAGGCATAGGGAAAGCTACTGCCGAAATCTTTGCAAAAAATGGGGCGAACCTTGTCTTGACAGGAAGAAGGAAAGAAAAACTTTCTAAAATTGCCAATAGCTTAACGAATACATACAATGTGGAGGTATTGCCACTTTGTTTTGACGTAAGCAAAAAACAAGAAGTAACGAATGCAATAGTATCACTCCCTGAAAAATGGCAATCGATAGATGTACTTGTCAATAATGCTGGGCTGGCACTGGGATTGGATAAAATACAAGAGGGAAATGTAAGGGATTGGGATACGATGATCGATACCAATGTAAAAGGGTTGTTATATGTAAGTCACGAGATTATCCCATTGCTCATAAAAAACAAAAAAGGGCATATCATTAATATTGGCTCTACTGCAGCACGGGCTATCTATGAAAAAGGCAATGTGTATTGTGCCACTAAATTTGCAGTGGATGCATTGAGCAAAACCATGCGGGTAGACCTTTTAGAACATCAAATCAAGGTTACCCAGATTTTGCCTGGGGCAGCAGAGACAGAATTCTCCAACGTTCGGTTCAAAGGAGACAATAACAAAGCAGACAGTGTTTATAAAGGCTATGAACCGCTTACTGCAGAAGACATAGCGGATACTATTTATTACGTAACAACATTGCCCCCGCATGTTTGTATCAACGAATTGGAAATAACAGCGTTAGCACAAGCAAACAGCAACTATTTTTATAAATCAGAGTAAAAAATCATAAATCAAAAAGTATAAAAATGAAAATGACAAGTGGCGCATACATTGCAAAATTCTTAAAAAATGAAGGTGTTGAAGTGGTGTTTGGTATTATTGATGGAACCTACCAAGGATTGGTCGTAGGATTGAAAAAAGAAGGAATCCGGTTGATTACCCCACGGCACGAAACCACCGCAGCACATATGGCAGCTGCTTATTCAAGGCTTACGGGAAAACTAGGCGTATGCATTGCTAGCAATGGTCCGGGAGTAGCCAATATTTTACCCGGAATAACTGTTGAAAATGCAGAGGGAAACCGGGTATTGTTAATAACCAGTTCCCGGAGAGTAGGCATAGGCTATCCGGACAGAGGGGGCACCTATCAGTATTTTGACCAAGTGGGGGTTATGAAAAACATCTCTAAATATGCGGTAACCACCCCGCATGTAAACAGAGTCCCTGAATTGATGCGAAAAGCCCTTCGGAAAAGTTTTTCAGGCCGGCCGGGAGTAGTTCATTTTGACCTTCCGGAAGACCTGATGAACAATAAATTTGAATTCCCTGAACTACAACAGCCCGAAACCTACCGGCTTAAGTACCGGTTGAGTGCTCCCAAAGCAATGGTAGAAGAAGCTGCAGAACTTTTGATAAATGCTAAAAACCCTGCCATTCATGCAGGAAGTGGAATCATTCACTCAATGGCTTTTAAAGAATTACAGGAAGTGGCCGAATTGCTAAAAATTCCGGTAGTAACCAGTTGGGGGGCAAGAGGGGTCATCCCGGAAGATTCCGAGTGTGCTGTCCCTATGATTCACATTGACGTGAACAATAAAGTGAGAAAAGAAGCTGATGTTATTTTAGTGATCGGTTCCCGATTAGGGGAAACTGACTGGTGGGGAAAAGCACCTTATTGGAACTTACCCGAAAAACAAAAAATTGTCCAAGTAGATGTGGACGAAGATATTATCGGTAATATCCGACCTGCTGATATTGCGATCCTTTCCGATGCTAAAACTTTTTTACAAGACCTGCTAAAAGTGGTAAAACCTTCCACCAAGAAGATAGCTATTGCCAAGCGGAACAAGACCATAGAAGGCATTCAAAAACTAGTAGTCAAAGACAGGGCCAAGCTCGATAAAAAACTATCAGACAAAGGAACGCCTATGCTCACAGCTCATGTGCCAGCAATAACAAATAAGGTGTTTGATAAAGATGCCTTGGTAGTCTTTGATGGAGGCAATAGTGCTGTTTGGGGCAATTTTTATCACAAAGTATACACCCCTAACACCATGTTGGCAACTTACAAATTTGGGATGTTAGGTGCAGGGGTAGGGCAAGCTATAGGAGCCGCTGCCGCATTTCCCGATAGGCAAGTGTATTGCATTATAGGAGATGGAGCCATGGGCTTCCACCCGCAAGAAGTAGAAACAGCAATCAGAAATGATTTAAAACCGATATTTCTTGTAATTTGCGATAAACAGTGGGGTATGGTAAAGATGACCCAACAATTTGCATTGAAACCAGTAAAAACACTCATTAAAAAAGAACTTTCTGCCGAAGAAACCATCAACACCGATTTAGGAGAAATCCAATTTGATAAATTAGCAGAAAGTATGGGGGCACATGGCGAGCGGGTGGCAGCCCCTGAGGAATTGGAACCCGCCATAGAAAGATGCTTACAGGCAAATAAATGTGCCGTAATACATGTAGATGTAGACCATGTAAAACATATGTGGGCTCCGGGACTCCTAAAATTCAAAGCCATGCACCAAGAACCAAAAGGAAAATAAATGTCTGGTGTTGATGATATTATATTAAACTTTAACCCCAAAAGCATCATGATCCTGAATATTATACTCGGGATTGTGATGTTTGGCGTATCTTTAGATTTAACATTAGAAGATTTCAGAAGGGTTATAAGAAGCCCTAAAGGGCCATTAATTGGATTGGGGGCACAATTTATTCTGCTACCGGCTTTTACTTATTTGTTGATTGTACTCATAAAACCCGCACCTTCCATTGCGATGGGCATGATTTTAGTAAGTTCTTGCCCGGGAGGCAACATGTCCAATTTTTTTACCAATTATGCCAAAGGAAACACAGCCCTTTCCGTAAGCATGACTTCTGTATCTACAGTCATTGCTATATTCATGACCCCTTTCAATATCTCTTTTTGGGGAAGCTTAAATGAACATACAAGCAGGGTACTTTCAGATGTAAATTTAAATGGAGCCGACATGCTTTTGACTATTTTTATGATTTTAGGAGTACCATTGGCATTGGGAATGGTTGTTTCTACAAAAAAGTCTGTAATAGCGAATAAATTGAAAAAACCTTTTAAATATGCTTCCTTATTATTTTTCTTAGGATTTATTGTGGCGGCTTTTTCTGCCAATATCCAAAACTTTCTCACCTATATAAAATATGTGATGGTCGTTGTTGCCATTCATAATTTAGTAGCATTGTCCTTGGGTTATTTTTCCGCGAAACTAGGGAGCCTTCCCGTAAAAGACCGAAGAGCCATTTCATTTGAAGTAGGAATTCAAAATTCGGGATTAGGACTGTTGTTGATTTTCGATTTTTTTAACGGTATGGGTGGAATGGCATTGGTAACAGCATGGTGGGGCATATGGCATATCGTTGCAGGCCTTGTTGTAGGGACCTATTGGTCGACCCGAAAAAAAACAATGAACGAAACAACTGTTGGATGATAAGAGAAATATCGAAATGAAAAAACGAATTTTAATAACCGGTGCTGCAGGCTATATAGGAAACAAATTAATTCACAAACTAGCTGAAGAAAACACGGAAGCTATAGAATTAGTTGCGGGAATTGACATAAAACCACCTCAAGAACAAATGCCCCACGAGAAATTTGAGTTTCACCAATGCGATATACGCTCTGACATTCTTGATACACTTATCAAAGAAAAAAGAATAAACACCATAGTTCATTTAGCTTCTGTGGTAACCCCAACGAAAACCATGACCCGAGAGTTGATGTACGAAATTGATGTAGTAGGGACTAAAAAACTATACGAAAGTGCGATCAAACATAGGGTATCACAATTTGTGGTTACCAGTAGTGGGGCAGCTTATGGTTATCATCATGACAATCCTGAGTGGTTGTATGAAGGTGATGCGCTGAGGGGCAATAAAGAATTTGCTTATTCAGACCATAAACGGTTGATAGAAGAAATGCTTTCAACATATAGAAAAACCAATAAACTTCCCCAACAATTGATATTGCGCCCCGGGACTATTCTCGGAAAAAATGTCTCCAACCAGATAACCGCTTTATTTGAGAAAAAAGCGATTATCGGTATTCAAAACGCTACAACCCCTTTCGTCTTTATTTGGGATGAAGATGTCGTAAATATCATTCTACAGGGAATCAAAGAAAACAAATCGGGAGTTTTCAATCTGGCAGGCAATGGATATGTTACCCTAAAAGAAATAGCAAACATTTTAAAAAAACCATATGTTGCCATACCGGCATGGGTTATAAAATCAGTTTTATGGCTGCTACACAAAGTGAAATTGACCCAATATGGCCCGGAACAAGTACGGTTTTTAAGGTACAGGCCCGTGTTGGCAAATGATACATTAAAAAAAGAATTTCCGTATACACCAACCTATACCAGTAAGGAAGTTTTTGAATATTACCTCAATACCAAAAGTTGAAAAATAAAGTCGTTGTAATTACAGGAGCCGCTAGTGGCATAGGTGCTGAATTTGTAAAACAATATGCAAAAAGAGGCGCACATGTGGCTTTGTTGGATAGGGATGCTTCCGGATTGGCAAAATTGAGTGAACAGCTACAAGATTCTAACATACCGCACCTTACCGTTACGGTTGATATTACTGACAAAGAACAGGTAGCCCAAGCCTTTTCTAAAGTCATTGAAAAATTCAAAACAATTGATGTATTGGTTAACAATGCAGGCATTAGCCATATCAGTAGATTTGAAGACACTCCGGTAGCGATTATCGAAAAAGTAATGGCGGTAAATTTCTACGGGGCTGTTTATTGTACCCATGAAGCCATCAATCACCTTATTAAAAGTAAAGGACAGATAATAACCCTATCCAGCGTAGCAGGGTTTTCACCATTATATGGGAGAACAGGCTATTCGGCCAGTAAACATGCGTTGCATGGCTTTTTTAATTCCCTGCAAGCAGAAGTCAGGGAAAAAGGTGTGCACATGCTTATGGCATGCCCTTCCTTTGTAAAAACGAATATTGAAGACCGGACACTCAATGAAGAAGGGCACCCTTTTGGCAAAAAGAAAAGCGTTATTGGTCATGTAATGGCCCCTGAGTACGTAGTATCAAAAATACTCAAGGCAGCTGACCGGAAAAAGAACATTGTGTATATCTCAAAAACATCCAAAATAGCACGGTTGGTCTCTTTCTTCCTGCCCGGTATTTTTGAACGTAAAATGCGAAACCGGGTGCGTAAAGATTTCTAAATAGATTATCGATTGCGATTTTAGAATTGTCGCTATCTTTGCACCTTTCAGAAAATTATTTTTATACAAGATAATCAACAGCATTATGCAATTGTCAGAACAAGAGATCGTACGAAGGGAAAAACTGGAAAAATTACGGACATTGGGTATCAACCCTTATCCAGCTGCTTTATACCCGGTTGACCATACGTCTAAACAAGTAAAAGAACAGTTTTCAGAAGGTAAAAAAGTAGTGATGGCCGGGCGTTTAATGTCCTTTCGTATTCAAGGAAAAGCTTCTTTTGCAGAATTACAAGACAGTGCTGGCAGAATGCAATTGTATTTTAACCGCGATGAGATATGCCCGGGAGAAAACAAAACCAAATACAACGAAGTTTTTAAAAAACTAATCGACTTTGGGGATTTCATAGGCATTAAAGGTGAACTGTTTACCACTCAGGTAGGCGAAAAGACCGTATTGGTGAAAGATTTTACGATACTTAGTAAAACCCTTCGGCCACTTCCGTTACCAAAAGTAGATGCAGATGGTAAAACACATGACGAGTTTAACGATCCGGAGCTTCGTTACCGCATGCGGTATGTAGATTTGGTAGTGAACCCACAAGTAAAAGAAGTATTCGTTAAGCGTACCAAATTGTTTAACGCTATGCGGACTTTCTTTAATGAAAAAGGGTACTTTGAAGTAGAAACACCTATTCTACAATCCATTCCGGGAGGCGCAGCAGCGCGGCCGTTCGTTACGCACCATAATGCTTTGGACATTCCTTTATACCTTAGGATTGCCAATGAACTATACCTTAAAAGATTGATTGTAGGTGGTTTTGATGGCGTATACGAGTTTTCTAAAAACTTCCGCAATGAAGGGATGGATAGAACACATAACCCTGAGTTTACCGCGATGGAAATCTATGTGGCGTATAAAGATTACCATTGGATGATGGAATTTACCGAAAACCTGTTGGAATACTGTGCCATCCAGGTAAACGGAACGACGAAAGCAACATTTGGGGAATACGAAATTGATTTTAAAGCACCGTATCCCCGGGTTACGATGGCAGACGCGATTAAACAATATACCGGTTTTGATATTTCAGGAAAAACAGAAACAGAAATCAGGGAAGCAGCTGTAAAAATGGGAGTAGAAGTAGACGACACGATGGGAAAAGGAAAGCTGATTGATGAGATTTTTGGCGAAAAATGCGAAGGGAATTTTATCCAGCCGACCTTTATTATTGATTATCCAAAAGAAATGAGCCCGTTGTGTAAGGCACATCGAAACGACCCTGGGCTTACCGAACGCTTTGAGTTGATGGTGTGTGGAAAAGAGATTGCCAATGCGTATTCAGAATTGAACGACCCTATTGACCAGCGGGAACGTTTTGAGGCACAATTAAAACTCTCAGAACGTGGTGATGATGAAGCCATGTTTATTGACAATGACTTTTTACGCGCCCTCGAATTTGGAATGCCCCCAACCAGTGGGTTGGGTATTGGCATGGACCGGTTAGTGATGTTTTTAACCAACAAACAATCGATACAAGAGGTACTGTTCTTCCCACAGATGAAACCGGAGCGTAAACCTATAGCGATTAGTGACGAAGCAAAACATATCTTAGAGTTCCTTAAAAAAACTGAAAAAATACCTTTGGCAGCTTTAAAAACCGAGGCAGGGTTGTCTAACAAAAAATGGGACAAAGCCATTAAAGAACTTACAAAGAACCAGCTGGCCAAAGTCTCTAAAGAAGAGGAAGGATTGTTTGTGGAGGTTATTGGATAGTATATTTTAGCATGAATTAACATAAAGAAGGCTACCTGTTCAGGTAGCCTTCTTTATGTTACATATTACCGAAAAACTATTCTGCTTTTTTTCTTTTACTACTAGAGGTGTCTTTAACTGCATTTTCAGGAATTTTTACAAGATCATCCGTAAATGGTTTTGTGAAAGACCAGTTCTTATAAGTATGAAATCCAAAATCTTCACCTTCAGGACCTAAAGTTATTAATTTAACAGGGACTTTAAATTCGTCTACAACTTCATATTTTTCAAATTTTTTGATCATTGGACCAAAAAACTCTACCTCAGCCGGCAATCCCATTGCATCCAATATTGCCCCATAGGCTACAACATATTCCATTGCCTTGAGTTCATAGGTTTCAGGGTCGATCATAAGGTCATAATAATCTTTTGGAGATTCACCAGCAGTAGGTTCAAATGTCATCTTAACTGCAATATACTCTTTAGGTTCATCAAATATTTCTCTTGTTCTAACCTCTCCAAGTTTTACTCCATTATCTTGGGTAAGCCAAGGGATATTTGAAAAATAATATGCTAAATGTGCTGTAAACTTTGCAGGATTACCACGTTTCCAGTTTACTGAATAATATCCTTTTCCATTATAAAATATTTCTGCTTTATCCAATGGCCAGTTCTGGTATACTCTTCTTTTTCCTTGTTCTATAATCTCATCAGAAGTCCAAGGATCGGAAGGGTCAAATGGCCCAATATACGTGTGTTGATAGCTAACACTTGGACTGTTTTTCCATTTCTCCAAATCACCGTGTGCTTTAATCATTTTTTCGATTACTTCTTTAGTCTCTTCAGAAGCATATCTAGGGTCAAGTGCAGGGGCTGTGTTTTCAGTAGTTGTTTCCTCTGACTTCTTTTTAGTGTTACAAGCAGAAATTGATACAATCAATACAACTAATGTAAATACGTAAGCAATTCTTGTTTTCATAATATGTTTTCAGATTTTAATTTCTAGGGTGCAATATTATGAGGAATGATTAACATATAAAGCTTTCCGGAAGCTGTTTGTGACAACCTGTTCGAAATTGTGATAGAATTAAAGCTATTCTTATACTGGGAGGTCTTTTAATTTTAATTTTTCTGCAATATCCTCTTTATAGTTTCGGCTGGTAATAATTTCATTTTTGTCTTTCAATAAAATCCTATACATACCGCTCTTCATATAATCAACTTTCTCTACATAATTCACATTAACAATGTATGAACGGTGTACACGAATAAATTCATCCGTATTTAAACTGGAGTATAAACTGGTCATCGTTTGCCTCAGAACATATATTCTTTCATTCATGTGCAATTTCATATAATTGCCAGCACTTTCAAACCATATGATTTCATGAACATTAATTGAAACGTCAATTCCTTTATCTTTAATATTTATGACTTGAATTGTTTTCTCATCTTTAGTGATAAGTGCGTATAGTTTTGGCCAGTGGGAAGCGATAAAATTTCTTATCTGAGCTTCATTATTTGAGGTGAAATGGAATAAAATAACAATTGCTGTTGATTCTACCAATCGACTAAAGAAACCACTGGTGAGGTGGTTACTATATTCATTTCCAAATATTTCATCATACGGTACTTCGTTTTTGAAATAAAGAATCAGATAGAAAAAAAAATTTGCCAATAATTGATGTATAAATGCAATAACAACAATAAATAAGGAATGCTTAATAAAAAGGGACACTTTTTTATAGTCTTTTATTTTTATAATAAGAACATAAATTAAGGGTAATAGCGTTACCCATAGTAAAATACTAATTGTATAAAATAAACTATCATTAACCCAGTTAGAAAATTCTTGAGGCCTGAAATAAAACAATATAAATTCGTTTGCCGATACTATTATCGCCAAGGGTATCGCTAAAAACAGTAAAAGTAACCGAACCCTATTTCCCATTATTATATCTTCACAAATATTTTTTAGTGAACAAATCTAATTAAAATGATATGCATTTGGGTAAGTCCAGTTACTAAAAAAACATGTCTGTTTTATGTTTTCAATTAAAAAGCCACCCTTGGGTGGCTTTTCCTAACTAACTCAAACAATTTTTCATAAAGGTCAAATTGCATACTTTTACATGATTGAGGGTTTCGCATGTGGGTTAAATCCCTTTGGAAGATACTTTTTCGTATCAAACCCTAAATCTATGATTTCTTCTTCATCCTTTTCGATATATAGAATGCTTTCCATAGGGATGGCATAAGGATCAAAGTTTTCAGGTAAATACTTTTCCGTATCAAATCCTAAATTAATTTCTTCCTCTTCCTCAATATATTCAATAGAGTGGATATCGAAGTACACTTCATAAGGGTTGAACCCTTTTGGCAGATACTTTTCCGTATCAAATCCTAAGTCTACTACTTGCTCCTCTTCTATATAATTAATAGTACTGAGGTTCAGTTCTTTTTCTTTTGTCAGTTCGTAAGGGAATTTCAAATCGGTTAGGTTGTTTTCCCTGGCGTTACTAACAAATAAACCTTCTAAACTTGCCATGGCTTCATAATGGATGAGCTCATTGGCAACGGTTTTTTCTTCCTGCGTAGCCACATTTTGTAAAAAAAGTAAACTACAAATAACTAATAGCTTGTTCATTTCTATAATGTTTAATCGTTCTTTGATTGTTTACTATATAGACTACCGAAAAACAGAAATGTTACGTCTTTATGAAATATTTAACTATCCGCGGTTAGAAGGTTTAAGCCGTTATAAACAAAAGAAAAACAAGATACATGGAAGGTTTTTTAATATCTGAAATGATTATTCTGAGAATGTATGGATTAAACATTTTGTCCGTTTTCTGGTCATAGGGATATAACCTAAATATTATATAAGATGAAAAAGTTAGTTAGTTTATTAGTGCTTTTGTTTTTGGCATTTTCTATGACAGCACAAGAACGTGGGCAAAAAAAGGAACGCGAGTATAGAAAACATCGTGTAGAGCGATTTAAAGATTTTACTCCTGAACAAATGGCTACGCTCCGTACAAAACGAATGGCATTAGCGTTGGATTTAAATGAAAGCCAGCAAGGAGCAATTTTAACATTAAACACTCAAATGGAAGAGAAACGTAAGCATCATATGGAGGAACGTAAAGCATTTAGAGAGTCAGAAGAAAAACCTTCTGTGGAAGCACGTTATGAAAAGATGAACGAAATGCTTGATGAACGATTGAGATTACAACAAGAAATGAAACAAATTCTCTCTGCCGAACAATATGAAACGTGGAAACAACAAGACAAAGGAAAGCGGTTTTACAAGCATAAACTCGGATGGAGAAGAAAATAATAGTTGATATATTATAATAAGGTCATTTCGAAGAAGTACAACGACTGAGAAATCTTTTATAATATTATCTTGGATTTCTCATCAATAAAAAGAGTGAGTTTGAAATGACTTTATACTTTTTTAGAAAACTATTTTAAATGATAAAAATGGTATCTTTGATATAAAATAAACCATAACCTAACTATCTTATGAAAAACCGAATTCGATTAACTATTGCTTTTCTTCTGCTTTTTGCAGTACAGTTTTCCAATGCGCAAGCAAAAGCTGCCATCGTAAATAATCCAGAAGCTATTGCTAAAGAGAAAATGGAGAAAATAGACCGTATCATTGTTTTAAATACAACCCAAAAACAAGGTCTTTATGATGCTATTTTGAGTTTTGAACAGCGGAGAAAAAACTTTGACCGTTCAAAGTATAAAAATACAGAAGCCGGTAGAGCATATGCTAACCTGAATATCGAATTGGACAATACTATTCAGCGCATCCTTACCAAAGAACAACTCCAAAAATTAGAAAAAGGTGGGTACACACCTTTGGATGTTCATTAATTATAACGTAGCAACTACTTTTTTTGCAGCTTCAATGGTAAAATCAAGATCACCATACGAAAGGGCGTCATTTAAAAACCAACTTTCAAAGGCACTGGGAGGTAAATAAACCCCCTCGTTGAGCATCCCATGGAAGAACTTTTTAAAGGTCTCATTATTCCCTTTTGCAGAAGAATCAAAATCAATGACCGGTTTATCTATAAAATGAACAGAAATCATGGAACCTATTCGGTTAATAGTATAAGCAACTTTTGAACCTTTCAAAACTTTTCCAAGCCCGGTATGCAGATAAGCTGTTTTTTCCTGAAGGCTTTTAAATATTTCAGGACTATTGTTTAGTTCAGTTAACATGGCTAACCCTGCGGCCATTGCCAAGGGGTTTCCACTCAATGTGCCTGCTTGATATACAGGCCCTACAGGTGCTAAGCAATGCATGATTTTATCCCTGGCAGCAAAAGCCCCTACGGGGAGTCCTCCGCCAATTACCTTTCCAAAAGTTACAATATCTGCATCCACATTTAGAAGTTCCTGTGCTCCTCCCCTTGCAAGCCGGAACCCCGTCATCACCTCATCAAAAATGAGTAGTATGCCATTTTTATCGCAAAGAGTCCTCAACCCTTCCAAAAAACCTTTTTCCGGCAAAATGCATCCCATATTGCCGGCTACCGGTTCAATGATGATCGCTGCAATCTCTCTCGGATTTGCCCGGACAATTCGGTTTACATCCTCCAGGTCGTTATACCGGGCTAATAGGGTGTCCCTTGCAGTACCTTGGGTAACTCCTGGGCTGTTAGGCGTTCCAAATGTAACGGCTCCACTCCCGGCTTGGATAAGAAAAGCATCGGCATGGCCATGATAACACCCTGCAAACTTGATGATTTTTTCCTTACCTGTGTAGCCGCGTGCCAACCTTATAGCACTCATGCAAGCTTCTGTGCCACTATTGACAAAACGGATTTTATCAATATTTGGCACCATAGAAATTGCCAGTTTAGCAATCTCCGTTTCAATTTCCGTAGGCATTCCAAAAGAAGTCCCTTTTTTAGCTTTTTCAATAACTGCTTTTAACACAGGCTCGTAAGCATGCCCTAAGATTAAAGGCCCCCAAGAGGCAATATAATCAATAAACTTATTGCCATCTTCATCATAGAAATAAGCACCTTTGGCCTCTTTAACAAAAATAGGATGTCCGCCTACTGCTTTAAAAGCCCGTACAGGGGAGTTAACGCCTCCGGGAATAACTTTAGTAGCCTCTGCATACAGAGCACTGCTTCTTTGGTAAATCATTTATTTAGAAGAAATTATCAGTTTTTGCCCAATATCAATATTGATGCTATCAAGCTTGTTTATGTTCATAAGTTCATCAATGGTAAGGCCATACCGCTTTGATATGGAGTATAACGTATCGCCTTGTGCTACTGTATGGATTTCTTCAGATAGAACTTCTCTAGGAACTTTAGGTTCCGTGGCTGTATTTTCCACAACAGCAATACCTTTTTCTTTCAACACTTCTTTGTCGTATTTATCAAGGTCGTAGCGTTCAATAATAGAAATTAATTTTTCAGGGTACTTTTTATCTGTAGCATAGCCGGCTTTGCGCAATCCTTTGGCCCAAGCTTTATAATCATTTTTTCGGAGGTCAAATAAAAAATCATATCGGGAGCGCGTGGTTAAAAACAAGCTGTGGTCATTAAAGGAATGCATAGGATGGTTGTATTTTCTGAAACACTCTCCTTTTTCATCATCATCGTGGTAGGCACGGTCACCTTCCCACCCGGTATGGCATTTAATCCCAAAATGGTTATTGGTTTTCATGGTGAGCTGCCCTTTTCCCGAACCACTTTCCAGAATTCCTTGCGCCAGTGTTATACTCGCAGGGATTCCATGATTGCGCATGTTCTGTTTAGCGATTTCATCAAACGTGTCAATATAATCTTGTGTAGAGACAATATTGAACACAATAAATTCATCTTCTTTAGAAGCAATTTTATTGGAAGGTTCTTTTATAACAACTTCTTCAGAAGAACGCTTTTTTTTATGTGTTTCTCTGATAATCCGTTGTTTGCTTCCACAACTAATAAATAAGAAACCTACAATGAATAAACCTATATACTTTTTCATTACAAATGAATTAAAGGCAACTTTTTTCTTTTTAAGAAGTTATTCATACCAGTGATTCCTTGCAAACCACCGGTATGAACGGCCAATATTTTTGTTTTCTCTTTAAAATAACCTCTTTTTATCAAATCTAGTACACCAAACAGCATTTTTCCTGTATAAACAGGATCCAATGAAACTCCGGTTTCTTTCTTAAAACCATTAATAAACACAATCAGTTCTTCACAAACCTTGCCATAACCTCCAAAATGATAATAGTCTATCAGTTCCCACTGATTGTTATTGGCAAATTTACGAATATCATTTTTCAAAAAAGAACCTTTCAATGCCGGAAATCCTAAAACTTGTTGACGGGGTTTTAAACAATTAATGATCCCCGAAACAGTCCCTCCGGTACCAACGGCTACACAAACAATGTCAAAATAAGCATCTTTTTCTGTTAAAATCTCTTCACAACCTTTAATGGCCAGTTCATTAGTTCCCCCTTCAGGGATGAGGTAAAAATCACCAAACTTTTGATCTAATTTGTGAATAAACTCAAGTGTATTTTTATTTCGATAATTACTTCGAGAAACAAAATGAAGGTGCATGCCACATGCTTGAGCAAACTGTAGGGTTGGATTGGCTGTTGTTTTGCTCTCCAATTCCTCTCCACGGATAATTCCGATGGTTTGAAACCCATATTCTTTTCCAGCAGCAGCTACAGCGGAAATATGGTTGGAAAAAGCCCCTCCAAAAGTCAACAATGTATGCTGTGAATCTTCTTTTGCCTTGAGAAGGTTGTATTTGAGTTTTCGATATTTGTTCCCTGAGATATGTGGATGTAGAAGATCTTCTCTTTTTATAAATAATTCAATTTTTTTCTCCTTCAATACGGGAAGTTCAATTTTTTGATTTATGGAAACAATTGTTGAAAAATCAAAAGACATTTAAAAAACAATTTATTCAATGGTAACATTGGATGGTCCAATTTTAGGAACCATATCAAATTCATATATCTTTGTAAAGATAAGGAAACCTCAACATGAAAAAGATACTACCACTAGAAGAAGGCGATTTTTATTGGTCGCCGGAAGGGTATCGGGTATTTACAGAACAATACCTTTTAAAAAGAGGCTATTGCTGTGAAAGTGGCTGTAGGCATTGTCCTTATGGATACAACCAAAAAAATAAAAACAAAAGAGAATAATGACTTTTGAAGAACAACTACAGGAAGGCATCCCGGATATGCTTCCATCATTAAAACTCTATGATGAGCAAGTAAACCATGCGCCAAAGAGAAAAGGTTTGCACACTAAGGAAGATAAAAAACTGGCTCTAAGGAATGCACTCCGTTACTTTGAAGCGAAACACCATGCAACGTTACTTCCTGAATTTGCAAAAGAACTCGATACTTATGGAAGGATTTATATGTATCGTTTTCGCCCGGATTATGAGATGTATGCACGGCCGATAGAAGCCTATCCTGCAAAAAGCCGACAAGCTGCAGCTATTATGCTCATGATTCAAAATAACTTAGATCCAAAAGTTGCCCAGCACCCCCACGAATTGATTACCTATGGAGGTAATGGGGCTGTTTTTCAGAATTGGGCACAGTACCGGCTTACCATGAAATACCTTTCTGAAATGACTGATGAGCAAACACTGATTATGTATTCCGGACACCCTATGGGTTTATTCCCATCACACAAGGAAGCCCCGAGAGTGGTAGTTACCAATGGTATGATGATTCCTAACTATTCCAGTCAAGATGATTGGGAGCACTTCAATGCTCTAGGAGTTACACAATACGGGCAAATGACAGCAGGTAGTTATATGTACATTGGTCCTCAAGGGATTGTACATGGCACTACGATCACCGTATTGAATGCAGGCCGGAAAGTAGCAAAAGAAGGAGAAGGTTTAGCCGGAAAGCTATTTGTTTCTTCCGGATTGGGAGGCATGAGCGGTGCGCAACCCAAAGCAGGGAATATTGCCGGATGTATTACGGTATGCGCAGAAGTAAATGCAAAAGCCATTGAAACCCGCCATTCGCAAGGATGGGTAGATGAGGTTATCGATAACTTAGAAACTTTGACTGCCCGTGTGAAAAAGGCAAAAGCAACCAAGGAAGTTGTTTCCATAGCCTATCATGGAAATATAGTAGAAGTTTGGGAACACTTTTATGAGGAAGGAATTTATATTGATTTAGGTTCCGACCAAACATCGCTGCACAATCCATGGTCAGGAGGGTATTATCCTGTGGGACTTACCTTTGAAGTGGCTAATGAAATGATGGCTGCCGATCCTGAAAATTTTAAAAAACAAGTTCAGGAGTCGCTACGGCGACAAGTTGCAGCTATCAATAAACACGCCGCCAAAGGCACCTATTTTTTTGATTATGGAAATGCATTTTTATTAGAAGCTTCCCGTGCAGGAGCTGCTATTATGGCTGATGATGGTATTCATTTCAAATATCCTAGTTATGTGCAAGACATTATGGGGCCTATGTGCTTTGATTATGGTTTTGGGCCTTTTCGTTGGGTATGTGCTTCCGGCAAATCGGAAGACCTGGCAAAAACAGATGCGATTGCTTGTACCGTTTTGGAGGAAATGGCAAAAAATGCCCCTCAGGAAATTACCCAACAAATGCATGATAATATCCGGTGGATAAAGGGCGCACAAGATAATAAACTGGTAGTCGGTTCACAGGCACGTATCTTATATGCGGATGCTGAGGGGAGGATTAAAATTGCCCAAGCCTTTAATGATGCTATTAAACAAGGTGTTATTGGCCCTGTAGTTTTAGGGCGTGATCACCATGATGTGAGCGGTACCGATTCACCCTATCGTGAAACATCAAATATCTATGATGGCTCGCAATTTACTGCAGATATGGCCATTCATAATGTGATTGGCGATAGTTTTCGAGGTGCTACTTGGGTAAGCATTCACAATGGTGGTGGTGTTGGTTGGGGAGAGGTAATTAATGGCGGATTTGGTATGGTTCTTGATGGTAGTAAAGAGGCAGCCAACCGGTTACAGTCCATGCTTTTTTGGGATGTAAACAATGGGATTGCCAGACGAAGTTGGGCACGAAATAAGGAAGCTGTTTTTGCTATCAAACGTGCTATGGAAATAGCCCCTAGTTTGAAAGTAACGTTACCGAATGAAGTAGATGAAAACCTTTTAGAAGAACTTTAACAGAATGCACTTGAAAGGCATTTTCCAATTTCGTATTTTTATATAGGCAATGATGAACTATAGAAATTAACTCAAAAAGCAATTAATTATGAAACCATTAAAACCTTTTCTGCTGCTTTTGCTACCTGCCTTATTGATTTCTTGTGTATCAGTTCGTGTGGCAACTGACTATGACAGGCAAGCTGACTTTGACCAATACAGAACCTTTGCATTTTTTAAACCGGGAATCGATAAAGCCGAAATATCCGATTTGGACAAAAAACGGATTTTAAGAGCTATTGAAGCTAAAATGATATACAAGGGCTATGCAAAATCAGAGAACCCTGATATGCTAATCAGTATCTTCACCAAAGAACGAGAGCGTGTAAATGTGTATAACAATTACGGCTTTGGTTGGGGCTGGTGGGGCAATCCTTACTGGGGCTGGGGCTGGGGAGGTAACTTCAACAACGTATCTACCCGCACAGAAGGAGTCCTTTATATAGATATTATTGATGCCAAAAAGAAAGAGCTTATCTGGCAAGGTAAAGGTAGCGGATATTTACTCGCTTATAGAGATGTAGCAAAAAAAGAACAACGCATCCGCGAGTTTGTAGACGAAATCCTAAATCAATATCCTCCGGGAATAGAAGAAATAAATTAAATAGAGAGGCTGTACTTTAGTTCAGCCTTTTTTAACCATTATAATCATCTTCGCCTTGTTTTTTTGTATTTTTACATGTATCGTAAATTAACAAAACAAATAGCAATGTCCTACGAAAGTAATCCGATATTAGACAAACTTCCAAAGCACTTAAAGCAATTTATAAAGCCTCAGAATTATGAGGAATATTCGGCTATTGACCAAGCTGTTTGGAGGTATGTGATGCGTAAAAATGTCGATTACCTGGGGAAGGCAGCACATAGTTCTTATGTAGAAGGATTAAAGTCAACAGGGATCTCTATAGATAGCATTCCGAATATGTATGGAATGAACCGCATTTTGAAAGAAATTGGATGGGCTGCTGTGGCCGTTGATGGTTTTATTCCGCCCAATGCTTTTATGGAATTTCAGGCATACAATGTATTGGTTATTGCTTCGGATATACGGCAGTTAGAACATATTGAATATACGCCTGCCCCTGATATTATCCATGAAGGTGCAGGGCATGCACCCATCATTGCTAATCCTGAGTATGCTGAGTATTTACGAAGGTTTGGGGAAATTGGGGCTAAAGCGATCTCCAGTGCTAAAGATTATGAAATGTACGAGGCCATCCGGCATTTATCTATCATAAAAGAGGCTCCCGGAACACCAGAAGAAATAATAGACGAAGCCGAGAAAAAGGTAGAAGAGCTTCAAAATAATATGGGTGAACCTAGTGAAATGGCACTAATAAGGAACTTGCATTGGTGGACCGTAGAATATGGGCTCATAGGGAAGGTTGATAACCCAAAAATATATGGAGCAGGGCTTTTATCTTCTATAGGGGAGAGTGCGTGGTGCATGACAGATAAAGTAAAAAAGATACCCTATACAGTAGCGGCGGCATATCAGTCTTTTGATATTACAAAACCGCAACCCCAGTTATTTGTAACTCCTGACTTTGCACACCTTAATTTAGTGTTGGAAGAGTTCGCCAATACGATGGCGTTACGAAAAGGGGGATTAGATGGTGTTCGGAAACTGATTGCATCCAAAGCTCTGGGAACAGTGGAATTGAGTACCGGCATACAGGTTTCGGGAGTATTTACAAATGTATTGGAACATGAAGGAAAGCCTATCTATATTCAAACTACCGGAAAAACAGCCTTATCGTATCATGAAAAAGAGCTAGTGGGCCATGGAACTAATTACCATAGTGAAGGTTTTGGAAGCCCGACAGGTAAGTTGAAGGGAATTAATTTAGCGATTGAAGACATGAGCCCGCGTGACCTTCGTGCCTATGACATCTATGAGGGAGAATCTGTAACATTAGAATTTGAAGGGAATATTAAGGTAACGGGTGAAATTATCACTGGTAGCCGGAATTTACAGGGTAAAATTATACTCATCAGTTTTAAAAACTGTATGGTTACTCATGGAGATACCATACTATTTCGACCGGAATGGGGTGTTTATGACATGGCTGTTGGTAAAGAAATTATATCTGCTTTCAGTGGCCCGGCAGACGTAACTAGTTTTGATTTAATAACGCACGTGCCTTCTGAGCAAACGATTAAAGTAAAAAAATCACCGGAGCGTATTGTATTAGAGAACTATTATCAGCAAGTACGTGACATACGAGATGGTAAAAGAGATATGGAATTACTCGAAGAGATTTTTGAAGACTTGCAAAAAAATTACCCGAATGACTGGTTGTTGTCCGTTGAATTGTATGAACTTTCTAAAAAAGATAATCTGCAGGAGCTCTCAGAGATTGTTATAAATCACCTAAAGAAAGTAAAAGACAGACGTCCGGATATTGCACATTTAATTGATGGAGGGGTTTCTTTGGTAGATGCTTCCTATGAAAAAATAATTTCTTAAGAAAGTATTGGAATTAAAATACCATAAATGGATATTTTTCCTGAAGTTCTTTTGTTTTGTTTTTAATATTTTGTAGAAAAGTTTTATGTTGTTCCGAGTTTGGGTTAATAGGTCGGTGTGCTAATCCTTTTCGGACGGTTTCTATATCGTCCATCATAGAATAAATATGGGAAGTGATCCAGACGTGTTTAAATTTTTCCCAGATATAGTTGATTGCAATTGTGCTTGGGTGAATCATATCTTCTTTATAAAAGCGATAATCTCGAAGCTCATCCATCATAATTTCATAAGCAGGAAAATAAAAAATATTGTTTGACGGATTAATGAGTTGATGTACAGCAGCAATTAGGTGTGATTTGCTACGTTGATTTTCAATAAAACCATCTTTTAAATGTCTGACAGGAGAAATTGTAAAAAGAATTTTAGCATTGATATTAATAGCTTGAATACCCTTAATGCTTTTTTTTAGGCTTGTAGTTATTTCTTTTATAGGGGAGAGCTCTTTTGAAAATTTACATTGTGCAGCTTTATGACAATTGGCAACCAGTTCGTTGGTTTTTTTATGGCGATATCCCCATGCAGTTCCTAATGTGATGATGATATGCGAGGCATTTAATAGTTTTTGGTGCGTTGTTTGAATTGCTTTATTCAAATTAGAGATGGTATCTTCTTTTTTTGTGCTACTCAATATAGAATGTGCATCATATGAATGCCATTGATCATTCAAATAAAAAATATCTTTCTCTGTATATTGTTTATTGTGAATACTATTAGTAATAATACGTGCAATGGCTTCCGGGTGAAAAAGAAAGCCAAATGGGTTTTGAAGGTTTCGAAATTGATAATAAGTTAATTTACTTCCAATGTTCTCAGAAAAACATGATCCTAGCAATAATACCTTCGAATCATAATCAATTTGTTTTTCTTCAGGGTGGAGAGGAATGTTGGTTTGTAGCTTCATCATTTGAACCTCTATACAATATATTTTCTAGCGGCCGCTAATGCTTTTTCTATCCCTGCCGGATTTTTACCACCGGCAGTAGCAAAGAAAGGTTGGCCACCACCACCACCATTGATGAATTTTCCAAGTTCTCGAACTATTTGTCCGGCGTTGTATCCTTTATTGGTCACTAAGTTTTTAGAAATATAACAGGTTAGTATTGCCTTCCCTTCTTCTTCATTAGCAAATAAAACAAAAAGGTTATTATATTCATTGCCTAACTCAAAGGCTAGATCTTTGATTGCAGAAGCTGAAAGATCGATTTTAGCAACTAAAAATTGGATCTCATTAATAACCTCCAAGTTATTTTTTAAGCTGCCTTTCAGATTTTTTGCCTTATCTTTTAATAACGATTCCACTTGTTTGCGTAAAGCCTCATTGTCTTTTTGTAAAGAACTGATTACTTTTACAGGGTGTTTGGCATTATTTAGTATTTTTTTTACTTGGCTATATGCGTCAGCCTGATGCGTAAAGTGTTCTTTGGCAGCATCTCCTGTAATAGCTTCAATACGTCGTATTCCTGCTGCAATTGCACTTTCTGAAGTAATGATAAAATGCCATATGTCAGCTGTATTGGTTACATGTGTACCTCCACAAAGTTCTATAGACTTTCCAAAGCGTATAGTTCTAACGGCATCACCATACTTTTCGCCAAATAATGCAATAGCACCTTCCTCAATAGCTTTTTGATAAGGGGTTTCCCTATTCTCTTCCAATGGGATATTTTCTTGAATACGAGCATTTACAAAATCTTCTATTTGTTTGAGCTTATCATCGGAAACTTTTGAAAAATGTGAAAAATCAAAACGGAGTGATCCATTGTGTACCATAGACCCCTTTTGCTCTACATGTGTTCCTAAAATAGTCTTTAGTGCCTGATGTAATAAATGTGTTGCCGAATGGTTAGCGGCAGTTCGGGCACGTTGTTTTTTGTCAACGATTGCTCTAAAGGACTCTTCAGGGTGTCGGGGTAAATTTTTTACATAATGTACAATGAGATTGTTTTCTTTTTTTGTGTCTATGATGTATACTACCTCGCCATTTTTAGCCTCTAGGTAACCTTTATCGCCTACCTGTCCACCACCTTCAGGATAGAAAGGGGTCTGATTAAAGACTAGTTGAAAAATAATCCCTTCTTTTTTAGAACTGACTTTGCGATATCGGGTGATTTTAACCGTTGTTTCTAACGTATCGTAACCCACAAACCCTTTTTCGTTCTCATCAGATAATAGTTCCCAATCTTCTGTAGAAATAGCGGTAGCGGCCCGTGATCGTTCTTTTTGTTTTTGTAGCTCTTTATTAAATCCCTCTTCGTCAAGCTTGTAGCCACGTTCTCTTAAGATCAAAGCTGTCAGGTCAATAGGAAAACCATAAGTATCATATAACTCGAATGCTTTGGCTCCATCTACTACATTGTTTTTGGTTTTTGAGATGATACTATCAAGTATAGCAAGGCCTTGTTCCAATGTTCTTAAGAAAGATAATTCTTCTTCTTTGATTACATTGGTGATAAGATTCTTCTGTGCTGTTAACTCCGAGAATGTGCCTCCCATTTGCTTACTCAATGTGTTTACAAGCTTGAAAATAAAAGGTTCTTTTCTGTCTAAAAAAGTAAACCCATAGCGTATGGCCCGTCTTAAAATACGACGAATGACATATCCTGCACCGGTATTGCTAGGAAGTTGTCCATCAGCAATGGCAAAGGCTACAGCCCTTAAATGGTCAGCAATTACCCGTATGGCAATATCTTTTTCTTCTTCTTTTCCATAAGAAATACCACATATAGTTTCAATTTCTCTAATCAACGGTGTAAAAACATCCGTATCATAATTACTGGTAACATTTTGTAATACCATACAAAGTCTTTCAAAACCCATTCCGGTGTCCACATGGTTAGCAGGTAGCTTTTCAAGGCTTCCATCTGCTTTTCTATTGTATTGCATAAATACCAGGTTCCATATTTCCACAACTTGTGGATGGTCTTTGTTGACTAATTGTTTTCCGGAAATTTTTTCTTTTTCGCTCTCAGAACGTATATCAACATGGATTTCTGAACAAGGCCCGCAAGGCCCTTGATCGCCCATTTCCCAAAAATTATCTTTTTTGTTTCCTAAAATGATACGGTCTTCAGGGACAATCTCTTTCCAGATATTATAGGCCTCTTTATCCATAGAGAGCCCATCTTCCTTAGCTCCCTCAAAAACAGAAACGTACAAGGTGTTTTTGTCAATTTTGTATACTTCGGTCAATAGTTCCCATGCCCATTCTATAGCTTCCTTTTTAAAATAATCACCAAAACTCCAATTACCCAACATTTCGAACATAGTATGGTGATAGGTGTCCATGCCTACTTCTTCAAGATCATTGTGCTTTCCGCTTACCCTAAGACATTTTTGTGTATCTGCGATCCTATTGTTTTTTGGCACAGCGTTGTTCAAAAAATACTCTTTGAATTGGTTCATCCCTGCATTGGTGAACATCAATGTAGGGTCATCTTTTATTACGATAGGAGCAGAAGGTACAATAGTATGCTTTTTGTTCTTAAAAAACTGTAAAAAATGTGCTCGTATGTCTTGGGATTTCATAATAAAGTCTTAACCTCGTTATAGATAAAAGTAACTGATAAACAATTTTTATATATTTGTTTGTTATGCAATAACTACTGCTTGATTGGTAAAATCAGGCTGGATGTGCAAAAATAGGATATTTTTGAGTTATGTCTAAAGTAAAATATTATTATGATTCGGATACACTTTCGTATCGAAAAATAGAACCTAAAAAAGGAAGAAGACTTAAGAACATTGTATTGTTTATGATAGGGTCCATGCTTTCCGGGTTTATAGGATTGTTTTTATTGTTGAATACAAGTTTAATAGATACCCCTAAGGAGCTTTCACAGGAACGGGAACTTAAAAACTATGAATTTCAGTTTGAGATATTAAACAAGAAGCTTGCCCAAATAGAAGAAGTTCTTGCTAATATTGAAGACAGGGACAATAATCTATATCGGTTGTATTTTGAGGCTAACCCGATCCCTAATGCACAACGCAGGGCAGGTTTTGGAGGAGTAAACAGGTATAAATCACTGGATGGTTTTAATAATTCGGATGTAATTATTAATACCACAAAACGTATTGAAACTCTTCAAAAACAGTTGGTAATACAGTCTAAATCACTGGATGAGATTACAAAATTGGCAACAGAAAAAGAAAAATTATTAGTGGCTATTCCTGCTATACAACCTGTTAATAATGAAGATTTAAGTCGGATGGCCTCTGGTTATGGATGGCGTTCAGACCCATTTACAAAAGCCCGAAAATTTCATTGGGGGATGGATTTTACAGCTCCTAGGGGCACACCTGTTTATGCCAGTGGGGATGGCGTTGTAAAACGAGCAGATAACAGATCGGCAGGTTACGGAAGGCATATTCGTATAGATCATGGATATGGTTATGTAAGCTTATATGCACATTTGTCTAAATATAATGTGAGACGCGGACAAAAAGTAAAGCGAGGAGACCTCATTGGTTTTGTGGGTAGTACAGGAAGATCGCAAGCTCCTCATTTGCACTATGAAATCTTCAAAGACGGAAACCGGATCAATCCGATAAATTTTTACTACGGAAGCCTTACAGCAGAAGAGTTTGAAGCCATGTTGAAAATTGCAACTCAAGAAAACCAATCACTCGATTAATGTATATAAACCTTCCTGAAAAACGATATTACAGTATTGGAGAAGTAGCCAAGGCATTTAAGGTAAATACCTCCCTAATTCGTTTTTGGGAAAAAGAATTTGATGAAATACAGCCTAAGAAGAATGCCAAAGGTAACCGAAAGTTTACCCCGGAAGACATTAAGAACCTTCAGCTCATTTATCATTTAGTAAAAGAGCGGGGATTTACTTTAGAAGGTGCCAAGACCCATCTTAAAGAAGAAAAGAAAAAAACGCTTTCTAATTTTGAGATTATTCGTAAATTAGAAATGGTAAAAACAGAACTTCAAAAAATAAAAGAACAACTTTAATATTTTAAAATCAACAATATGAAAAAGTGGCTTATCCCATTAATTATACTAGTAGTGCTTGCCTTTGGTATATACCGTTGGGCTGTAGGGTTTAATAACAATGCTATCCGTTTAGGGGAAAATGTTTCAGAATCCTGGGGAAATGTACAAACAGCTTACCAACGAAGGAATGATTTGATAGGGAACCTAGTAAAAACGGTGCAAGGTGCAGCGGATTTTGAGCGTACAACACTTAGAGAAGTTATTGAAGCACGCTCTAAAGCTACTTCGGTAACTATAGACCCCACGAATATTACACCAGAACAATTGGCTAGCTTTAATGAAGTGCAAGGAGGGTTGAGCAATGCGCTTTCCAGGTTGTTGGTTGCTGTAGAACGGTATCCCGATCTAAAAGCCAATCAGAATTTTCTAAAACTGCAAGATGAACTCACAAGTACTGAAAACACCATCCAAACAGCAAGAGTACGCTTTAATGAGGCCATAAAACCATATAATACGCACGTAAAAACGTTTCCAAATTCTATATTAGCAGGCTGGTTTGGTTTTGAAGGAAAGCCTTATTTTGATGCTGAACCTGGAGCAGAAGAACCGGTTGATGTGAATTTTGAATTCAATTAGCATGTCCAATGTTGAAGATTTTTTAACCCAAGGGGAAGAGCAAGAAATTGTTGAAGCAATCCGTATTGCTGAAAAAAATACCTCTGGAGAAATACGTGTCCACATCGAAAAGCACACTGACGAAAATATCCTTGCCCGGGCAGCAGAAATGTTTCATATATTGAAGATGGACAATACCAAACAAGAAAATGGTGTGTTGATATATATTGCCGTTGAAGATAAAACATTTGCCATTTATGGAGGGAAAGGAATTGATGAAGAAGTCCCTAAAGGATTTTGGGACAGTACCAGGGATGTGATGCAGGCTTGTTTCAAAAAAGGGGCTTTTAAACAAGGGATCATCGAAGGAGTTTTAAAGGCAGGTGAGGAACTGCAGCAACATTTTCCATGGAACCATAATGACAAAAATGAACTTTCCGATGAAATTTCCAAAGGATAACTTGTTAGGCTATAAAATGAATTATCGCTTATTGTGGGTGGTTATTCTTGGGCTTTTAATGTTTGAGGTTGGCTATTCACAATTCACTATTCCCGATAAGCCTTCTATTCAAACCAGTGTATATGATTATGCTGATTTGCTCAATAACGATGAAGAAAAAGCACTAGAACAGAAACTTCTTAAGTACTCAGATACCACTTCTACACAGATAGTAGTGGTAACTATTGCGTCGCTAAAAGGTGAAAATATTGGGCTGTTAGCCCCTAAATGGGGCCATGAGTGGGGTGTTGGCCAGAAAAAGGAAGATAATGGCGTTTTTATTTTATTAGCTGAACAAGAACGAAAAATATGGATTTCTCCGGGATATGGTGTAGAGGACCGTTTAACAGCAGGTGTCACCGGGGAGTTAATTCGGAATATTATTATCCCTGAATTTAAAAAAGGAAGTTATTATAACGGATTAGATAAAGGTACTGATGCGATATTTGAAGTATTGACAGGGGCTTATAAAAATAAACCCCAGCTTCGTGCTGAAGATATCCCTATAGGAAAGATTGTATTTGTAGTGATCTTTTTTATTATCATCTTTTTTGTTATTTTAGCTGCCATTTTTGGGAAAAAAGGAGGTAATGGTGGTAATAGGGGCAAAAGATCAGGGATAGATCTTACTGATATTATCATTTTGAGCAGTTTAGGACGTGGAGGTTTTGGAAAATCTTCCGGAGGCAGTTTTGGAAGTGGTGGTGGTTTTAGCGGCGGTTTTGGAGGAGGCGGTTTTAGTGGTGGTGGTGCAGGAGGAAGTTGGTAATCTTTTATTATTTTTTCCTGAAATATATCTGGATGGGAACACCATGAAAATCAAAATGCTTTCGCAGGTTGTTTTCCAAAAACCGTTTATAGGGCTCTTTTATGTATTGGGGTAAGTTGGCAAAAAAAGCAAACTGTGGACTTGGAGTAGGTAACTGTGTGCAAAATTTTATTTTAATGTGCTTTCCTTTATTTGATGGTGGAGGTGTTTTTTCTATAATTGGAAGCATAAGGTCATTTAGTTTTCGGGTAGGGATGCGTATTGAACGATTTTTATAAACGTTTACTGCTGTTTCGATAGCCTTAAAAATTCGCTGTTTAGTATGTGCTGAGATAAAAACAATAGGAACGTCTGTAAACGGTTCAATTTGTTTTCGGACGTATTTTTCAAAATCACGCGTACTATGTGTTTCTTTTGCTACTAAATCCCATTTATTTACCAGAATAACAATTCCCTTTTTATTGCGTTCTGCTAACCAAAAAATATTCGAATCCTGCCCTTCAAACCCTCTTGTAGCATCAATTACTAAAAGGCATACATCACTGTGTTCAATTGCTCTTACTGAACGCATTACCGAGTAAAATTCAATATCTTCTTTTACCTTGGCTTTTCTCCGTATCCCTGCAGTATCTACTAAATTAAATTCAAATCCGAATCTATTGTATTTTGTATCAATGCTATCACGTGTAGTCCCTGCAATATCTGTAACAATGTAGCGTTCTTCTCCTAAAAGTGCGTTAATAAAAGAAGACTTTCCGGCATTAGGCCTTCCTACTACAGCAAACCTAGGAAGGGCATCGGTTATTTCCTCTTCTTTTTCAGGTAAGACAGTCACCAATGCATCCAATAAGTCACCAGTCCCACTTCCGTTAATGCTTGATATGGTATAATAATCACCCAGTCCTAACGCATAGAACTCAGTAGCATCTGCCTCTCGTTTTGAGTTGTCCACTTTGTTGATGACCAATAAAACAGGCTTTCCTGATTGCCGTAACAATCGTGCAACGTCTTCATCCATACTGGTAATACCAGCCTCTACATCTACTACAAAAAGAATCACATCGGCCTCGTCTATAGCCAGTTGTACTTGTTTGTCAATCTCTTTTTGAAATGTATCGTCACTTCCCTGTACATAACCTCCGGTATCAATAAGTGAAAACTCCCTGCCATTCCAATCACTTTTTCCATAATGGCGATCGCGCGTAACACCACTTGTAGCATCTACAATAGCCTCTCTTCGCTTTATCAATCGGTTAAAAAGCGTCGATTTACCTACATTAGGCCTTCCTACAATGGCTACAATAGTACTCATGTGTTTTCTTTTGTGGGGCAAAGGTAGTATTTCACAATAATAAAAACCCTTTTCATGGTTATTTTTGAATAATTTGGTTTAAGTAGAACGAGATAAGTGTTAGCTGCTATTTTCATGAAAATATTTTGATTAAATTTAGGGCATAACATTTTATAGGATGTTGCAATGAGTATATGGCGTGTTTTGTTAGCAATTATTTTCCCTCCACTTTCTGTAATTGATAGGGGGTGTGGTTCTATTGTTATTGTTTTTTTGCTATGGATATTTGGCTGGGTCCCCGGTGTTATTGCAGCATTAATTATTCTCAATAATCCCAATAAATAGCATGAAATGAAAAAGACAATTCTAAAATCCGCTATATTACTATTAGCTATTATTGCTTTGGCAAGTTGTCAGATACGCGAAGAGATAACTTTTAATGAAAATGGAAATGGTATCTATGCCATTACCATCGATATGTCTGAATTAATGGATATGAGTATGGGAAGTGAAGACATGGGTAGTATAGAGCAGACAGATACTGTGTTTGATTTTTCTAAGATTGTAGCACAACGAAGAGACAGCATTGCCAAACTGTCTAAAAAAGAACAAGAGGTCTACAATGCATTAAAATTGATGAGTGTGAGCATGCGGACAGATACCATAGCTAAGAAAATGGAGATGGCTGTTCAGTATAATTTTAAAGATGTATCGGATGTAAAAGCGTTTGCAGAGATGTTGAATGATGTACAGTTAAGAGAACTGAATGTGGTAGAAGATTTTATAGGAAATAATACAGTATGAATGAAAAAGATACTTCTGAAGAAGAAAACAAAGAATTTAAAGCCTTTGAAATGGCAGCATCTTTCCATACCAGTTTCTCTCGAAGGGGATTTAAAAGGGTTATAACTGAGGAAGCAGAGGCAAAAGCTATAAAAGAGAGGGGTACTACTATGACAGCAGATAATGCTTTTGCCAATATGATTACTTTTAAACAGGTATATAGATTTCCGTATAGGGTTAAAGAAGTAAAAGGAAAAAATGCTTTAATTATGCCTGATTTTAAAGGAGTAGAGGTAGAGGCAAATATGTTTCAGATGAATAGCGATCCGCATTTCTTTGACGTGGAAGTAGTGTTTGAACAATAAGCGATTCTTAGGAAGTCATGAATAAAGAAGTACAGGTAGAGGATATTGGCTATGTAGATTATAAGGAAGCTTGGGATTACCAGGAACAGTTATTCAAGGGTATTCTTGATGCAAAGGTGAAAAACCGACGGGAAGGTATAGAATTACCAACAAGCAACTATTTCTTATTTGTAGAACATCCACACGTATATACACTAGGGAAAAGTGGCGACATCGAAAATTTGCTACTGAATGAACAACAACTTGCGGAAAAAGGAGCTACTTTTTATAAGATAAACCGAGGGGGCGATATTACTTATCATGGCCCAGGACAAATTGTGGGCTACCCGATTTTGGACTTAGACAATTTTTTTACCGATATTCATAAATACCTTCGATTTTTGGAAGAAGTGATTATTTTAACCTTGGCAGAATATGGTTTAAAAGCCACCCGGAGTAATGGAGAAACGGGTGTGTGGTTGGATGTAGATACTCCATTTGCCAGAAAGATATGCGCTATGGGAGTACGTGCTTCCCGTTGGGTAACGATGCATGGCTTTGCATTAAACGTAAATGCCAATTTGGGTTATTTTGACAACATTATTCCTTGTGGGATACGTGGCAAGGCAGTTACCTCTTTGAACGTAGAACTAGGGATAAAAGAAGTTGCTATGGAAGAAGTAAAAGAAAAAATCCTGAAACATTTTTCAGTTCTTTTTGAAGCAGTTCTTAAAAAGGAAAAATCCCAAACATAATTTTGTTGCTTCTCAATCTTCTTTTATGGTTATTTTTTGAATGATTATCGGAACACAGCTTCCCTTTGTAATTTCATCATAATTAATAAGGAACGTGCTTTCTGACGCATTTAGCATATCAATTTCAAAATTTCCGGAAATGGTATTAAGCTCGGAAGCAGGCAGTGATATTTGTTCATTTCCTTCTACCATTTGAAAGGTGACAGAGGACAATGTGTTATTGGCCATCTCTGTTTTAAAAACTCTGTAGAGTGCTTCTAAGTTGACATATTCACATTTCCCTCCTGTTTTTTGATTGCAGCTTGTAAGAACAAGAAATGCAAGTGTTAAATAAGTAGTAATGATTTTCATACTATTTTAAGTTAATAAGCTTATTTATATTGTGCCATTCAAAATCAATGTTGTTTTAATTGAGATAGCAACGGATCCGGATATCAGAGATGATATTAACTAAGTTAGAAACACACTAAAATCCTTAATTAATAATCCTTCAAAAAATGAACTTTATAACGAAAGAATCTGATTAAAAGAATAATTAAAATAAAAATAACTAAAAAATATATTTCATAAGTTATTCTTTGACCATAAAAGAATGAAATAATAATGAAAAGACAATTTAAAATTATTAAAAATTTTAAGAAAAAGCTTTTTAGCAAATTATAGTTAAGAAAAATTAAAAAATATAATGGATTTGCCCACAAAATATTCAAGTTGCCTTTACTGTATGAATGATTTGTGAAAAACCATAAAAAAATTAGGCTAATGCCTATAGAAGATATAAGTATAAAGAACGGAATATCAAAGATGTTATTTTTAAGTTTTATAACATTTCCAAACATTAGGCGTAAAATGATAAGTAATATAATTACAGCTGCAGGGGAGAATAAATAGTTTTTTTTTTCTTTTATCTTAAAGGATATTTTATGATCTCTTATTTTTGAATTATTTAAAAGTTTATTGAAGTCAAGAGGAAGGAAAATTCGTTCACGAAAACTTAATTTTCTATCTGAAGGTTTTCCTAATAAAATATTTAAAGTAATTCTAAGCCATTTATGATGATTAAGATTCTTGTTTAACCCTTCTCTATAGGTTTCGGAAATGTTCTTGTTTTTGAACATTATGCTATCAAGCTCAAAAAGTTTTACAAGTTTAGTAGTGCAATTGTTGTCAAAATAGTTATAGGAATATTTTTTTTTAGTCAAATCAGCGTTTATCTCATTGATTATTTTTAGCTTATTATCTTTACTCAGATTGATTTTATCTTCACTGACGGATCTATCTTCTAAATAATAAAATTCAAAAAATTTTTTTGTGTTTGTCAAACCAACTTCATACTCTAAATTTCCATAGAGAAAATTTTTAATAAAGTTTTTTTCTTCGAAAGAAAAGATTCCATAATTTACAACAATATCATTATCATGATTTTTTAACCTTAAAGCCGAATGTCCAAATAAACTGTAAAGGTCACTTCCTGGTTCACAAGTCAGAATACTAAACTCATATTCGTCTTTGTTTTGAGATTGGCTATATGCTGATAGTGAAATTAAAAATAATGCAATAAAATATTTCATCTATAAGTTTGTGTTGAGATGATAAAAATAATAAATGGTAGAATTTTTCTACCATTTATTATTTTATGGATTATGAATATCAAAAACAATTTTCATGCCTCCATTGGAGAGTATTAGTAGCACATCCAATGATTAATTCTCCACTATAAACATTAATGCAAGAAATTGCAATTTTTCCAGTCTCTCCGCAACTGCCTTTACCATTAATAGATTTCAACTCTTTACGTGTTAGAATTTTAGCAGAATTTAAATTAAATCTTTTTAAAATTTTGTTTTCCATTTTTTTCTTTTTTAGAATTAGAAATTACCTGGTCGTTTAAGGATACCCAAGACTCATATCCATTTAATAAATAATTTTTAGAGGTTAGTTTTTTGTTCAAAAATAAAGTTTAAACTTATTAAAAATATTTTTATTTACATATAAAGATCGTAAAAAAAATCTAAAAACGTAATATATATCATCTTATAAAATAAGATTTAACTTTCACTTTATAATGAAATCATCATTTTAAATGTTTTATCATGGTAACAATTTACTAGAAAAAGAAATTTTGAAAATTTAATTAATCCGGTACACCAAAATAGTATCTTTCTCCCCTTGAACAACAAACTCTATTTTTTTATCATTGTCCATGTCTGTCATATCAATAAGGCCGGTTCCGTATACAGGGAAATTCGGGAGCAGCTTTCCGCTACTATCAAAGATACGTACTTGATTAGCCTGTATGTCTGTTAGCGCCACATAAATTTTATCATATAGGTAAAAGATAGAAGGAGGGGTGTATACCCCGAAATCTAATTCAATACTTTTATCTTTTATGGTCAAAATATTATCAGAGAGCGTGACTAATGTTCGGCTAGTAGCAGCTATTTTATGGTTAGCAGCCAGCTTCATATCTATTTTAGAAATATTTCCATTACGGTTTATCTGAATTCTTTTCCCGGTTTTGTTTGTAGTCATAAACGTATTTTGGTAAAAAAACACTTCATTTTCAGAAAAATCAAAAGTTTCGTTTACTTTCACGCGTGTATTACCCCTTCGGTCAAGAATGTTTAGCGTTCCATTGTTTTCTGCTATAACCAAATAATCCTTATTTCCGACCCTAAAATGCTGGGGTGTTCCCACAATAACCCCTTTAGTTTTTGTAAACGTAAACCCAGGGATAATTTTTCCATTCCGATCATACATTTTCACCCCTTTGCTAACTCCAAATACGAAACGATAGTTTTTGTTTTTATCATAATCAAATACGGCCAGTGGCGAACTGATAGTCTGCTGAAATTTTAAAGGAAAAGGAGCAACTTCATTCCCATTTCGGTCTAGAATTTGGAATTCGTCATCCGTAACAAAAGCCAATTGTAATCGACTGTTCCTATATAGGTCCACCTGATGTATTTTCCCTTTTACAGGGCTGTTCAGTTTCTTTTTCCATAACACTTTCCCTTCATTTGAGATGAGATATAAATTATTTTCGATGTCCTGGACAGCTATTTCCTTTTTCCGTGTTCTATGATTGGTAACAAATTGTGGTTTTCCTGAAATAGCGGCATCTAATTTTATATTTAAAAGCTGGTATACCATCCCCGGACTATCCTTCTCTTTAATGTTTTTTACAATCACATTTGTATGTAGAAAATGCTTGTCGGCCACAAACTGGATAACTATATGGGGATAACTTTCCAAATTTAATTTCGTGATGTCTTTGGAATATGCATCAGTAATGTTTTTTGAGATAAATTCTTTAAAATTAGGATTGTTGCCAACAATCAAAATAGAGGCTTTATCATTTATTGAAAGCATCATTTCATTATAAGAAGGAATAGTTGCTATGGTAGATTGATTTTGATGGTTTGCAATAATATTATGAAGTGGCGTAATAGTATCAGCAAAAACAATAAAATTATCGATAACCACATAAAACTTGGAAACAATGTTTTCAATGAGTGGTGAAAATGTATCGACTAAAAGAGTGGTGTTGCTAAATTCATAAATAGGAACACCTCTATGCTCATCAGCCAATACAAGCTCTTTGTCTATAGCAGCTTTTATAGCTTCAGGATCTGTATAATGTACCGCAATCACTGTATTACCGTCATTATAAATGAGCCCCATTTCATCGGAAAAATCAAAAAAGGTATTCAGTTTTCGAGGAGCTTTTAACCGTTCTTGATATGTGATAATGTTTTGCTGTAATGTTTCCCAATCACTATACGTATATGAGATAAAACCATCTGCTGTGATGGGAGTAATGCTAGCCAGTAAGTTTTTTTGAGGGAGTGTCCCATAAAACAGAGGTGCAATTTTTGAGGTAGAATCTTTGGAAAACGACACACCGTTAAACGATAATGCATTGTGGTCAATAGTGGCATCCAAAGCGACCCAATCAGCAAACTTTTTAATACCGGCATTTTTCTTTTTGGGAAAATAATCGTCCAACAAAGAAAGTGTTTTTGTGAGTCTAAGAATAACAGAAGCCGGTTTATTGCTATTTGTGGTATTATATATTTTTTGTAAATCTTCATTTACCCGAAAGCGGTTAGATCGTGATTGCCGAATAATATTTTCAATAATTAACTGAGAAGAGGAACATACAATGACGCCATCTAAGGAAACACTATACAAAATCTTGTTGTCTATTTCTGTTTTGGTAACTGAGGCAGTTTCATATAAAAAAGAAGACTTGGAAATATCATTTATAGAATCCAAATCAAATAAAGAAGCTTCTTCCTTGGCAACCAAAGTATATTCATAAACATCTTTTCCAACTTCATTAAAAGACAATAATAGCTCATCTTCAGTCTCAATATATTTAAACAAGCCTAAAAATTCGTTAAACTCTTTATATAATTTTGTTTCTGAGGTCAATTGAAGAAACGCATTGTTCTTTAGCTCATTTCTAAAAGTTTGTAAATCATTTATCTTTATAATGGCCATAGCGTCTTGAGGCAGGTAATTAAGAAGAGAAGAAGATGATCTATCAGTTGTTTGACATGAAACTATTACAAGAGAGGCAGTTATTAAAATGCATAGAAGGGTCTTCATGTACACGATGTTTGTTACAAAAATAATAAACTCAAAGCTCTAAGGATAATTGTTCCGGTAATAATCGAAAGCTTTTTCGATGATATTTTGTGCTACCATACTTTTTAATGGCTTCCCGGTGTTCTTTTGTTGGATATCCTTTGTTTTTTTTCCAGTTGTACATGGGGAATTCCTCATGAATATTCAACATATAAGCATCCCTGTATGTTTTCGCCAATACAGAAGCAGCAGCAATACTCATAAACTTACTATCGCCCTTCACAATGCATTCATAAGAGATGTTATTAAAAGGCTTAAATTTATTTCCATCGACGATAATGAACTCCGGTGTTTCTGAAAGCTTATTCAATGCTTGGTGCATACCATAAATAGAAGCATTAAGAATATTTATCTCATCAATAACTTCCGGGTAAATATGTACTACTCCGTAACAAATTGCTTGTTGTTCAATAATGGGGCGTAGTATGTTACGTTTCCCTTCCGATAATTGTTTAGAATCGTTAAGGATGCTATTCTCAAAATTTGGAGAAAGAATAACAGCAGCAGCAGTAACAGGTCCTGCCAAGCAACCTCTACCTGCTTCATCTGTTCCGGCTTCCATGCAGTTATTAAAGTATGGTTTTAACATGTTGATGCAAATAATCCACTAAATAACAAAATAATATTAAAAAATAATTCGCCCAAAAAACATACTTTTGCCTTTCAAATAAGTATACATGGCATTTCGGTTACTTTTGGCATTTTTTATATGCTCCATTGCAACTTTTGGGCAAGAAAGACCATTAATAAAAGAGATAGATACTACACGCACAAAAGTAACTCCTGAACAAGAAGTAACAATAAAAGACTATAAAATTGTTTCATACCAAAGAGATACTACACACTTAGATACTACTTTGACCATTCAAAAAGAATACAAATACAACTATTTACGGAAAGATGATTTTGAACTACTTCCTTTTTCCAATGTAGGGCAGCCATACAATAAATTGGCATATAACATTCAAGAAAAGAACTTTTATCCACAACTAGGTGCAAAAGCCAAGCATTATAGTTATATGCAAAAAGAAGATATTAATTACTATAATGTACCGACACCTACTACTGAACTATTTTTTAAGACAGTTTTTGAGCAAGGACAATTAGCAGATGGGTTGATAACGTTAAACACTTCCCGAAGGTTTAATTTTTCCATAGCGAATAAAGGACTGCGGTCATTAGGAAAATATCAGCACATCCGTTCCAGTATAGGGAATTTTAGGATGACGGCTAATTATGTAACTAGGAACAACCGTTATGCACTTCGCGTTCATTTTGTCTCTCAAGACGCTACAAACCAAGAAAATGGGGGGATTATAAATAAAGAGCAATTTGAATCAGGAGAAGATGAATTTACGGACCGATCTAGAATAGATGTCGCTTTTCAAGATGCGGAAAACCTTTTGGTTGGTAAACGGTACTTTTTAGACCATATATATACCATTAAGCAAAAAAAAGATTCTCTTTCCAGTTCTGAATTAAAGATTGCCCACGAAATTAACTACGAAACCAAATTTTATCGATATGACCAAACTAGGGCAAATGATATATTTGGAGAAGCATTTCAAGCTAGAAATATTTTAGATAGAGCCCAGCTAAAAGCGATGTACAATCAATTAAACCTTCAGTATACCAATAACACACTAGGAAGAATAACAACTAAAGTAGCAGCGTACAACTACAATTATTTTTTCCGGAGTATACTATTTACAGACGATGGAGTAATTACCAATCAACTAAAAGGAGATGAATTTGCTGTAGGAGGCACATGGCTTAAAAAGATTGATAAATTAACCCTTAAAGCGGATGCCATGACAACCCTCTCAGGAGATTTGGGAGGCACAGCTATTGACGCAACATTGTCCTATCAGCTTGATAACGAAAATAAAATAACAGCTACTATCTTTTCAAATTCAAGAATGCCTAACTTTAATATGCTGCTCTATCAAAGTAATTATAAAGACTACAATTGGCAGAATACAGAAAACTTTATAAAAGAAGAAGACAGAGGAATAAGCCTTGTATTCAATTCAAAAAAATGGGTAAACATAGAAGCAAGTTATACCCAGATGGATAATTATACCTATTTTGCTTCAGTAACCCAAGAGCTGGGAGATACTATTCCGGAAATAATTCCCTTTCAAAATACGGAACCCATAAATTACCTAAAAGTAAAACTCAATAAAGAATTTAAAATAGGCAAGTTTGCATTGAATAATACAGTCATGTATCAAGCAGTCAATCAAGAACAGGAAATATTCAATGTTCCGGAACTGGTAACAAGAAACACACTGTATTTTTCAGACCATTTATTTAACAAAGCGATGTTCCTGCAAGCTGGGGTCACATTCAAATACTTTTCAGAATACTATATGGACGGATATAACCCATTGCTTTCTGAGTTTTATTCTCAAAACCAGGAAAAACTAGGTGGGTTTCCATTAATAGATCTATTTATAAATGCGAAAGTACGTCAAACACGAATATACCTGAAAGCAGAACACCTTAACTCCCCATTTACAGAACCTAATTTTTATTCAGCGCCAAACCATCCATACAGAGACTTCACAATTCGTTTTGGACTTATATGGAATTTCTTCATATAGAAGTCAAATTCTAAAAAGAAGTTTACAAAATAAACTCCATAAAATATTGATTTTGAAAGCTTTTTGAGGGCTTAAAAAATATTTTCAAAAAAACATTTAAAAAGATTTGTTGAATAGTGGGATAGTTTTCTATATTTG
>NZ_JBBEXE010000011.1:0-8339 GCF_037645805.1 Leptobacterium meishanense
ACATAATAGTCTGTTCGTGTCAAAGAACCACTTGTATTATAAATCTCTTTCTTTACCCGGTGGCCTTCCCTGCGCCTGCCGGCTCCTTCGCTAAAAATACCCACAGGGTATTTTCTTTACGCTCGGCCCTATAATACAATCAAAGATACATTATTTTTTTGTACCTCGGTAACCAATCCACTGGGGTACTGTTCTCAATTACTTATAACCCTAATGGCAACCATGACCTGGTTGGAACCATTACTATCTATAGTATAGTATATTTTATGATGTTCTCACATCTTTCAAATACGATAAAATGTATTCTTTTTTATAACTATCTCTCTCACTCAACAACGTTAATTTTAATTTTTTTAGTTCCTTCTCATTTATTATGTTGCATTGAACTTTTAAGTAAAAATAAGGTAAGAGAAATTCACTATCTTGGATTAATCTTAATATTTCATCCTTATATATACAATAAGAATAGCTATTAAGTTCTTCGATATACATTTTCCAAAATAATAATTCTTTGTTTTTAGGATATTTTTTTAAAGAATCATTAAGCAATGTTTCACTTTTTGAAGGAAAAATTTGGATATCTTCTTTAGTGAATATATTATGGGTTATACAATATGATTCAATCCCATAATCAAAAGAGATATTCCAATAAAGAAGTATTAAATTTATATAATCATCTATAGAGCCTCTTTTAGAACTTATGTTATTTTCATACGTTTCTATGAAGTTTTTTATATTATCGACTTTTGAAATCATTATGGTTATATGTATTATCTCGGTATAGTGTTTATACCTGCGTTGGTGATTTTTCCTTTAATAGCTTCAACCCAAACCTGTTTTCCATTACTAAAAGTTTTATGATATGTCTCCACTCCTGCTTTTACTTTTGAGGCATTTGTGGTTTCAACCAAGTTATTTGGGTTTATAACACTATTAAACAGCTTCAGATATCTTTCTTGAGATGTAATAGTTTGTGGGTTAACATGACCAGGAGTTTCTCTAAAGATATGTTTCAAAACATTAGGATTTCTAAGAAATTGAATTCCTTTTGAAACTCCACCGCCAGATACAAAACCCAAAGCCCCTGAACCCCCTTGAATTCTTATACCATTAGTTTGTGCAAATCCATTTGGGTCAATCCAAAAAGTTACTCCATTGTGGTCTATCTTTCTTGAGTCTTCGACACTTAAATTAGCCTCTAATTCTGCTAAAAACTTTGAAATTCCAGACAATTCTCCAATTGCAGGACCTATAAAATCACCTATACCTTTCTGTAAATTAGGTGTTCCAGTAAACCCATCAAGTGCAATATTACCTCCTGCGTCAAGCCAATTGGCACCATCAAAAGTTAAGGCTCCATGATCAGGGTGGTTATATGTATCTCCTGTATTAGCATCATCAGGACATGTTGTACACCTGCCATCCGGGTCAATAATATTTATCCAATTATTCCCCATGGCAAGATATGGACTATGAAACTCCCCATACGGGTCGGTAGTGAGCCACCTGTTAATCCTGGGGTCATAGAGGCGTAGCTCAAAGGCCGGTTTTCCTGTTTCGGGGTCGGTTTCTGCAAACTCCCCCTGGTAGCCGTATCTATAGGTGCCATCGGTGAGTTGCCTGTTCGGCATGGGCATCCCGCCCGGGTAGTAGTCCGTGGCATTGGCCAATCCGCCACTGCTTACCACCGCCCGTACATTCCCTAAATGGCCGGTGAGTTGGTACACACTACTGCCACTTTGCCTAAAATAAATACCCAATCTCCCACTGCCATAAATGGCATGTTCGGTAAGGGTGCTGTTGTTATAGATGGCCAGTACACTTCCTGCCACATCTCTTACATAATAGTCTGTTCGTGTCAAAGAACCACTTGTATTATAAATCTCTTTCCTTACACGATGTCCCCGATCATTATAATACAACTTTATCAAAGGTACATCATTTTTCTGTATTTCAGTAACCAACCCACTGGCATTATAGGTATATTTTATGCCTTCCTCCACATTTTCTATCAGCTGGCCGATCTCATTATAAATGTAATTATTACCGGTTTGGGTTTGTTTTGTTTTGGAACGCGAAAGATTCGCGCACCAGCAGGGGGTTTGTTTTGTTTTGGGCTGTCCTCAATTACTCATAACCCCAATGGCAACCATGCCCTGGTTGGAACCATTACCCCAATTACCTTATAGTTCTAAGTCACCTAAAATATAAGTCTTTATAAGTTCTATCTTATCCGTATTCCTCATTTGTTCATACTCTTTCAAATAATCTTTACAGAAATTAATTTCTTTAGAATCAGACAAAACATTGACTAAAATATATTTTTCACAATCAGAAACACTTTGATTGGAATATTCAAACTTAGCCAATAACTCTTTAAAATGTTTTTTAGAATTAACCGAGTCTCCTTTAAGGTCATAGGAGACACCTAACAATAAGTTCTTATAGTTTTCATACTCTGAGTTGTTAGGGATAGCTTCTAATTCTCTAATCACTTTTGAATATTTGGATAAAATCAAATACTCCTTAGACTTGGTAATGGCTAAAAGTTGTTTTTCTTTATCTAACAATAAATAATCTCTACTATATTGGTCTAAAAGACTATCCAATCTTATAAATTCCTCATACTTACTATAATCTACCCCATCATTAGATTCAAAAATAGATAATGGTATTCTTAAGTATTGTTCAAATATCTGTTCTTTAATATTATATTTAGCTTCTATAAGACTGTCTTCTTTTTGGCTAAAATCTGACTTAGTTTTTTGTTTTGAATTTTTATCTGAGCATCCAAATAATATAAGTAATAAATATATATATACTGAATTCTTCATGACTATCTTCTATTGACAATATCTTGTAATAAGTTGGCTCTTAACGCTATATTTGATGCACCCCCTCCAGGTAACCTTTGATGTACTCCAATCGTTAGATTAAGTCTTGATAAGGCGTCTAGGTTGCTGGGCAGTATTAATGACTGCTCTCCTAAGTAGGTTATTCCTATAGGCGACAACATTGGTTTATCTCTATTCAACCCAAGACTCGTAGTAGCTAATCTCGAAGTATTATCATTTGTATATTTCACATTCAAAAAAGCACTTGATTTGTTTCTTGGGTCATTATTTACTGTATGTGATGCATTAACATTTAAAACGAAGTTTCCCCCTGAATATGTAATACGTGCATTGGCATCTATTGTTCCAACTACAGTTACCCCTCCTCCTGTTCCTCTTGGCACAAAAGTAGATCCTACTTTACCCCAACTTGAGATTCCATAATCTATATCAGTATTTGTATACGGAAAATTTTGGTTTATCAAATAAGGAATTTTAGAATCAAATCTTGCACTTATATCCTCCCACACAGAGGCTGAAGCTAAGCTAAAATCAATAAGTCCACCTCCAGTTATAGATTCCGAAAACCAATTAACTCCTCCACTACCAACACCGTTTGGAGTGCCTACAAACTCATTTAAAACGGTTGTTCCTGCCCCCATCCAATCAAACTCCGTAGGACAATCTACTCCGACAGTACAGCCTCCATCAGGGTCTACTAACATATTGGGTCTATTATCCATAGCCAAATAAGGAGAATGAAATTGACCATAAGGATCCGGACTTAGCCACCTGTTAATCCTGGGGTCATACAATCTTAGCTCAAAAGCCGGTTTCCCGGTCTCGGGGTCGGTCTCTGCAAAGTCCCCCTGGTAGCCATATCTATAAGTGCCATCGGGTAAGCATGCCCTAATTTGAACCATTACCATGCCAATGGTATTCCTCCCTCATGTATCCTTAAACTTTCTTTAATGATGTTACCATCATTATTAAGTTTAAAAAGCCATCTATTTGCACTGGTATGATAATTAATCCAACCCTTTTTTGTGTGTTTTATATTCTTCTTTACAACTGACGGGATTACTGAATCTGGCACTATAGAGGTATAACCCCAAGCATTAGGAAAGTCTATAACACAATGTTCTTCAGTTAAAAATATACCCAGCTTGTTTTCATCAGATAAGTTTTTGGAAATTTCTATAATTATAGTTAACGAATCATTTTTTATGCAAAACGTATTCTTTATAAAACCTCTCTCTGAAAAAAAATATTCGTGTTTTTCATATTGACCAATTAAGATAAAATTATTATCTCTAATTGTAAAGTATTTACAAACAATAATGGGGTGTTTATTTGCCTTTTCAATCTTTTCACTAGATAGATAGCTTAATATTTCATTGTGAACATCATTAGCTATTCTTACATTTGTAAGAGTGAAGAACTGTTTAATTTCATCATTTTTGATTTCTCTTTTACAACCAATTGAAAGAAAACAAAATATTAAAAAATAAGTCTTATTAAGGAGTTTATATCTTTTCATACTAAAACTTAATTCTTCCATTTACCAAGTCTAATTGTGAACCGAGTATAGTATTAGGGTTTATCAAACCTCCATTTCGATTTCTTTGCCAAGTTCTTGTCTCTGCTCTTCTTACATTGTACTCGTTAAAATATATGACTGGAACAAATCTGTTATTAACATCTATATCATTGGGTGAAGGCCATTCTCCTCCTGCATATCCCCCAGGGTGAGAATGAATTAGATAAGATACTTTATATGGAGTGCCATTAACTTCTAAATAATAACCATCTTCTTTTTCAATCAAGGGCAAATTATAAGAGCTTTGTGAAGAATTAACTTTTTCCCCATCTCTATCAAAATGAGGGTTTATAAAAGCAAATTCATCTCCATTTTCATCTAGTAAAACATATGCTGAAAACTCATCTCCATTAATCTTATATAATGATTCAATGGCTATTAAATTAAACGCATTCACAGGATTATCAAAAAAACCTCCATTTCTCAAAATCTCATCTAAGTTCAAATTTTTAAACCAATCAAAGTCCCGTATTGGAGGATTATTAGTTCCACCTTCCAAGGGAGCAGTTACTGTTACTCCATCTAAACATGTTACCCCTGGTGGACAATCAAACCCCCCATCGGGGTCAATCCTGTTCACCCAGTTGTTCCCCATCGATAGGTAGGGGCTATGGTACTGCCCTGCCGGGTCTGTGGTGAGCCACCTATTGATCCTGGGGTCATACAATCTTAGCTCAAAAGCCGGTTTCCCGGTCTCGGGGTCGGTTTCTGCAAAGTCTCCCTGGTAGCCATATCTATAGGTGCCATCGGGTAAGCATGCCCTAATTTGAACCATTACCGGCCTTGTTGTTAATTTTTCCCATTACTACACTTTTCTTAAGATTACATAAAGAGCTATTATACTCCCAATTATTATTAGAGTGTATATAGTATAATTAAAACCAATATCTTTATTGTTCTCTAATTCCTGAACAATTTCTTTAAATGTTTTTTTTCTTAAATCGCCCCTTAAAATTCGGATAATTAATCCTATAATTGATAAAATTATTCTTTGCATAATTAATTGTTATGAACTGAATTCATAGTTTCATTAATCTTTTCAACTATGAAAATATCACGTATAACGTTTACAAAAAAATCGGCAAGTGGATCTCCTGTTTTTATTGGATTTGGTACTTTATTTAGTGAAATGGATAATACATCAACAAAGTAATCTTTTACAAATTGTTCTTCTCCTTGGGAAAAAGGGTCTATTGTAACCCATTTTCCATTATTATAAACAAGATGACGATTCATATTAAGAGCCATCTTACTTTCATCAATTTTTATCCCTTCAAAATCACCTCTTTTCAATCCTTCAGCAAAGCCTAAAAATGCACCTTGAAAACCATTTATTAAAGATTTTCCAAAAGTTTGACCAACAGAAGCAAAAGGATCTATAAAGTTTTCGTTTAAGAAAGAAGTAACTGTCACTTCATTTAAAAAAGACTTTTGAAATTCACCATTATAAAAGAGTGATTGGGTATCTCCATCATAAAAAGATCTATTATTAAAAGCATCTATTTCTGTATAATAGAAACCTAAATGTTCAAACCCTTCTACTTCATATCTTCCATCAAACCAAACAACCTCACCAGTTTCTTTATCTTTATACCAATCTTCTCCCCCATCGGGGTCAATCCTGTTCACCCAGTTATTCCCCATGGAGAGGTAGGGGCTATGGTACTGCCCTGCAGGGTCTGTGGTGAGCCACCTGTTAATCCTCGGGTCATAGAGCCGCAGCTCAAAGGCCGGTTTTCCTGTTTCGGGGTCGGTTTCTGCAAACTCGCCCTGATAGCCATATCTATAAGTGCCATCGGTGAGTTGCCTGTTTGGCATGGCCATCCCGCCTGGGTAGTAGTCTGTAGCGTTGGTCAACCCGCCACTGCTTACCACCGCCCGTACATTGCCCAAATGGTCGGTGAGCTGGTACACACTACTGCCACTCTGCCTAAAATAAATACCCAACCTCCCACTGCCATAAATGGCATGTTCGGTAAGGGTACTGTTGTTATAGATGGCCAACATCCAATGCGGCAGTCTGGCGCGTTCGCTAAAAATGTCTACCAGACATTTTTTATACGCTCCGCCCTCGGCCACGTCCCGTACATACCAGGTGGTGTTCTGTAACTGCCCACCAGTGTTGTAACTTTCCTTTTTTACCCGGTGTCCCCTGTCGTTGTAAAAGAACTTCACTAAAGGTACGTTGCTTTTTTGTACCTCTGTCACCAATCCGCTGGCATTGTAAAGATATAAAATTCCTTCTTCATTGTTCTGTACCAATTGGTCTTGCTGTTAGTTTTTTTCCATGTCCTATCTTGACCCATTACCCTATCTTACCCTTTCCGTATTGCCCATATTCCCTTGCTCTATCCCTTACTATTGTATCGAGTTTGGGCCAAAGGCTGAAATTGCCCCTTAAAATTTCATCGGCGTGTTTTTTAAGGCATGACGCAAAATCAGAAATAAAATATTCGTTCCCTTTATCTTCATCAAAATACCTATGGGTCTCGGGGTAATGATAACTTGGTTTAATTAATTCTGAGGGCTCTATCAACGTAACTATGTCATCTAATGAAAAACAATTTAGTTCTGTTTTTTCACCAATGATTCGAGGGTCTTCTACTATTTTACCTTCCTTGAGCTTACATAAAAAAATATCGACATAACCTTCGGGAACTTCATAAGAGATACTTACTCCAACGTTTTGTTCTTTATTTACGTACTCAATTGAACAAAATAAGTTCTCGTCTATTTTTTTGCTAATGAAAAAATTATAGTCAGTTTTTAAAAACTTGAATTTATCCAGTAATATCTCAATTAATTTCATCTTGGTAGTTTTTGAACCGGATAATTTAACCGGCTAATAACGTCTTTTTCTGCCTGATAAAATGGGCTTCGTATAGCCTTAGCTTTTGGACCAATATCGTAAATTTTGTAACCATCCTTTATTTTAGAATGTATCCATCTAGTATTTCTTGCAATGGCGGCTTCTAATTCGGCTGCAGTCATCGGCCTATTCTTTGGAAAATTCTTAGACCACGCTTGATACCATTTCGCATTTACCCCCTGGGCCTGAAGGCCTTTTGCCGAACTTCTGACCGCCGACATACCTTCTCCAATTACTATAGCCTTTTGTGGTACTGTAACTGTAACAGCCCCTCCAATGAGACCTATTGCCCCAATGCCTCCCTGGGGCACAATATGGGTGGCCAGTCCTTGGTCGTCAATATTGTAATGTATGTTTCCAATGCCTACCGGCACAGCACTTCTTCCAAAAGTGTTCTCCCCCAATTCAGCCATAAAATGGGGAAATCCCGAAAGTTCGGTAATGGCGGGGGCTATTTTTGTCCCCGAAAAACCCATTTGATCTAATGGTCCATTGGTGTATTGGGTTCCAGTAAACCCATCAAGTGCAATATTACCTCCTGCGTCAAGCCAATTGGCACCATCAAAAGTTAAGGCTCCATGATCAGGGTGGTTATATGTATCTCCTGTATTAGCATCATCAGGACATGTTGTACACCTGCCATCCGGGTCAATAATATTTATCCAATTATTCCCCATGGCTAAATACGGAGAAAAGAACTCTCCTGCGGGGTCAATGGTCAACCAACGGTTTATCCGTGGATCGTACAGACGAGCCTCAAAGGCCGGTTTTCCTGTTTCGGGGTCGGTTTCTGCAAAGTCCCCCTGGTAACCGTATCGGTAGGTTCCGTCGGTGAGTTGCCTGTTTGGCATGGGCATCCCGCCTGGGTAGTAATCGGTAGCGTTGGTCAACCCGCCACTGCTTACCACCGCCCGTACATTGCCCAAATGGTCGGTGAGCTGGTACACACTACTGCCACTCTGCCTAAAATAAATACCCAACCTCCCACTGCCATAAATGGCATGTTCGGTAAGGGTACTGTTGTTATAGATGGCCA
>NZ_JBBEXE010000012.1:0-5702 GCF_037645805.1 Leptobacterium meishanense
ACAACCTGGATCTAACCGTTGAAACCTTAAAGCCGGTTTATTTTAAGTATCCGGTTACCGAGCTGCTCTATAACAATGATACCTATGATATCAGCACTCTTAGGCATACGGGAAAAGTTAGGTTTTCGCTTCCGCCGGAGGCCTCCAATGTCTCCATAACACCCTCCGGACCGGTAAATACTTCCCTAACATTGCTAAGCGGCAGTACTTTTGAGGTGGCTGTGGCTCGTGATTCTGTGATGACCCGGAGCGCAACAACGAATATAGACGGAGACTATGATTATGGGTTTACTGTCAATTATACTATAGATGGTCAAGAGAAGCACGTACAGGTCAATGGCGATGTACCCCCCGAAAGGGAGTTTGTGCCGCTTTCGCTCATCGTAAGCAGGAACGGAAATGTGTTCTCGGAGTCCTCCGGGGAGGCTTTGATCTTTGATATGGGGGAAATGCTGGTAACCCAGCCCCTTTCCCTTGACTTTGAGTTTACACTGGTCAACTCCGGGAATGGGCCCATTCGTATTCCCCCGGAATATTTTGAACTAGTGAACACCGCCGGAGAGTCTGTAATAGCACCCAATCAAGCCAATGGGATCAGTATCACATGGCCTGCATCGATATTGAGCGACACCACAAGGATAGAAGCAGGGGAATCCTATAAGTTCCCAGGGACTGTGGCTGTACTTAATCCTATACAGTTACAAGATTTAATTAATCTCTTATCTGCTATTGATGATAACGTTGATGCAGGAGGAGGAGGTACCCCCCTTCCTTTTATAATAACCATTACTCCAATCATAATACCAGATATAGATCCCGGAAGCGGAACAGGGGGCGATCCAGAAACCGGACCAGAGGAGGAAGAAATTGTCAAACGATGTGATGACGGTGGTGATGAAATGGTGGTGACCGTTGGAGGAACAGGAGTTGGTAATGGAGAAAAGGTCTCTAGAAACCTAAACAATGCCCCTGACAAAATAGGATTTAAAATCAGCAACTGTGATGGTCACGTAGATGAACAGGGAAAGCCCAAAGACATTATCATCTATTCGGTAGAAATAAGTGGTGATCCGGCCATTTTTGGACCCGTAGAATTCGCTGCCCCTCAACCCATTATTCCGGGGGGTAGGGCCCGAGGTTCTTTCCCTATAAATGTAGACCAAATGGTACAGGACGCTATCTATACGGCCGCAGTAACCATTGAGTCTAATGAAGGGCCCTTCAGCTTTAATTTAGAAGTTTTTAAAGATGACGATGATAACAATGGACGGTTGATTGTCTTAGACGGTTCAAATATTAACTTGGATCCTAGCCAATTTCCTGAGGGTGCTGATATAACTACTACTCGGGCCATTGCTTTTGAAAATCGTAAAAAACGCCCAATCACTTTACGTAAAGAGTTTTTTGCAGAAACTGATGATGGGTCTATGGCAAACGGTTTAACATATCCAATAACAATAGAAGGAGCAAATGAGCTCATAGTACCTCCAAGTAGTACGTTGGTCATAGGAACACTTAACGTTACTTTTTCAGGAAACAGCCCGGGGGATTTTTCAGCCACGCTCACAGGTAGTGATACCGAGGGTACGGAGTATACGGCGCCTTTTTCCGGAAATGTAAAATGTGACGATCAATTTAGTTTGGAAAGAGGAAATGGAGATGTATTGAAGGCGGATTCCCCCGATACGTTCTTGGAATTTGATCTTCTGAATCAAGAAACACCTCACACTATCAACCTTTTTGTCAAAACAGAAGGGATCCCTATTAACGTTGATGTCACATTAGTCCCCCGTCCAGATCTACAAAATAACGACAGATTGACCATGGATGACACTTCAATTTCCCATACGATAGTACCCGGAAATGATGGAGTTATTCGGCTAGAGATAGAAACACATGGGCTTGCAGGTCAAAGAGTTCAGGGACTTATAACATTTAATAATGACAGGCCCGATTGCTTTAAGCTTGAAAATCTTTGGATAGATATAGAAGTGACAGGGACAGGTGATGAAAATGGTTTTTGGGAACTGACCCTCACCGATATGGATGACCAACCTATACCGGACGAAGGAGTCGTTCTTAAAACCGATCCGGAGAATACACAAAATGTGCTCCATAAGATTCTAATTGATAATCAAAGCAACTCAGATGTGACTATTGAAGATGGGGGCCCTCCTTACATGTTTTTGAGTGATGAAGAAGCCCCAGAAGGAGTAGACTTTTATTATCAAGTTACCGAAACCAGTGTGGGACAAGGTGTAGAGCCTGTTGTCCACGCACCGGCTAATAGAGTAACTTATATCGGGGATTTAGGAGTAGAGATTTTAAAAAACGCCAAAACAGGCGATTTTAGGGTTACCCTAAATGCCATAGATACGCAGGGAAACCATAAAACTGAAACTCTTAGAGGAACCATTGTTAAGGAGGTCGATGGAGAGTATACTATACAAGTTATAGCTAGACTGGTAGAGGATGATGATAATACCCTTTTTATAGGCCAGAAAGACCTTGTATTTGATAATGACGTATTTGATTTTGGAGACGTTGCTTTTGATCCAGCTTTTGTAAATCCTCTTTTAGCCTTTTATATTACAATCAAAGCCCCTGATGAGATCCCTATTACCGTAAATAAAGAAAGCTTCACTTTTGAATTGGCAAATCATCTAGGACAACTTGCTCAAAAACCAGAAAACTTAATAATTCAAATGCCTGAGATAGAAGAGCCTGTAGAAATCCCTGCAGGTGGATCAAAAACCTTCTTGGTACAAGCCGAAATGTTGCCTGAAATAGAGCAGGAGCTATTCGCTGGTAATAACCGTTTACGCCTTCCTTTTCGTTTTACCCCTGTTGATGAAGAAACAATCATTGATGATCATCTGGTAACCTTAAAGCCTAAAAACTTTTCTTTTGAAGGCAGTATTTTACATATCTGCCAAATATCCTCAGAAACACCTTGTCCGGGAAAACAAATATTGGTGACGCGTTTTTCTTCTCCTGATGAGCCAGAAGAAAGGGCATTTATAGTAAGACCGAATGACGTAACACCAATGACTGGCCTATCCTCAAATTTTGAAATTTTAAATAGTGGTTCTTTTCCTTTGAATATAGCGAAAATATTAATTTCGGGTAGTGATGGCTATAGGTTAATAGATCCTTCAACTAATTTCGACACACCACTTTCTACAGATTTTGATAATTTAAATTTATCGATCCCATCAGGATTCAGTATGTTTTTTAGTGTAGCTCGTAATCTCGGTATTGATGATGAAGCTTTAATAAGTATTGTTACGGATGCCGATAATGTCCCTGATGATGCTTTTGGGGAATTTCGTTTTTTTGTGAAGCCCAGTAATAATGCAACTCCTTTTGATTTTTTCTTTGCCCAATCAGAAGAAACCCCCATCAGTTTAAATGCGCATGAAAAAAGAGAAAAAACAAATTCTTCCAATATATATCAGTTTAACGTTATTGATATTGGAGAAGTTACACCAAGGACCCCTCTTTATTTGGGGTTTTTGTTCGAAAACATACTGTCTGAACAAACAGAATTATTGATGGGTGAATTTAAGGCATCGATAAATGATCAGGTACTTTTGCAAAAAGGCTCTGAAAGCGCAGATAAACTTGCTTCATGGACCTATAGTTCCTATAGCGGGGAGTTACTTCCGTCAGCAGTTAATAGTATTTCTCCCGGGGGATATATGAATTTCGAGGTTGAATTTATCCCGGAGAACCTGGAAGGGTTTTTTGAGGTTGAAGTATGGTTTACATCCAAAATAAAAGGGCAAAATAATATAAAAGAGCATCTCATTGTTTTAAGAGGCACCGCTGTTGAATCTTCTGCGATTGACTATACTTTTAGCCTTGTGGATGGTGGTAATAAAATTGATTTATGTGAAGAGTCGGGAAAAAACTGTGATCTTAAATTAGCATATTATGATACAGCCGGACTCCTTCAAGAAGAAACCATATTGGCTACTCCCATAGAGTCGGTGGCAGTCCCTGAGTTGATTTGGGTCTATGCCTCAGAAAACACCAGCAACCTAGAGGAGTTTACTGTAAGTTATCTTGGCAAAGAAGGCACCTTGTTTGAGGAAACAAGCGCTGATTTTAAACCTCCTGCAATAGGCGCAATTGGTAACTTTTGGCAAACTCCGGGAACTATTACGACTATACCCATAGGTCTGAAAATGAATCTCAGGGAACAACCTTTTGATCCGTTTTCAAGAAAACCAGCCTCAGGAAATCTTAATTTAATCTTAAAACGATCTGATAATACGGTCTTAGGCCGTTTACCTATTATTGCTACAAGTATCCCCGCACCTATTCTATCTTATCAAATGGGCTTTCAGAGTATATTTGGAGACGGAGATTTTGTAGTGCCTGGAGGTATGATAGATTTAGATCATGTCGATCTAGCTTTTGGGGAGCCCCCTAGAATAAAAGGCCCGTTACGGCTTCAAAATGAGGGAATTACTATATTTGATAAGGCTGTAATAGTCACCGAAGTGTATTTAGAGTCGAGCGATAATATAGATTGTGTTCCTGATAGCTTTTTTAAATTGCAGGATCCAACAGGATCATTTACGTTTTGCTCTTCGTCAACTCCAATAGTTTTATTCCAAGATGACGAGAATGGGGAGGCTATTGTGAACATCCAGTATGGCCTAGGCAATCCTGTCCCAGGTGAGTACAGTGATGTATTGTTTATAGAATATATCAATACAGCAGATGTTGTCATTGATGATTTTACTGGTGTGCGAGGAGAGCCGGAAGTTTTTACGGCCTATTTTAACTTAAGCGCTACGGTTCATGCCCCTCCTAGTGAATTTGTCCCACAAACCACTATAAGTGCCTCGCCCTCTGGCGGAGGCGCTCCAAACGCATTGGGAATTGGCTCCAACCTTTCCATTCCGAAAGGGGTAACACAAGATTTGACAATCACAAATACAGGTGATGCTGCTTTAGAAATATCCAGTATGAATGTTACGAAAGTAAGCGATGGTGCTTTAATTACCGGTGATAAAGGAGGGTATGCACTATCACATAACACCCTTTCCATACCCCCCGGAGGAGAAGCCACCTTTAGCATCACCAATCTGTCAGCCTCCTGTGACCCGGATCAGCTGGGCTATGTAGAGATCATTACAAACGATCCCCTAAAGGAAAAATACCACTTTACTGTAAGCTGCTATAACCTCCCCGATCAGTTCAACAACATCCACCTTACCCAAGGTTCAAATATTGTGGAGTACGGCCATAACGACACCAATGCCTATAGCTTCCCGGAAACGGAGCTTGGTGTGCCCCTAAGCAGGACCTTTAGGGTCTATAATGACGGGAATGCGGTGTTTGATCTGGTAAACTTAAAAGCCTCCCCAGGGTTTAGGGTAAACCCAGCGCCCTTCAGCTTGAGTATCCCCCCTGGGGAGTACCGTAACTTCTTTGTAGAGTACCCAGCAGAAGCTACTGGTACTACCTCCGGTCAGGTAACTTTTGAGCGTGCAGGATTCCCCGGTGAGCCTTTTATTTTTAATATTGAAGGTACTGCCAGTGGCGCTACTACCGCTATGGGTATCCGACAGGGTGGGGGTACATGGATCAGTGAAGGCGATGTGTTTGATTTTGGAACTTCTTCGGCTTTCCCTTTCCGTATTTACAACTTAGGGTATGATCATAATCTTAACATCAATTCCATTGAT
>NZ_JBBEXE010000013.1:2500-5596 GCF_037645805.1 Leptobacterium meishanense
CGGTTTCGCGTCTACTTCTGCTAACTTATGCGCCCTATTCAGACTCGCTTTCGCTGCGGCTGCTCCGCTGAACGGATTAACCTGGCTAGCAACAGTAACTCGTAGGCTCATTATGCAAAAGGCACGCCGTCACCCTAATGGGCTCCGACCGCTTGTAAGCGTATGGTTTCAGGGTCTATTTCACTCCGTTATTCACGGTACTTTTCACCTTTCCCTCACGGTACTGGTTCACTATCGGTCTCTCAGGAGTATTTAGCCTTAGCGGATGGTCCCGCCAGATTCACACAAGGTTTCACGTGCCCCGTGCTACTCAGGATACTGCTATCAATAACTCGCTTTACCTATACCGGACTATCACCGTCTATGGTTCCTCTTTCCAAAGGATTCTAGTTCATTAAGCATCGAATCTCGCAGTCCTACTACCCCAATATGGCCGTAACCATATTGGTTTGGGCTAATTCGCGTTCGCTCGCCACTACTAACGAAATCACTTTTGTTTTCTTCTCCTACGGGTACTTAGATGTTTCAGTTCCCCGCGTTCGCTTCCTTTCGGATGTCATGCCTTCAACATGACGGGTTGCCCCATTCGGATATCTGTGGATCATCTCGTGTGTGCCAATCCCCACAGCTTTTCGCAGCTTATCACGTCCTTCTTCGCCTCTGAGAGCCTAGGCATCCCCCATACGCCCTTGTTTAGCTTTTGTACCTTTTTGCTTTTTAATTTATTATATTTTCTACTTCTCTCGCTTTTCTATCTCAATATGTCAATGAACTTTCCGATAACGACAATGCGTCATCTGGTCCTTACGTTAAAAATGCCTAAAAGACATTTTTTTTAACGCTTTGGCCTTGTGGAGAATATCGGAGTCGAACCGATGACCTCCTGCGTGCAAGGCAGGCGCTCTAGCCAGCTGAGCTAATTCCCCATATACTAGTCGTTAGTATATAGTAGTTAGTAGTCAGATACAACTACTACTCAACTCCTAGAATTTCCTATTCAATTTATTTTAATGAACTTTAATTATCAATTGTAAAATCAGCAATTGCAAATTGGCAAAATCGGGATAAACTTCTCGCTTTTCCCATTCCTTTTAACAATTTGGCCTCTTTGTTAAAATGCCTACTAGACATTTTTTAACGCTCGGCCCTGTAGTCTCGGGCAGGCTCGAACTGCCGACCTCTACATTATCAGTGTAGCGCTCTAACCAGCTGAGCTACGAGACTCTGCTTTTATTTTTATTGAACGTTAACAGCATTAAGCAAAACCATTCCTTTTAACAATTCCTCTTCTGTATCTTTTTCTCTAGAAAGGAGGTGTTCCAGCCGCACCTTCCGGTACGGCTACCTTGTTACGACTTAGCCCCAGTTACTAGTTTTACCCTAGGCAGCTCCTTACGGTGACCGACTTCAGGTACGCCCAGCTTCCATGGCTTGACGGGCGGTGTGTACAAGGCCCGGGAACGTATTCACCGCATCATGGCTGATATGCGATTACTAGCGATTCCAGCTTCACGGAGTCGAGTTGCAGACTCCGATCCGAACTGTGACCGGGTTTCAAGATTCGCATCCCCTCACGGGGTAGCTGCCCTCTGTACCGGCCATTGTAGCACGTGTGTAGCCCAAGACGTAAGGGCCGTGATGATTTGACGTCATCCCCACCTTCCTCACGGTTTGCACCGGCAGTCTTGTTAGAGTCCCCACCTTAACGTGCTGGTAACTAACAACAGGGGTTGCGCTCGTTATAGGACTTAACCTGACACCTCACGGCACGAGCTGACGACAACCATGCAGCACCTTGTAAAGTGTCCGAAGAAAAAGGTATCTCTACCCCTGTCACTCTACATTTAAGCCTTGGTAAGGTTCCTCGCGTATCATCGAATTAAACCACATGCTCCACCGCTTGTGCGGGCCCCCGTCAATTCCTTTGAGTTTCATTCTTGCGAACGTACTCCCCAGGTGGGTCACTTATCACTTTCGCTTAACCACTCAGCTAAATGCCGAACAGCTAGTGACCATCGTTTACGGCGTGGACTACCAGGGTATCTAATCCTGTTCGCTACCCACGCTTTCGTCCATCAGCGTCAATACATCTATAGTAACCTGCCTTCGCTATCGGTATTCTATGTAATATCTATGCATTTCACCGCTACACTACATATTCTAGTTACTTCTAAATGATTCAAGACTTTCAGTATCAATGGCAATTTCTCAGTTGAGCTGAAAGATTTCACCACTGACTTAAATGCCCGCCTACGGACCCTTTAAACCCAATGATTCCGGATAACGCTTGCACCCTCCGTATTACCGCGGCTGCTGGCACGGAGTTAGCCGGTGCTTATTCGCAGAGTACCGTCATCAAAGTACACGTACTTCTTATTCTTCCTCTGCAAAAGCAGTTTACAACCCGTAGGGCCGTCTTCCTGCACGCGGCATGGCTGGATCAGTCTTCCGACCATTGTCCAATATTCCTCACTGCTGCCTCCCGTAGGAGTCTGGTCCGTGTCTCAGTACCAGTGTGGGGGATCTCCCTCTCAGGACCCCTACTTATCGTTGCCTTGGTATGCCGTTACCATACCAACTAGCTAATAAGACGCATGGCCATCTTTTACCACCGTAGCTTTAATCAATATCCGATGCCAAATATTGATCACATGGGGCATTAATCCAAATTTCTTCGGGCTATTCCCCTGTAAAAGGTAGGTTCCATACGCGTTACGCACCCGTGCGCCGGTCTCTAGATCAGCAAGCTGATCTATACCCCTCGACTTGCATGTGTTAGGCCTGCCGCTAGCGTTCATCCTGAGCCAGGATCAAACTCTTCATCGTATTTCGTCTGTTATCGATAGAATCAATAACTTTTAACTTTAATACTATCCAAAGAATTATCTACTCAAAATGACTTTGCTTATTTTTTTTCGGTCATATATTAATATACAACCGGCTGCTAACAATATTTCAATGAACTTATTCCTTAATTCTTAATAAAACCCCCAGGAAAACTAATCTTAATATCCATCCCCCCGAAAGCGGCTGCAAATATAGAAAACTATCCCACTATTCAACAAATCTTTTTAAATGTTTTTTTGAAAATATTTT
>NZ_JBBEXE010000014.1:0-3613 GCF_037645805.1 Leptobacterium meishanense
TCTCTTCTATCGCTCCTTCTAATTCCCTGATCTTTATTCGACTCTCCGTTAATTCAGATTTTAACACCTTATTCTCAGCTTCTAATGCCTCTTGCTTTTTGTGCTGCTCTATGGTATATAAAAACAGTTCCTCTATCTTCTCTAATTGGCTCATTGAGGTATTTACCAAATCAATACTGTTATCATTCGCTTTTATAGCTTCCGCAGATTCTATCCCCGGTAAATGCCCTTCCTTCTTAATAAAAGCTTCTACTTCTTCCAAGGTTTTAAACTCATAATCGTCTTTTATGGCTGATTTCCCTTCATAATAGTTGTCAAATACATAGTCTGGCGTAGCTATAGTGGCTGAAGATGCCCGTATAGTCCCATTTACACGGAGTAATTCAGTTCCCCCTTTGGTATCGGTGCCAATCCCTACCCAACCATCTGCTTGAATGGACATTAACCGGCTTCCCACTCCAGGTGCTGTGAGCTGGTTAAAGGTAAACGCAATACGGTTTGAGATAACACTGCCCGGAATATGTGTATTCCACAGAGAGACATCTCTCCTGTTAGGAACTGTATTATAGGCTACTGCCATATGGCCTGGAGTATCATTATCTGGAGCAGGAAATAATCCATTTGCATTAAGTCCTCCTAAATAGGCCCAGCCATTATCATTGCGAAAGCTACCGTTTACCTCTAGCTTAGCTGTTGGGTTTTTTACACTGATGCCCACATTTCCGGGCGATAGTGCTCCCCCGGTACCACTGACATCGGTACCATAAATCAGGTTCCCTATAACCAGTCTACTGCTAGGATCACCGGTTACTCCTGTTGTTAAATCATTCCCTATAAGAATGTTATTGTTCCCTACAATGATATCATCTCCTGAATTAAACCCTAAAACAATATTTCTCGATCCTGAAAAGTTAAGCCCTTGTAATGAGCCTACCCCTACTACCGTATTTTGTGAAACAGTAGCTCCCGGTAACACTTGGTTCATAATCCCCTGACCAATAGCCACATTATTAGTGCCATCTGTCATGGTCAAAAAAGTATTCCTGCCTATCCCTATGTTTTGGCTCCCGGTAATATTATTTAACATCGAACTAGAACCTATTGCCACATTATACCTTGCTGCTCCTGCATTAGTGTCCTGCATTGCACGGTACCCAATAGCAATGTTCTCTAATCCCGTTTGATTATTGGTCAACGCTGTATAGCCAATGGCTACATTAAAACTTCCCGTAGTATTGGCCTTTCCTGCTGAACGCCCTATAAAAGTACTTCCGGTCGTTAAAGCATCATTTTGCCCGGCCTCAAGACCCAGAAAAACCGCCCCTGCGGTATTTAATACCTCTAATTGCCCTTTATTGGTAATACGTAACCGGTCCACATTATCGGTCCGTATTAACAGAGGTTGACTGTTAATAGTTCCCAGAAAATGAGTTCCGGGGGTTGTGCTTATAGTGTTCCCTGTAAGGCTCCATGCTGTTAACGAAGCATTGTCCCAACGTGCCAAGCCATTAGCATCAGAGGTCAGCACTTTACCTTCCCCCGGGTTCCCTCCGGTAATTTTTATGCTTCCACTTACATGCAATTTAGCATCAGGGGCTTTGGTGCCAATACCTATCCTTCCACTAGACACACTAGCCCCGGTCCCATTTAACCCGGTCCCATATATCAGGTTGCCTATGCTCAATTGTTGGTTTGTATTCCCATCGGGGGCTTCTGCCCTGTAGCCAATAACAATATTTTGATGCCCTCCAAGAATATTTCTACCGGCCTCAGAGCCAATAACGGTATTTTGTATTATAGAATTTGCATTAAGGAGCGCATTGTACCCTACAGCTACATTGTCCCTATTGGAAGCAGTTGGTGCTACACTCTTCATTATTCCATGTCCTATAACAGTATTACGTCCTCCTTGGTCTGATGCTATATTATTTCCATGTGTAAGGAGCGTTTCATTTCCTATCGCAACATTACCGGAGGTATATACATTATTTTTAAGTGCCTCATAACCAACAGCTACATTGTCATGTACCCCTACTACACTAAGCGACCTAACCCCTATGGCTGTATTTCTATTCCCTGAATTACTGCCTCCCATTGCATTGGACCCCACTGCCGTATTATTTTCACCAGGATTAAACTGAAGCGCTGCATAACCAATCGCCGTGTTATCTCCTAAGCCTGTAGTTTTTAGTGCCGACCATCCTACTGCCACATTTTTTTCGCCAATTACGTTTGAAAATCCTGCATCATGTCCTACATATGTGTTTTTATTTAGTGTCCTGTCATCACGTTCCCCGGCATTGTCCCCTATAAAGATCGATTCTCCAGTATTGTATATTTCTATCCGGCCATTTGTTGTTATCAATAGATGGTTTATGTTATTGGTTCGTATTAACAACCCTACGTTATTTGTAGTCCCTAAAAACTGCCCTGCCGCAACAGCATTCCCGGCTAAAGACCACATCCCGGCAATATCCCCTATGTCTCTCCATTGTGCCAAGCCCGTAGCATCAGAGGTGAGTACTTTGTTTATGCCCTCTGTACCGTCAAGTATCCTTAGTTGGCCGTTTATCTGCAATTTAGAGTTAGATTGAGGGGTATTGGTGCCAATACCTACCCGCCCATTTTGGTTTATGAAAAATGCCGGTGCTCCTGCTGCCTGAATATCAATATCTCCTGTTCCTGTTAAATTCATATTTAAATTCCCGGCTCCGTTTAAATCATAAATAAGATTTTTGCCTGCAAAGGTAATCGTTGTATTATCCTGGGTTAATGCACCTCCTAGTTCTACATTATTCCCATTCATGCTAAGCCCGTTCTGCGCACCTGTGGTGTCTAAATAAGGGGTCAAGTCTACCGGAGTGCCATCGTTGGTTAAACTCAATGTGTTGCCTGTCAAACTTAAGTCTTGCGAATCCGTGTTGTCCAAGTAGGGGGTCAGGTCAATTGGGGTAGCGGTAGGGTCGCCTGTTAAGCTTAAAGCATCACCCGCTATGCTTAAATCCTGTGCATCTGTGTTCACATAACCGCTCAAGTCTACCGGAGTGCCATCGTTGGTTAAACTCAATGTGTTGCCTGTCAAACTTAAGTCTTGCGAATCCGTGTTGTCCAAGTAGGGGGTCAGGTCAATTGGGGTAGCGGTAGGGTCGCCTGTTAAGCTTAAAGCATCACCCGCTATGCTTAAATCCTGTGCATCTGTGTTCACATAACCGCTCAAGTCTACCGGAGTGCCATCGTTGGTTAAACTCAATGTGTTGCCTGTCAAACTTAAGTCTTGCGAATCCGTGTTGTCCAAGTAGGGGGTCAGGTCAATTGGGGTAGCGGTAGGGTCGCCCGTTAAGCTTAAAGCATCACCCGCTATGCTTAAATCTTGAAGTTCATTAGCGTTTGTAAACCGTAGCCAACCTCCGGCACCTGCATTGATTGTCCCGTCCCAATAGTAATAGCCCGGGGTGACATCGTTCGGGGCTACGCCTGCCGTAGCTGTATTGTAGATAAGCAGCCCGTCGGGATAAACACCAACGATCTGACTCGTATCCGTTGTACTCAATAATGCCACATTGGGCAGTAATACTCCCTTGTCTGTAACCTGCGATATGTCCAATACAGAACT
>NZ_JBBEXE010000015.1:0-3197 GCF_037645805.1 Leptobacterium meishanense
GGAATATTTTGAACTAGTGAACACCGCCGGAGAGTCTGTAATAGCACCCAATCAAGCCAATGGCATCAGTATTGAATGGCCAACATCGATATTGAGCGATACTACACGTATAGAAGCTGGAGAGTCCTATAAGTTCCCAGGAACGATAGCCGTACTCAATCCTGTAGAGTTAATGGATTTAGCTACTTCCCTCTTTACTGTTTACGATGATGTTAATGCTGGTGGTGGTGGTACTCTTCCTCCTTTAGGGATTAGTTTTGGTTCAGGATTAACTTCCGGTGGCGGTGGAGAACTCGCCGGCGGAGGGGCCGGTGGATCCGAAGCTGAAAAAGAAAAAGAAGATATTATACAGCAATGTCTTGATGGTGGTAATGTGATGGCAGTCACCGTGAATAGAAGAGGCGTCCCTAATAGAGGGGAAATCGGTGAAAACCTCCAAGGGGCTCATGTACATAATGGGGTTCACAAGATTTTTTTAAAGATCAGTAACTGTGAAGGCCATGTGGATGAACAGGGAGAACCTAAAGACATTACCATACATTTGGTAGAACTAAGTAGCAATTCAGGCATCTTTAGCCCGGCAGACTTCTCTACGCCTAGAACCATTGTCCCGGGAGGTAGTGCCTCTGGTTCCATTCCCGTAAATGTAAACCAAATGGTACAAGACTCTGTCTATACCGCCAGGGTCACCATTAGCTCTACTGAAGAACCCTATAGCTTTGATCTAAACGTGGTTAAAGATGAAGAAGGGCTTACTGGCAAACTTACAATTCCTGATAACGAGTTCTTGCTCGATCCTGGTTCTGGAGTTGTCACAGTGCAAAAAGATGTGAGTTTTCAAAATACCGGTGACCGCACAATTACCTTAACCCCAACTTTTTCTGTAAATTTCTCTCAAGAAACTATCGCTACCAAATTGGAATCTAAAGTTACGCTTTTAGGTGTGAATGATTCAGGGTATCTTGAAATTGCCCCTGGCGAAACCAAAAATATAGCAGTAATGGATATAAACTATGATCCTAAAAATGCTACACCGGGTGATTTTTCCGGAGATTTGATCGCAACTGACACAGAAGGCCAATCGTATAAAGCCTCTTTTTCAGGGAAGGTTTCTTGTGACGATCAATTTAGTTTAATAGGGGATAATGGAAGTGAAATTGATGTGGATGGTTCCGATCCAACATGGGAATTAGACCTCCCGGACGAAGACCTATTTTCTATCATCAGTCTTAGGTTCCAGTCTAAAGGGGCGCCTCTTAATATTTCCAGTGTGACATGGGTGCCTGATGACAATCTCCCTAGTGATATATTGGAGATCGCACAAAATCAAACTAGCCATACCATAAAACCCGGAAATGATGGGGTACTTCAGCTAAGGGTAAAAACAGAAGGATTAGCTGGCCAAGAAATCATGGGGTATTTGGTATTTAACCATGACAGGCCCGATTGTTTCCCACTTACAACTCTTTTAGTAAAGATAAAGGTGACAGGGGATGGAAATGGTTCTTGGGAATTGAAGCTTACCGATACGGATGACCAGCCTGTACCGGATGAAGGGGTCCGTATTCAAAGAGATCTAGACAATATAAAAGAAGAAGGCTTCAAAGTTAGTTTAGATAACCGAAGTAATTCGGATGTAATTGTTAAAAGTGGGGGTTTTCCTGATGTTTTTTTAGATAATATAACTGCCCCGCCTGGTGTCACTTTTAGCTTTGTACCTAAAGAGGACGTAATAGATCTTCAAACCAAGCAAATTGTTGCCGCGGCCAATGAAGTTACCAAAATGGGCCGGGTTGTTGTAACGGTTGCAAAAAACGCCAAAATAGGTGATTTTAAAGTTGACCTAAACGTTATAGATGCCCAGGGCAAACAGAAAACCGAGACACTCAAAGGTAGAATTCTGAGCGTTTCTCCTTTTGACTACACATTTACCTATAAAAAAGACAGCAACGATGAGATTGATTTATGTGAAGACCAAGTAGAAGGCTGTCACATGAAAATAATAGGCTATAATGGGCCTGATGACTTGGACAATCGTATTTTTACCTTCTTGGCTTATCCAACACAGCCGGTAGATACCGAAAAACGGGTTTGGGTTTATGGCTCAACAAATACCAGTAATGTAGATTTTGAGATAACATCCATAGGAGGTAATAATTCACTTTTTGAAGGAAATAGCCCAGAACCACCTACAGTGGGGGCAATTGGCAATTTTATGCAAAAAAACAATGACCCCATACCAATACAACTAAAAATTACTCCGGATAACCCCGAAGATATTGAGTTTTCAGGGAATTTTAATTTGATATTTAAAGACTCTGATAATACAGTATTAGGCAAGTTACGTATTAATGTTGAAATACTTAATCAGCCAAACTTGTCATATAAATTGGGCTATAATAATTCAAATTTCTCTGGTTTTAAGAGTGGAGATGTTATCCCCTTACCCCATGTAGATCTATATGAAAAAGAATCAAGGTATCAAGAGGCACTAATCTTTGCTAACCGGAGCTTATCTACAAATACTATAATTAGTGGAACTCCAGTTGTTCAACGAATGTATTTTAAATCAAGTGCAAATGGAGTCTGCCCTAATAGTAACATTTTTCAAATTGGAGAACCGGAGTCAGGAGTTCCTGTATGTTCATGGGAAGGTGTCAATCCTATCCTTGGACTAGAACCATATGGAAACCCAATTCAAAGAATCTTATATAATGCTGCACAGGCTCCACCGGGTGAATACAGTGATGTATTGGTTGTAGAATATAAAACTCTTGGAGATCTTGCCTCTGATGCTCTAACGACTATTTTAATTGGAGAGCCGGAAACATACACCGTTTCTTATGAGTTAAATGCCACAGTCCATATGCGTGATGCAAATGCCCCATTGGCCTCTATAAGCACTCTTTCGCCTGACGGGACCCATAACCCTGTAAACATCGGATCTCGCTATACTTTACGGAACTTAATAGAAGAAATTTTTACAATTTCAAATGAAGGGGGAGGGAGCGAACCTTTAGAAATAAATATAAATATTTTTTCCATTTCTAATTCTAAATCGTTATCCTATCAACTATCTGATACTACCCTTTCCATACCCCCCGGAGGGGAGGCCACCTTTAGCATCACCAATGTGTCAGCCTCCTGTGACCCGGATCAGCTGGGCTATGTAGAGATCATTACAAACGATCCCCTAA
>NZ_JBBEXE010000016.1:0-3177 GCF_037645805.1 Leptobacterium meishanense
ATCCTGACCATATATCCCTATAGCCGTCAATAATGATACTACTGTATATAATAACCTTCGCATAGGTTGAATTATTTTTTTATTCTATATTTAATATCAAAAAATTGTAGCTCTCTTTGTTAAAACCTACTCTTTCCCGGTTTTTACTGTTTCGCCAGGTACTTTTAGCGGTTGCATACTTTTAATAAATGCCTCCAGCTTGTCTATCCGTGACGCATTGGCTTCTGTTGTTTTGTCCATATTGGCTAATTCAGGCTTTAAGGCCCTGTTCTCAGCTTTTAAAGATTTTTGTCTTTTATTCAGCTCTATGGCATATAAAAACAATTCTTCTATCTTCTCTAATTGGCTCATCGTTGTTTGGCTCAGGTCAATGGTCATATCATTGGCCTTTACTTCTTCATACGACTCAATACCCGGCAAATGGCCCTGTTCTTTAATAAAGGCCTCTACTTCCTCCAACGTCTTAAACTCGTAATCGTCTTTTATCGCTGATTTCCCCTCATAATACTTATCAAACACATAATCAGCGACTGTTTGGGTTGCGGTTCGAATACTTCCACCTACCCGGAGGAGCTCAGATCCAAAATTTCCTGGTACATTTCCAATTCCTACCCAACCATCACTTCGAATACGCATCCGTTCCGTGTCGCCAGTCCTTGAACCCGAAACCCCGGTAAGCAAAACAATATCCCCTCCTGGTTGAAGATTACGAGAGCCTGACTGTGTTGTTATAATAAGATTCCCCGTATACCCTCCTGTTCCGGATGTAGTAAAGTTTCGGATCACAAAATCCCCCGGGGTAGCAAGGTTCGAAAAATCACCAGAAGCACCTGACATTCCCTGTTCGCCATATACAGTAAGCCCCCCGATTACGTCTGTTTTGGTAAGCCTTATATTGGGAGCTTCTGCATTCCCACTAACATCGATTACGTCTAAACTTGGAACGCCTTGGTTTGTTGCCCTTACTGATACATTATCGTTTATCGTAATAACAGTATCGTCCGGGTCTAAGAGCACATTGGCCTCTACATTCGTTGCATTCAATACACTGAAATTGGCCATCTGCACATTCTGAGTGGCTATGTGGTTCCCTAGGTTATCTCCTGCTACTAATGTACTAGGGTCTACCCATGAAGCGACACCAGTGCCATCTGTTGCCGTTAATACCAACCCCGCACTTGGACTGCCCCCACTAACCTGAAGGGTCCCCGTGCTTACTGTCCCTGCATTTGATATATTGAAATTGGACATCGCTATGTTCTGGGTCGCTGTGTGGTTCCCTAGGTTATCACCCGTTACTATGGTATTAGGGTTTACCCATGTGGCCACACCGCTACCGTCTGTAGTGGCCAATACATAGTTGGGGGTGCCCGTACCGGGAACAGCCAATCGTACCGTCCCTGAAACATCTAGGGTATTGCTGGGGTCTGTTACGCCCAATCCTACATTCCCATTGGCTTCAATGGTCATTAATTGGGTTGTGGGTACTCCAAATTGATGAAATACAAATGCTTTTTCATTGCCATTGGGTGCTGGTGGAACATGGGTGTTCCACAGGGACATCTCCCTGCTCCCAGTACTATAGTTCCAACCTATGGCCAAATGACCAGGTTGGCCAACACCAGCAATGGGAGTGTCTCCATTTGGAAGAACTCCGCCTGCATTAAACCCGCCTAAATATGCCCAATTGGTACTTTGTCTTAGGCTTCCATTTACATGCAGCTTTGCGCTGGGGTTGTTGAGCCCTATCCCTATGTTACCTCCGGAAATACCTCCACCCCTTCCATCTAAGCCCGTACCATAAATCAGGTTCCCGATGCTTAACTGGTTATCGGCCGTTGTACTGGGTACGTCTGCATCGTAGCCCAAAACAATGTTCCCATCGCCTGTCGTGATATTGGTCCCTGAACTGTAACCGTAGATAACATTGTTGCTCCCTGAGGTTATCTCTTGACCGGCAATAACACCAACAACGGTGTTACTTATGGACTGTGTTAACTTGATTAATGCGCCATTCCCTATAGCGATATTGTCTCTTCCATTTACATTGTTTAACAAAGCGTTGGTGCCTATGGCGATGTTACGAAATCCTGTTAAGTTATTTTGTAAGGTTGCTGAACCTATGGCTATGTTGCTATCGTAAGTTACAGAGCTAGCATCCACGCTCTCTAGTGCATTTTTCCCTATCGCTATGTTATTGTTGCCCGATGTGATACCCGTTAAAGCACGGGCTCCTATGGCTACGTTATTGACCCCTAATGTATTTGTTTGAAGGGCAGTACTCCCAATGGCCACATTGTCACTGGCGGTACTGTTCTGCAAAGCTCCAAAACCAATCCCTACGTTGTTGGCCCCTGTTGTAATTGTGGTTCCTGCCAAATGACCAACAAAAACATTGTCCCTGTTAGCTCCAAAATTGGTGTTTATACCGGCTCCTTCCCCTAAAAATACCGATTGGGCAGTGTTGAGTACTTCTATCTGGCCTGCAGCAGTAATCCGTAAACGGTCATTAGCAGCTGCTGCCCCCCCTACTCTTATTAATAAGGGCTCGTTCGCATCGGTGGTCCCTAAAAAATGACCGCTGCCAGGGTTTCCGCTAAGCGACCAGGCCGTACTCTCCACTAAAGGGCTTATGTCTAATTGGTTCAACGTTGGTGTTTCATCAGTATAATCTAAGGTGTTATTCCCTACATTCACTGTTAAGGCCGTCAAAGTCTCCTGAGCTGCTATCAATGCAGCCAAGTCTATGTTGGTAGAGTTCCCGTCCTCATCATTGTAGGTCAGTATGCCCGTGGCTCCATTTAAACTTATATCCGTAACGGTCTCAAAGTTGTCTATAATAGGCGCTAGGTCTACCTGGGTGGTCAACCCGTTCTCATCAGTGTAGTCCAAGTTCTGCCCGTCAGCATTCAAGGAAAAGACTGTCAAAGTCTCTAAATTTGTAAAATCGTCCTGGTTTACAAACCGTAGCCAAGCAGTCCCGTCCCAATAATAGTAACCAGGCGTTACATCGTTCGGAGGCACACCTGCAGTGGCCGTGTTGTAGATAAGCAACCCATCCGGATAACCACTGGCATCCAAATCAGGGATCTGGCCCGTGTCTGTCGTACCCGTTAATGCCACATTGGGCAGTAATACTCCCTTGTCTGTAACCTGCGATATGTCCAATACAGAACT
>NZ_JBBEXE010000017.1:0-2843 GCF_037645805.1 Leptobacterium meishanense
ATCAATGGAATTGATGTTAAGATTATGATCATACCCTAAGTTGTAAATACGGAAAGGGAAAGCTGAAGAAGTTCCAAAATCAAACACATCACCTTCACTGATCCATGTGCCCCCACCCTGTCGGATGCCCATAGCGGTAGTAGCGCCACTGGCAGTACCTTCAACATTGAAGATAAAGGGCTCACCGGGGAACCCTGCACGCTCAAAAGTTACCTGACCGGAGGTAGTACCAGTAGCTTCTGCTAGGAACTCTACAAAGAAGTTACGGTACTCCCCAGGGGGGATACTCAAGCTGAAGGGCGCTGGGTTCACCATAAACCCTGGGGAGGCTTCTAGGTTGACCAGATCAAACACTGTATTCCCATCATTATAGACCCTAAAGGTCCTGCTTAGGGGCACACCAAGCTCCGTTTCCGGGAAGCTATAGGGATTGGTGTCGTTATGGCCATACTCCACAATATTTGAACCTTGGGTAAGGCGGATAGTAGATAGGCCACTGTTATTTTCATCAGTGATGTTCAGTTCCACAAAGAAAGTAAAATCAGGCGATGCTTCCCCTTCAACTACAGCGCTTTTTATAGTAACGGTAGTTTTATAAAGACCAGGAGCAGGAACTTTTTCTGGATCAAAACTTATTAACAAGGATTCTTTTTCACTAGGAAGCAGTAGTTCTGAAGCTACTTTAGGAGACAATTCAAAAATGCCATAAAGGTTTTCTCCTAATGAAGTAGTGTAAGCTATAGGACTATCAGCTGTATTCTCTACAGAAAATGCTAACAACTCAGTTTTAGGGCCATCCTTAAACGCTTTTTCATATTTGAATGTCTCATCAGGTTCTATATTACGAGAATGATTGCTTATATAAGTAAAGATATTGGGACGACTAGCAAAAAGTCCAAAGGTAAAGGATAGTTCAGCACCATTTTTTTTGTAAGAGAGTTTGTATTCAGCTGTGTTATAACGAGCTTCTGTATAAAAATTACTTGTCTCATAATCAATTTCTATTATCAGTGATTCACCTTCGTTCAAAGTGTCATTAAAACCGTTTATATATGTAAGTCTCATAATTCTAAAATCCGAGAATTGTTTAATAACTTGACTAATTTGAATAGGCAAACTGCCATTATTTGTTATGCGTAGCTCTAATGACCCTGAATTAACAAAATTAGTCCCTGTTGGAATGCGAAAGCGCTCCCCATTTTTTATTTCTCTAGAATCAATGGACACTGCTATATCTTCATCATCAAATGATGTTGTACCTTCAAATGTATCACTATACTTTTTGCCATTGGTGTCATCTATATGAAATTTTCCTGTAAATCTTTGATTTTTAAGAGTTTCAGTATTTATTGTTATCTGAAAATTACCTAATAATTTTTTTTCATCTTCTTCAATTGTTATTGTATTAGTGGAAGAATTTTCAAAAAATTTATAATTAATTGTTCCTTCAAAAAGAGTAGAAGAAAGTTCATTTGTTTTAATTGATAATGAAGAAAGGTCTAATTCTATTGGGAAATTTGCGTTGTTGATAAAATATACTGGAGACATTTTAGATTTTTCTAACAGTCGTAAATCGAATTCAAAACTATCATTTTCAATTACTAACAGAGCTTCCCCATTCTTCAATTTAACAACTTCTAAATTAAAAGTGAAGTCTTTTTCATCAGTCTCAATAAATATAGTGGCTTTATATATAGACTCAGTCGACATTTGACGTACATTTATAGGTATAGAGCCAATAGCCATACCTCCTGGAATAATGGTTTGAGGAGTAGTAAGTATTCCTTCACCAAAAATATTTTCAGGACCAATTATTTCTACCGAACTGATTTTAATATCTTTGATATTGTCTTGACAGTTACTGATTCTTAACGGTATTCTATGAATACCGTTATAAGTAGTAGCATTATCTAAGTTTTCAAAGATTTTCTCCCCATTATGAATTACCTCTCCAGCGACAGTGACCACCATTGCATCTTCTCCATCAGTACATTGTTGAATAATATTGTCTTCCTCATCTTCTAGGCTTGGCCCAATCCCAGGGTCTGGATAAGGAGGGATAATAATTTCTATAGGGGGGAGGAAAAAATATGAATCATTTACATCAATGCTCCCACTAGCAGTTAAAAAGGCTTCAACAATAACATTAACCAACCCGATTATGGCTACGTTTCCTGAGAACTTATAGGATTCCCCTGCTTCTATGCGTGTGGTGTCGCTTAATATGGAGGCGGGCCAAGTGATGCTGATTCCATCGGCTTGATTGGGGGCAATGGCGGACGCTCCGGCGGTGTTCACTAGTTCAAAATATTCCGGAGGGATGTTTATGGGCCCGTTTCCGGAATTGACCAGTGTAAAATCAAAGTCAAGGGAAAGCGAATCAGTTACCAGCATTTCCCCCATATCGAAAGTCAAAGCCTCTCCTGAGGACTCTGATAGCACGTTCCCGTTCCTGCTTACGATAAGCGAAAGCGGTGCAAACTCCCTTTCGGGCGGTACATCTCCAATCACAGCCACCTGCTGTTGTTTTCCATTTAAGGTATAATTGACAGTAAAGCCATAATCATAGTCACCCTCTAGATTTTTAGTTGCGCTCCGGGTCAATACGGAATCACGCGCCACCGTCACTTCAAAAGTGCTGCCACTTTGATAGCTTAGCGAAGTATTGATGGGCCCTGAGGGTGTTATGGACACATCCGTTGCCTCCGGAGGAAGTGAAAACCTGACTTTTCCCATATGCCTAACAGCACTGATGTCGTAGGTGTCATTGCTGTAGCGCTGCTCGGTAACCGGATACTTAAAATAAACCGGCTTTAAGGTTTCAACGGTTAGATCCAGGTTGT
>NZ_JBBEXE010000018.1:0-1822 GCF_037645805.1 Leptobacterium meishanense
TAAAATCTGAATTAACGGAGAGTCGAATAAAGATCAGGGAATTAGAAGGAGCGATAGAAGAGATACGATTCTTATTAAGGTCTTCATCAAAAGGAGGGTCATTAACAGACAAAGAATAAGCAACAATAGCCTTTATGCAAAAACGTACAATCCACATACTATTAATTACAACGGTCCTAACAATGTTTGGAGTGTCTGTACTATATTCCCAGCACCACAACTTGGGGATCCAGTACAATGGTAGTGGAGGAGTGATGAGCATATTCAGCAATTACACCAATAGCGGCACCCAGGTAAACAATGGAGAGATCTATTACTATGGCAATTGGACCAATGACAATGAGGTGAACTTCACCCCTGGCACCACCACTGGGCAGACTTATTATATCAGCACGAGCCCCCAGACCTTAAGCGGGGTAGGTATTACCAGTGAATTTTACAACATAACGATCAATAACCCCTCCGCGCCCCCTTCAATAATACTGAACACCGATATTGTGGTATTTGGTAACCTGGACTTTATGGACGGGGTGGTAGATGCCGATGACCCGGTTGCCAGTGGCCTTTTGCAATTCCAGGACAATGCCACCCACAGCAGTACGGGGAATGCCAGTTTTGTTGACGGCCCAGTGCACAAGACCGGTAACGATGCCTTTACCTTTCCGATAGGCGACCAGACCGGAGGCAGTTACACCTACCGTCCTGCGGGGATCAGTGCCCCGGGTGCTACCACCGAAGCATACCAGGCCCAGTATCATTTCACTGACCCGACTATAGATGGCTATGACACAGCCCAGCGGGAAGCCATATTAGAAGAGATAGATGCCCAAGAATATTGGGAGATCGACCAGTTAAACGGCAGCACCAATGTATCCATCACCTTAAGCTGGGACACTACGGTACCGACCACACCGAGCACCTTGACAGCTGACCCTACGACCTTGACCATTGCCCTATGGGACGGCACCCAATGGATCGACCAAGGCGGTACAATAAACATGACCAACAATACAATAACTACGACCCCCATCAGCTATGGCGTGTTCACGCTCGCCCGTGTATGTGCCCCCCCAACCCCTGTCGGCGATACATTACAGGAACCCTGTATAGGGGACAACCCTACAGTAGCCGATATAGAAGCCACGACAGTCTCCGGGACAACCATAGTATGGTATGATGCCCCCACCGGAGGCAATGTAGTGGACCCGGCCACCCCATTGACAGACGGGGCCACCTACTACGCAGAAGCCACAGACGATACCCTTCCCAGTAGGTGTGTAAGCAGTATCCGTTTGGCAGTAACGATTAATTTAGACCCTGATTGTGATGATGACGGTGTGTTGGACGTAGAAGAACAACCAACCGATACAGATGGAGATGGCATTCCTGACTATCTCGACCCTGATGATGACGGCGATGGTGTTCCGACAGCAGAGGAAGACACCAACCGTAATGGTGACTGGTTTGATGATGACTGTGATAGGGATGGTACTGCAGATTACTTAGATGAAAACAGCTGTTTTGTGTTCCCGAATGCCTTTTCCCCCAATGGCGATGGCTTTAATGACACCTTTGAGATCCCTATATTGGCAAGTTTCCCGAACTTCCGAATGCAGATTTTCAATCAGTATGGTAGTAAGGTATATGATTACCGACATGATGGTAGTAGTACGCCACAGTGGTGGGACGGTACTTCGAACAATGGTTTGACGGTGAGTAGTAATGAAGGGGTACCAGTAGGGACGTATTTTTACATTATAGAGTTTAACGATGGGGAGCGGGAACCTATTGATGGATGGGTATATTTGAATAGATAAGATAG
>NZ_JBBEXE010000019.1:0-1416 GCF_037645805.1 Leptobacterium meishanense
CTGCAAGCAATGACAATCTGGCTTCCAATACCTACAGTGTTACTAATGATGGAACAGCTCCCTCAGTGACCATTGATGGACCCGCCGGGCCTGTAAATGGTAGTTTTGATGTTACCATTACCTTTAGTGAGGACGTTACCGGGTTTGTTCAAAACGATATTACCATAACAAACGGGACAATAACGGCCTTTAGCGGATCAGAGGCATCCTATACCGCTACCATCAACCCTACAACAGATGGGGAAGTGACCGTACAAGTACCTGCCGGGGTAGCCTTAGATGCTGCAAGCAATGACAATCTGGCTTCCAATATCTATAGTATTATCAATGATGGAACAGCCACCACCGTGACCATTGATGGGCCTGCCGGGCCTGTAAATGGATCTTTTGACATTACCATTACCTTTAGTGAGGGCGTTACTGGGTTTGTTCAAAGTGATATTACCATAACAAACGGGACAATAACAGCCTTTAGCGGATCAGGGGCATCCTATACCGCTACCATTGACCCTACAACGGATGGGGAAGTGACCGTACAAGTACCTGCCGGGGTAGCCATAGATGCTGCAAGCAATGACAATCTGGCTTCCAATACCTACAGTGTTACTAATGATGGAACAGCTCCCTCAGTGACCATTGATGGACCCGCCGGGCCTGTAAATGGTAGTTTTGATGTTACCATTACCTTTAGTGAGGACGTTACTGGGTTTGTTCAAAGTGATATTACCATAACAAACGGGACAATAACAGCCTTTAGCGGGTCAGGGGCGTCCTATACCGCCACCATTGACCCTACAGCAGATGGGGAAGTCACTGTGCAGGTGCCTGCCGGGGTAGCCATGGATGCTGCAAACAATGACAATCTGGCTTCCAATATCTATAGTATTATCAATGATGGAACAGCTCCCTCAGTAACCATTGATGGACCCGCCGGGCCTGTAAATGGTAGTTTTGATGTTACCATTACCTTTAGTGAGGGCGTTACTGGGTTTGTTCAAAGCGATATTACTGTAACCAATGGCTCCATAACAGCCTTTAGCGGGTCAGGGGCGTCCTATACCGCCACCATTGACCCTACAGCAGATGGGGAAGTCACTGTGCAGGTGCCTGCCGGGGTAGCCATGGATGCTGCAAACAATGACAATCTGGCTTCCAACACCTACAGTGTTACTAATGATGGAACAGCTCCCTCAGTAACCATTGATGGGCCTGCCGGGCCTGTAAATGGATCTTTTGACATTACCATTACCTTTAGTGAGGGCGTTACTGGGTTTGTTCAAAGCGATATTACTGTAACCAATGGCTCCATAACAGCCTTTAGCGGGTCAGGGGCGTCCTATACCGCCACCATTGACCCTACAGCAGATGGGGAAGTCACTGTGCAGGTGCCTGCCGGGGTAGCCATGGATGCTGCAA
>NZ_JBBEXE010000020.1:0-1216 GCF_037645805.1 Leptobacterium meishanense
AGTTGACACCAATACAACAAACGTATCGTTGACTGAAGATGGCACCAATTTAATTTTAACGGACTCTGATGGTGGTACTGTTACGATCGCTTTAGCTGATTTAAGAGACGGCGATGCCTGGGGAGTCAATGGAGAAGATGTAGCAGGAGCCATTACGCGGACGGGTTCAGTGGGAATAGGTACAGCCCCCACGGGAAACACATTAGATGTAGACGGGACCTTACGATTGAATTTACCTGGTGCAGAAGTAGCCGATTATGTATTGCGCAGTGACGCTACAGGAGTAGCAACCTGGGTAGACCCAACGACGATTCCCGGGTTAGGCTCTCGGGGTGCACGCAACGGGCTTTCTTTAGATGGGAACTTTGTAGAGCTAGGAGGAACTTTAGAAAACAACACAACGATTACCCATCCAGGTGCATTTACATATATACATGATTTAACGGGCACGGGCAATTTTGCGGTACAGCAGAACGGGAACCCAGCTTTCTTGGTGGAGAACACCACGGGCAATGTAGGTATTGGTACCAATACACCGGATGCCAGTGCAGCTCTTGAAATAAGTTCTCCAGGTAATGATAAAGGCCTTTTGATGCCTCGGTTAACCACAGGCCAACGTACAGGGATGCCTAATGTGAACGGTATGATTGTATATGACACTACCACAAGTACTTTCTGGTACAACGACGGCACCCAATGGATAGAATTAGGTGCTGGTGGTGCTGCCATGCAATGGTTTGATATTGCCGGAGAAAATATGCGGGTGTATGCCTCTGCTTTACCGGGAGTTGTAAAAGATTTCAATAATGTTTATACGTTTACTGTTGCTGGAGGTGAAACACTAGACAGGATTGAATTTGTCCCTCAAGCAGGGGTAAACCTTAATCCAGGAGATAATGATACGGCACGGATTGTTATTGTAACGCCTACGGGCAACACTAATGCTGTGGACGCATCAACACCAAATGTATGGATAAGGGGCAATGCAGGGCCAAATGCCAACATAGGGTCTCCTTTTTTGTTTGGTATAACACAAGCAGTAACATTTGGTGGCGGTGCATTAACTCTTGATTTCAATGGATTGAGTGGAATACCTGGAGGAAAAGTTACAATAACAAACCTAGCTCAGAATTAATAATATAAATATAAAGCAATGCGAAGGTTATTATATACAGTAGTATCATTATTGACGGCTATAGGGATATATGGTCAGGAT
>NZ_JBBEXE010000021.1:0-1108 GCF_037645805.1 Leptobacterium meishanense
ATACCTAACCTTAATAAATAAAACTATGTGAAAAACTAACTGACATATCACTATTAAATATTAAAAATGAAGAAGTTCTGCCCCCTAGTTAACTCCTTGCTTTTATGGAGCATCATCGGTGTCTCCTTTGCACATGCACAATCTTTTAATAACAAAATCCCCAATCCCGGGTTCGAGTCCGGTACTTTAATGTACCCTTTCAATAGACTGCCCGCTGCAAGCCGTGGCGGACTCTTTGTCATTGATTCCCTACAAGTCCACAGTGGCAGGTACGCTGCAAAGCTTACTTCTGCACCTGATAGCGATACCTTTACCTCGCCTTGGTTTGGTGATGTCTTAACTACTCTGGACCCCTCAAAACAATACGTCTCCTCCATAGGGGCTTGGGTAAAAGGACAAGCAGGTACCCAGGTGCGTACCTATATCTTCTATAAAGAAGTCCCATATAGCCCTCTGGTTCCCGGAGCATTCCAGTTCAAAAAGTTTACCCTCTCAGGCGATTGGCAATGGATAGAACATAGTTTTACCTCTCCAGAAGGGCATAACCTTCAATATGCAAGTATACGCCTGGATGTAATTACTCCAGGGGAGTCCGTTTACTGGGATGACCTTTCGTTCAAAACCGAAGAAGTGGCTCCTTTGTTAATGCCCTTTACAGAGGGCTTAGACAATGATGGGCGTTTAGAGGTCGTCCTTGGGAAAGAATTCTCTGATGGCCATGCCCTGGTACAAACATCCGCTGGCCTGCAAACAAAAACACTCCCTTGGAAGGGAAGTGTTGTTGAAACACTGGATACCAACAAGGACTATGAGGCTACACTCTCAACTAGGGTAAAAGGACAGGCAGGTACAAAAGGTAGGTTCTATATCTTCTTTTTGGATGAAAACAAAAATACCCAAGATGGCTGGTGGGACAAAATAGACCTGACCTTTACCGGGGATTGGCAAGAGGTAGGCCTCTCCTTAGCTTCTCCAAGGGGGATCCCTGTAAAGTATGCTGCCATTAGAATAGACAACCAATCGCCTAATACTGCTGTCTATTGGGACAACCTGGATCTAACCGTTGAAACCTTAAAGCCGGTTTATTTTAAGTATCCGGTTACCGAGC
>NZ_JBBEXE010000022.1:0-807 GCF_037645805.1 Leptobacterium meishanense
TAATGCCACATTGGGCAGTAATACTCCCTTGTCTGTAACCTGCGATATGTCCAATACAGAACTATCATCAATTGGTGTGGCCGCTCCTATTCCTATACTACCATCTGGCTGTACAAATAATAACCGGTTGGCCCCACTGGTTACATTGAAACCACCCGTCGAAGTTAAATCTATGTTTAGGTTGCCGGTGCCATCTACATTGTAATTAAGGGTGTTTGCTCCTAAATCAATAGCTGTTGTCGGCTCTGTCATTGCACCCCCCAATTGTATGTTCCCACCGGTAAGGGTCAGCCCATTGTCGGCTGTAATACCACCAATGGCCGTGTTTATACAGTTGTCCAAACGGTTCAGGTTGTAGTTGTTGATCGCTGCACGCAGCAAAGGGGTAATACCATTGTTGTTCACTACATAGTCAGGAATCAAAAGACAATTACCAGTAGGCCTGGCTATATTTACAACTCCATTGGCCAAGTTTGATATTGTGCCATCAACTACATTGGTGAGTTTACTTGTAGTTACAGTCCTAGGTCCTCCAGGGTCACTAATGGACGTTATCTGGTACAATGCCCCTGTAGAGGATATGATTATATCATTTACAACTACATCGGATAAACTATGACTGGTCACATACCCAGGAAACTGTGTAGAACGCTGTTCCAATGTCCCTGTAGGAGTATCTGTGAAATCAAAACCATTCGCAGTGGCAGATATAAAAAAACTGATCTCCTCAGTCCCAGGAGGGGGATCCTGACCATATATCCCTATAGCCGTCAATAATGATACTACTGTATATAATAACCTTCGCAT
>NZ_JBBEXE010000023.1:0-780 GCF_037645805.1 Leptobacterium meishanense
ATAGTAAAAACCTTATAAACCATCCTGGCCATAATCCGGTCAGGATGCTTGCTTTTTTTAGACTAGTTTAAACCAAAAAATGGATACCGCTTCTACTGATGTGCACTAGCAGGCAAAAAATGCATTATTAAATAAGGTATTTCTAATGACTTTAACTATGTTATTTTTTAAATGGTAAAATTCTCCTAAAATTTGATGTCTACATATAAAACCAATGATTGATAGCAAGGAGAAAAAATAACTTTTATGAAGGCCTATTTTCGAATTATAAGAAATTCTATTTAATATAGGCAGGGCCGGCTTTAAGCAAAATAAAATAATTTATAAGTTATTCTTTTTATAAAATATATTATGGTATTTCCGTAAAAATATTATGGTATTTACACATTTAATTATTATAATTGTAGCCGATTGTAATTATTTATATAGCTTTATTTGAAATTAAACTACACAATTTTAAAAGAAAAAAAGAAATTATCTGCAACAGCAGTAAGTGATTTTGTTCAGCTATTTGCCTTACCTGAGCTTGAAAACCGTAGTGCGCCGAATAATGAAAAGCTTATAGCAAACTCTACAAACAATGCCGCTTTTCGAAGGAACACAAAAGCATTAAAAAAACACTATCGAAAACTTAATAGACTTCTATCCGGATTGTTGACCAATACTGTTGTTGACCTGAGCAAACTATTGAAATTACTAAAAACAGACACAACCATAATACCTAACCTTAATAAATAAAACTATGTGAAAAACTAACTGACATATCACTATTAAATATTA
>NZ_JBBEXE010000024.1:0-776 GCF_037645805.1 Leptobacterium meishanense
GCTTTCCCTTTCCGTATTTACAACTTAGGGTATGATCATAATCTTAACATCAATTCCATTGATGTCACAGGGCCTTTTGTGGTCAATAATGTCCCTAATGAAGTGTTGCCTGAGCAATATGCTAATTTTAATGTCTCGGTAACGACCATCCTTCCCGGTGTCCATACAGGAACAGTGGTGGTGCGTACTGCCAATGGGGGTACCCTCACTTTTAACGTAAGTGCCCAAATAAATACTGCCAAAACACTCGATACAAGCATTCGCCTCAAACAGGTCTTTGCGGATGCTACCAATGTGCTGATAGATAATAATGCCACGGCTAGCTTCGGGGCGCATGAAAAAAACACGCAAGGGCTTGTCCAAGCGTTCAGGATCTTCAATGATGGTACTGAACCCTTGTTGCTTGGGGTAGCAAAAGTAAGTGGCCATAACGCCTTTTGGGTATTGGACGGGTCTGCTCTGTCTAATCCCATCCCTGTAGGAGGACAGGTTGAGTTCTCCATTAAAATGGCTCTGAACACTGAAGGGACCCATAATGCTACTTTTAAGTTAGTGGACTTAAATGACCCGGAAGTATCACCATTGGAATGGAACGTCTCAGGAACAGTTGCACCGGCAACACCTTTGGAAAGCTTTACAGCCCTTAAACAGGTACTTGTGAACGCTACCAATCCTTTGATCTCTGATGGAGGGATGGCTTCCTTAGGAACTCATGACCAAAATACCAGCCAAGACCATATGCAGGTGTTCAGGGTATTGAACTCCAGTACGGAAGC
>NZ_JBBEXE010000025.1:0-625 GCF_037645805.1 Leptobacterium meishanense
CTTGGCAATGTCCATATTGGATGTCTCGCAGCTATCAGCTCCTATTCCTGCCGGAGGACAGGCTGAGTTTACCATCAAAATGAATTTAGACTATGCGGGGACCTATAACTCCGTCTTTGAACTAAGGGACCTTGTCAATGGACACAGGCCGGCTTATTCGTTTAATGTCTCTGGGCAAGTGAACCCGCTGCCTGCACTGTCAGCATTGACAGCCCTTAAACAGGTACTTGTGAACGCTACCAATCCTTTGATCTCTGATGGAGGGATGGCTTCCTTAGGAACTCATGACCAAAATACCAGCCAAGACCATATGCAGGTGTTCAGGGTATTGAACTCCAGTACGGAAGCGCTGCAGCTAAGCCTAGTTAAAACTGCTGGTAGCTTGGCAATGTCCATATTGGATGTCTCGCAGCTATCAGCTCCTATTCCTGCCGGAGGACAGGCGGAGTTTACCATCAAAATGAATTTAGACTATGTGGGGACCTATAACTCCGTCTTTGAACTAAGGGACCTTGTCAATGGACACAGACCGGCTTATTCGTTTAATGTCTCTGGGCAGGTTCAGGCTCCTAACCATAACGCCGGGGTCAGTGATCAGTTCAGTGACTCGTTTGTCAATACTGAA
>NZ_JBBEXE010000026.1:0-531 GCF_037645805.1 Leptobacterium meishanense
ACACATAATCAGCGACTGTTTGGGTTGCGGTTCGAATACTTCCACCTACCCGGAGGAGCTCAGTTCCAAACGGGCCTATTAAATTTCCTATTCCTACCCAACCATCGTTCCGGATACGCATCCGAACCCTATCACTTTTTGCGCCCGATACTCCGGTAGCAAAAACAATATCCCCCCCTGTAGAGGTAGGAGTGCCATCACCGGCTTGTGCCGCTATAATAATATCACCCATATATGCTGTATTTCCTTCCAAAGTAAAGTTTCGAATCACAAAATCCCCTGGGATAGCAAGGTTCGAAAAATCACCAGAAGCACCTGACATTCCCTGTTGACCAAATACAGTGCTTCCTGTACCATCTGTTTTAGGAAGCCTTATATTGGGAATCTGTGCACCACCACCAACATTGGTTACGTTTATACTTGGAACGCCTTGGTCTGTTGCCCTTACTGATACATTATCGTTTATTATAATAACAGTATCGTCCGGGTCTAAGAGCACATTGGCCTCTACATTCGTTGCATTCAATACAC